>CAZCPY010000339.1:1160-1500 GCA_964499865.1 uncultured Rhodobacterales bacterium | reverse complement strand
TCCAAGGTGATTCTGTGCAAACGCACCATCGTTGCTGGTGCGATCACCGAACGAGCTCTCGCTCTCGCTCAACGGATTCCGCTTCATCGGAAGTTCTCCGCAAACGCGAAACCTGAAATGTCGCTGAGGAGTTCCCCCCGGAAGAGCCCCCGGAACAGACTGGGGCTCGGCTCCTCCCGGAACACATGCACGCCCAGCGGCGAGTCACGGCAAGATGACAATCGCCAACGCGGGTCAACCTAACGCGCCTCCGAGTTCTGTCAATCCGAATTTCAACAAGAATCAGAATTTGGCTCGCAGCATCGCGCACTCTGCGAGCCACTTGGAACTTGTTGGTGTG
>CAZCPY010000339.1:0-1150 GCA_964499865.1 uncultured Rhodobacterales bacterium | reverse complement strand
CGCACCGGCCAAGTCTGCGCGATCAATCTTGTCGTTCTTGAAACATGCGGACAGAATGCAAACCGAAGCCCGTTGCTCGGTTTCAGAGTTTTTGATTGCTCGCGACGAGGTGGAGATGTAGCCTCTGAGCGCAGGCACCATGTGTGGCGTACGGTGCCGCGCTTATACTCCGGTGTTCCGTCACACCTCCCGGGAGTCCTCACATGTCAAACGCGCAAGAACGAGCCGCGGGTTCGAAGGGTCGCAATGCGTTCTATTCCCGCCAGGCCGCTGCACGGTCGGGCACCCTGATCGTGCTCGCGTGCGGTGCGTTGCTCGCGGTCTCTGTCGTCGTCAACTTGCCGGTCACGACCGCTCCGCTGGCCGCCGCCGCGAACGCCGCACTGGTGTATGACAACGAGCCCGTCTCACCCGCTGATGGGTTGGTCGCGCTCTCACGGCTCGGGTACTCAGCCGAGTGCCTGTGCGCGGTTGGCTGCGAGAACGCCGATGTCGAGGCCTTGCTGACCGCCATGTCGACCGCCGGCGAGGATTTGGCGGGATTCATGGCTGCGGATCAATCATGCTCCGAGGCTTCGGCATCGCTCGATGCCGTCATCGGCGAGATCCGGAGATACGGTCTGACCGATACCCTCGCCGGCCAGCGCAGCAGCGCACAGTCGGGCCTCAGCGCCGCACGCGGAGCACGGGATCTTGCCGCCGCGCCACTTCACGAAGCAGTGGGTGACGTGCTGGACACGGTAGTCTCCGAAGGGGCCGGCCAGCTTGCCCTGAACTACATCACCAACCGGGACCGGCGGGTACCCCAGGCGATGCGGGTGCTCTCGTTGACGGGGCCGCAATGGTCGGCGCTCGAATCCGCCCTGGCGAAGATCGAAGGGGAGGGCGAGGAACTGACCGGGGACGAGACCAGTGTTCTGGCAGCCGTCCAATCAAGCCCCGCTGTGACTCTCGCTGCCGCCAACCTCGCCGAGCCACAGGATCAGGACTCGTTCATGGCGGCGTTCGATTCGGCGATCGTGAACTACCTGCCCCCCAACGAATGATCGAGGTACGCCGGCGTGATGAGGCGGTCATATCCCCCACGCCCGCCGCTGTCGCGGCTGCCCTTCGTGCTCGCGCTCGTCGCGACGGGTTCTGCGTCGAGTTT
>CAZCPY010000338.1:0-1504 GCA_964499865.1 uncultured Rhodobacterales bacterium | reverse complement strand
TATTTGTCTCCGACAACGGCGCCAGTGCCGAGTTGCTCATCCGCGCCGATGGCCACGATGCATCCGCACGGCCGGGATCCGCGGCGAGCCATCTGTGCCTGGGGCCGGGATGGTCAAGCGCCGCTAACTCACCCTTCCGGCTGCATAAGTCGTGGGTACACGAAGGCGGTATCTCATCGCCGTTCCTCGTAAGCTGGCCGAGCGGCATCAAGGCGAAAGGCGAACTGCGCCACGATCCCTGCCACCTGGTGGACATCGTGCCGACCCTGGTGGATCTGGCCGGAGGCAAGCCGGATACGGTGGCGCCCGCCGGATCGCCATCCCTGGCAGGCAAGAGCTTAAAGCCGGCTTTCGCCGGGGACAACCGGCTCAAACGCGACTTCCTCTACTTCCACCACAACAACAACCGTGCCGTGCGCTCGGGCGATTGGAAGCTGGTTGCCGCGGGCAAGACGGGTCCGTGGGAGTTGTACAACATCCGCAAGGACCGCGCCGAACGCCGCAACCTGATTACGGCCGAACCGGCAGTGGCGCGCAAGTTAGGCGAACTGTGGCAAGCCCAGGAAGACAGCTACATTCGCACGCGCGAAAGCGCGAGGCCGGTATCGCGCGAAGGGCTGATGCCCGCTGCTAATCCAACCGCTTCCGGAAGCGGGCGGCGCTAAAGGTCAGGATCAGGAACCCAAACACCGCAAGCGCCAGAAACTCCGGCCACAGGACGCCGATGCCGCTGCCTTTCAGAAACACACCGCGGCAGATGGTGATGAAGTAGCGTAGCGGATTCAGATAAGTGATCCACTGCACGATCTCCGGCATGTTGCGAATCGGGAACGCAAAGCCGCTCAGCATGAAGGCCGGCTGGAAGAAGAAGAAGGTCGCCATGATGGCCTGCTGCTGCGTCGTCGAGATCGTCGAAATGAACATGCCGACGCCGAGTGTCGTGAACAGGAACAGAATCGCGCCCGCGGCCAGCAGCAGCACGTTGCCCTGAAACGGAATGTGGAACACCAGCATGCCCAGCACTACGATGAGCGTGAAGTCGAATAGCCCGACCAAAGCAAAGGGCAGCGTCTTGCCCAGCATCAGTTCGGATGGGCGAATCGGTGTCACCATCAGTTGCTCCATCGTGCCGATCTCCTTTTCGCGCACGATGGCCATCGCGGTCAGCATCAACGTTACCAGCGTGATGATGTTCACCGCGACCCCGGGTATGAAGTAGTTGCGGCTGCGCAGCTCCGGGTTATACCAGACGCGCTGTTGCACATCGATGCCGGGGGCGCTGACGCGTACCGCTACCGGCCCTGCCGCTCGTTTCTGGTTCACCCAATCCCGGAGGCGCGAACTGGAGAAGCCGCGCACGATGTCGACCGCATAGTTGGAGATGATCGACGCGGTATTCGAGTTGGAGCCTTCCACCAGCACCTGAATCGTGGTGGTGCGCCCGCGCGCGATGTCTTCCCCAAACTGTGGCGGCACCACCACGCCGGAGTGGACGGCGTCGCGG
>CAZCPY010000337.1:582-1506 GCA_964499865.1 uncultured Rhodobacterales bacterium | reverse complement strand
ATCCTGAGCGTTAATACGATAATTGGGTGGCAGGCTTTCGATATTTTTTGAAGCTGGTATGTCTATAAGCACCCCTCTCGCTATAATGGCAGGTATAGTTTCTGCTCCTGTTTTTTTCCAGCCTTTATCACCCAGGTGCTCACTGGCGGAGAACCCGTTCCATATTTTTCCATTCAGTCCGAAATGGTTAAGGGCGTCAATGTGTGTGCCCATATGTGTATACATTGAGATGGCATCACCCGTATAGCTAACTTTTTCATTCATTGCCTTACCAAGCCCGTTGGGGTTGTCAACGATAGTGCCCCTTGGCGTATGTGTAAGCCAAAATTGGTAGGCGGGATCTCCTAAGGAATGAAAGCTGGGCATTCCAACAAAATATTCCACGCTTAAGTCATAGACTTTTCCAGAATTAATCCTGGAAAGAATCAGTAGCCTAGACTGATCGGTCATCATATTCAGGGTTCCAATCTCATCATCTTTTCCCCATGGACTCAGACCCACTTCTTCTGTCACCTGGCCCTTTGCAAGAAGAAAATAGAAGAATAATACAATTGTGATGGTAGTTTTTTTCATACGTAATTTGTTTTGATTTAAGAGTACTACTACATTTTTTTGCTCAAAGGTCTAGTGCAACGTTGCGAATCGAAATGAACTGAATTATCATATTTAGTTGAACTAGTTTAAGATGGAGTTCCAGATTCAGCCGACCGTATAACTTATCGTGTATCGATGGACATTACCTTTTCTTAATTTACTTTTTCAATAGGAATATCCCACAGAATACAAACAGCAGCCCAATTCCTTTCAACCAGGTAATTGGCTTTACCGCTGCACCCAATAAACCATAATGATCTACAATCACAGACATAACCAACTGCCCGCCAATGACGAGCGCAAGAAATAGGGCAAGGCCAAGGTCCGCCG
>CAZCPY010000337.1:0-572 GCA_964499865.1 uncultured Rhodobacterales bacterium | reverse complement strand
AAATACGCCAAAACCGATTCTTGGCGAAGCAACAATGGTGCTGATAATGTAAAACGCACCAACCATGCCACCAAGCCATGCATAGCCGGGTGCGTTACCCAGCTGTTGAAGTGATTTATAGAATGACTGAAAGTGAGAAATGCTGTACAGTAACAAGGCGATTGTGCCCACCGAAAAGGAAATTAGCGATGACGTAACCGGATTACCTGAATAGTGAGTAAGCTTGTTGTTGAAAGCAATTTGCATAGGCAATAATAGACCTGCGCCTAGTGCCAACAGGTAGAATAGATTATTCATTATTTCAAAATGTTAGTTTAATTCATAACGGAGAAATACCCCTAGATTGTGAAGCGTGGTAATTTCACTTCCACGTTCGTCAATATTTAATGCAACGCCCGCCACAGTTTTTTTTACCCGGAGTCCCGTCCGAAAATTTTGGTAACTTCTGTTGTGGTGGTTAGGCCCATAGTTGGTCATAAACTGAGCACGCGAATAAAGTGTAATGCGTTCGGTAATAGCAGGACAGTACTCCAGAAGCATCATCATTTCAACAGAACCACCCCTTTCAATAT
>CAZCPY010000336.1:0-1507 GCA_964499865.1 uncultured Rhodobacterales bacterium | reverse complement strand
CAGGAAAGGAATGTGCCGAAGGCACGCAATTTGTTTCAGGCGCCGGGGCAGGGTGCCGGCCAGAGCGGATTTTCCCCCCGCGCCTGCCGCGCGACGCACCACGTTGCGGACTGTGTCGGGACGGTGGCCTTAACGGACCGGGCCGCCGGCACGCAGGTCCCGGCGACTTGTCCCGTCTTCGCGCGCACGCCTGGGCCGAACCTGGGCAACCCGGTGCTGTTCGCCGCAGCCGCGGGGCCGGCGCGGGCGCCGGCTGCGGGTCCGGAATCAGGGGTGGCGGGCTGGCGCGCCCGGGCCGCGCGCGCGCCCGCTTGACGCGCCGGGTGACAGGGCTTATGCGCCCCCGGTGGAATTCGGCCGGGCCCCCGCCGTTGGCGGGGGTGTCGGCGTCAGCCGGGGAAGACGACAATGTCGCGTGTCTGCGAACTCAGTGGCAAGGGCCCGATGGTCGGGAACATGATCAGCCACGCCAACAACAAGACCAAGCGCCGCTATCTGCCCAACCTGAACGAGGTCACGCTGATCTCGGACATCCTGGGGCGGTCCTTCAGCCTGCGCATCTCGGCCCATGCGCTGCGGTCGGTCGACCATCGGGGCGGGCTTGACTCCTTCCTTGCGGCGGAGAAGGACGACAACCTGTCGACCCGGGCGCTGAAGATCAAGCGCGAGATCGAGAAGAAGCAGGCCGCCTGAGCCCTCTGCCGCAGGCATCGGGGCCCTGCGACCCGCCCGGGCCGCGGAGGCCCCTTCTGCCCGGCACGCGCGCGGGAGGGGGGAGGACGTGCGCCGGGGCAAGGGCCGTCGCCCTGCGGGTCGGGCCCGCGCCGATCTTGGTCGGCCGCGATTGCACCGCCTGCGTGCCGGCGCTGCCGGCTGCGCCCGACGACCCCCGCGCCCGACGATCCCCGAGCCGGTCCTTGCGCCGGCCCTTGCGCCGGGCCTGGCCGTGCCGGGGCATGGGCCACGCCGACGGTTTGGCGAGGCCCGGGCAGGGGGGCGCGTTAACGCGCCGTTAACCTTGCCGCGGCGACAAGGGGGGTATGCGGCTTCGCCTTGCCTTCCCTGTCGTCCTTGCCGCCTGCGGGGCGCAGCCTGCACCCGAATTCCAGGGGGCCATGCGCAAGGAAACCGTGGTCGACGGGCGGCGCTATGTCGTCTTCCACACCGACCGGCGGGTCGAGGTGATCCGCCTGGGCCCCGCCGTCCCCGGCGAACACCGGGCGATCCGCGCCGCGATGATCGGGCTGATCGAGCCCGTCACCGGCTGCACGCTGTCCGAAACCACCTTGCAAGGCGACAGCGGCGAGATGCGCGGGTCGATCCGCTGCTGACCTTCCCGGCGAATCGCCCTATGCTGCACCGCGGAAAGGTGCGCCCATGCCCCCCACATCCCACGTCCTGACCGTCGCCCAGCAGAAGGGCGGTTCCGGCAAGACGACGCTTGCAGCCAACCTTGCGGTGGCCTTCCGCCGCCGGGGCCTGCGCGTGGCGCTGCTCGACACCGATC
>CAZCPY010000335.1:0-1515 GCA_964499865.1 uncultured Rhodobacterales bacterium | reverse complement strand
TTCCAGAAGCAACTACTAACGGATAGCCCACTACCGTCAAAAAGATCTTAGAAAGAAAAGCCCTTAACCGTTTGTGGGGTTACGGGTAACCTGCTGTCCCAGGGAGCGGACAATCTGGATCAGTTCCGCAGTATCGGTGTCTTTTTTGCAGAATGCGTCAATATTTGCCGTCTGCACCATCACCTCCGTTTGAGGATCTTCCAGGGAGGAGTAGGCCAGAATATGAATGCCGGGACAGCTGGTTTTGATCTGGCTTGAAGCACTTAATCCATCCAGAACAGGCATTTGTAGATCTAGAATCACTACATCTGGTTGATGCTCCTGCACTAAATTAATCGCCTCCTGCCCGTTACTGGCCAGACCAACCAGTTCAATATCGGCCTGATTTTGCAGAGCAAGGCTCAGACTAAAACGAGTCAGCTCATGGTCATCGACGACTAAAACACGAACTTTCGGGTATTCACAGGTCAACATTTCAACCCTGTTTGTAACTAGACAACGTATATGCTGTTTAGTTTAGTATTAACTAATACTACAGAGCCTCTATCATCCGGGTTACTCTTCGGCAGTAGATAGAATGGATCGCTCTTGAGGTCTGTTGTTGGCTGCAAGGCCAATACTTAGCAGGCTTCCAGTCTTAATGCTTCAATGTAAAAACTGCCCGTAGTGCAAATTCCTCTGCGATCGATCTGCACTACGGTAGTTGATTCAACGACACTAATTGTTAGCAGCGAGCGTACTTAAACCTTTCAGTTAGCGTATCCAGTCTTTTAGCAGAGCCTGCCGTCGGGGATGACGGAGCTTCCGCATGGCTTTTGCCTGAATCTGCCGCACCCGTTCCCGGGAGAGATGGTACAACTCGCCAATCTCGGTGAGGGTGTAGTGCTGGCCGTCGGTCAGACCAAACCGGAGCTTAATGATATCCCGCTCCCGATCGCTGAGATGATCGAGCACCGAATTGAGCCGATCGCACAGGAGTTTGTGGTCGAGGCAATCGTTGGGTGCAACGTTATCGGCATCTTCGATCAGTTGCATCAGTTCCGTATCTTCTTCCCGCCCGACCCAGGCATGGAGAGACAGGGTGCCCTGACTCACATCCAACACCTGCTCCAGTTTATCTTCATCAATCTCTAGAGCTGCGGCTAATTCCTGCTTGGTGGGTTTGCGGCCCAGTTCTTGAGACAACTGTTGACGGGCCTTCCGCACCTGATTCAGCTTCTCTACCATGTGAACGGGGAGCCGCACCGTACGCGACTGAGAAGCGATCGCCCGGGTAATACCCTGGCGAATCCACCAGTAAGCATAGGTTGAGAACTTGTAGCCCCGTTCGTAGTCAAACTTTTCGGCGGCTCGCATCAAACCCATGGCCCCTTCTTGAATCAGATCGAGAAAGGGAACACCCCGGTTTAAGTATTTCTTGGCAATGGAAACCACCAGCCGCAGGTTAGAACGCACCAGCTTACGCTTGGCCTGCTCACCCCTGACTCCACCCTTAACAATCTCCCGGGCCAGTTC
>CAZCPY010000334.1:0-1515 GCA_964499865.1 uncultured Rhodobacterales bacterium | reverse complement strand
AACCCAACCATCCAGGCCGTGATTTTGCAGTATGTGGCCCAGGAGGGCCAGAAAGCGCTGGAGCGGGTACGCAATGCAGTGGAAGCCGTAGCAGAACAGATCCAACGGGGGAATACCCGAACTCCGTCAGCACAGCTTGTCAACGCGATTCGCCGAGGGTGGACATCGAATGCGCGGAAACGGATGAATCGGCAGCAGGCTGGGGTGACTCCTGGCTCTGGCCCTGGTGGGGGTGGGGAAGTCAATTCAGGTGGGGAACGATCGTCACCGGCTATTGGTTCACCAACGGTATCGGTAGAGCCTGCGGCAGAGCTGATGGTGAACTACCAGGGGTATGTCCTGGTCTGCGACGACTTGAGCCAGGTGATTGCTCTGATTGGGGTTGAGGCAGATCGTCTGGGGTGGAATCCGCCGGAAATGCAGTTTATTCAGCAGCAGTTGCAGGGCCGTTCCCGGAGGCAGTTGCAGGATGAGGAGTTGTTTGATGTACTCCATCTGCTGCGGCAAACTTGACCATTAAGGTCAGGTTTTATTCAGATGTCCACTGAACTGGAGCAATCTTAGTCTGGGATGAAGGAAGGGCTTGGAATGGGGATGGTTCTCTAGCCCCCTCCATCCGGTTGGGGCCTGACTTGATTTCGGCCTGCTGCTTTTGCGTGATACAACTGGTTGTCCGCCTGTTTGATGAGCAAAGAGGGAGAGTCTTCTGCGGACGGCACGATCGTCGCTACCCCCAGGCTGAGAGAGACAACTGGTGCGACGGGGGATTGGGCGTGCGGTAGTTGTAAGGCTTTCACTGTTTGGCGGATCGTTTCTGCAACATGAACGGCCCCTTCAAGGGTTGTGTTGGGCAAAATGACGGCAAATTCTTCGCCGCCATAACGAGCCGCTAAGTCATGAGAGCGATGAATCTGAGCGTTGAGAACGTGAGCCACCTGTTGCAGGCAGGAATCGCCAGCAGGATGGCCATAGCAGTCGTTGTAGCGTTTGAAATAATCAATGTCGAGCAGAATCAAGGATAGCGGAGACTGCTCTCGTAGAGACCGTTGCCATTCTTGAGCCAGGTGTTGGTCGAAGGAGCGGCGATTGGCGATTCCCGTCAAGCCATCTACTATCGTCAGCCGTTGCAATTCCTGGTTCGCAAGCTGAAGGGCGGCAGTCCGTTCCTCAATCTTTTGTTCCAGTTCGAGATTGAATTGCCGCAACAGTTTCTTTTGTTGTTCCAGATTGGTAAAGAGCAAGCTCACGGCTTTGGATAACTTGGCAACTTCATCATTGCCCTGAAAGACTGGGATATGGACATTGGGCTCTCCCCGCCGGATGCGGTGAGCCGCCAGGGCAACCATCAAGACCGGATCAAGGAACCGCCCTGCAATCCACCAGGCGAGAGCCCCACTTAAAATTCCAAGCAGAATGCCCCAGAGGATAACTTGTTGTTGTAAAGCCCCCGCCTTAGCAAAGGCTTCCTGGGTGGATTGTCGAACTAAGACAACCCAGCCCAACCCGGGGTAGGAT
>CAZCPY010000333.1:887-1515 GCA_964499865.1 uncultured Rhodobacterales bacterium | reverse complement strand
CACGTAAATCAGCCGGATAACGGTAACCCAACGCCTCATTTGCACCCGTTTCGGCAAATTCGTAGAACAGAGCGGGAATCTTTTCCAGATAGCGCGGATCGCTTAACTGCCCAATTAAATCCGCTGCCCGTGCCAGACCAGGGTAGGTGCTGGTTTGTTCGTGCAATTCATCCTTGGGTACGGGGAAACGGGTCAGTTCGATGTTTTGCTTGATCACCGCCAGATCCAGGCGGATTTGCCCCGATAGATGTTCCTGGACAAATTGCTTACCCCGATCCACATGGTAGGGAGTCAGACTGGCATCGGTGGCACTGGGGGCGATCGCCACCTTACCGTCACCCACACCCGTCACGTAGGAACGGTTTTCCAGGTCGTCCTGCTGGCACACGCCACGCACATAACCAATGTCATGGCACAGCAGGGAGACGATGAAGTGTGCCCAATCCCGACAACTCACATTTCCTTCCTGCTGTTGCTTGCCCCGCAGAATTTCCTGACCGACCAGGGTAACGAGAATGGTGTGTTCCACATTGTGGTAGAGTGCATCGCTGCGGGCGATCGCATCCAGTGCGACGGTTGCCACCTGGCTAATGACATCGGCATAGTCGGGTCTTAAGTTACCGTAGGT
>CAZCPY010000333.1:0-877 GCA_964499865.1 uncultured Rhodobacterales bacterium | reverse complement strand
TTTCACGATAGCCAGCCTGTAACCGGGTCACACAGTCAGCAATCATGGTGGTGGTGGGGCTAAACATGGTTGTCTCCTCTTCTGGCATGCTCTCGCCAGCTAACTCTTAGTAGACGAAAGAAACTCAAGTAACGAATTCAATCTGTCAATAGCTTCGCCAACTTTTCCAGTTAAGAGAACCAGAAAAAATCATAGGATCTCACTTTTTCAAAGTGATCGTGATCAACACGTTCAATGACTCAAAAAAGCTCCATGAAGTGATGCAAAAGAAGCTCATAAAAACCTTTTTTGCGAAACCATAAAAACTCATGAAAGCTCATAAAAGGTAGATGAAATTAGTAATTAAGTAGCGGTCATAGGTCATTAGTCACTGGTGTTTGGTCATTTGTGGTTTACCCTGTACCCTGCTGGTAGCGCCTCCTGGTACATGACGTAGAACTTCTACCGTCTCACTTTTGCACCCTTACCGAAATCATCCCTTTTTGTGATCTCTGTCAAAAACACAAAAATTATGCAAACTAGAATTAATTTAGGGTGCCAGACGATTACAAGACCTGAATTTGTTGCCTACACACGCATGAATTAGAAAACCAGATTGCAACAAGTTACGACACAACTAAATCTGGTTTAGGACGGGGTATGGATATTAAAGAAGCCTTAGAGTTAGTCGATCGCCTAATTTATACAAACACTGGAAAACATTTGAGTGATCTGGAGCGAAAAGTATTTATTGGTTCCTGGGAAGGAAAAACCTACGAAGAAATTTACCCCACGAATCCCCAATACATTGAGAAGTATGTTGGCTATAAATTTTGGCAAAAGCTCTCCCAGGTGTTGCAGGAAAAAGTCACCAAAAAGCAGTTTCGAGGCGCATTAG
>CAZCPY010000332.1:0-1516 GCA_964499865.1 uncultured Rhodobacterales bacterium | reverse complement strand
GGCCCGGCCCACTCCCAGCGCGGGCCGCCGCCGCGCGCCGTGACGTCGGCCAGGCCGGTGACGCCGGTGAGCAGCGCGTCGCTGACCAGGGCGGTCAGGACGGCGCACAGCAGGGCGCGGGCGGCATCGGGCAGCGAGGGCACGGTCTCCTGATTCTGCATGCGATGTCGGCGGGAGATGGACCACTTCCGGGCCATTCGAAGGGCTTGGGCAAACGGGACCGAATCGGGTAACCTTTGTCGGGTTGGCCGTTTCCACTTTGGGAGGGTTCATGGACGTCAGGCATCCGCTTTCTCGCCGTCGGTTCTTCGGAGGCGTCGCCGCGGCGATGGGCGCCCTCGGGCTGCGGCCGTCGTCGGCGCTCTTCGCGCAGGGGCAGACCGCCCAGTTCCGCGGCAGCGATGCCGACTACGACGCCTTCGCCAAGCTGGCCAGCAACGAGAACAACTACGGCCCGCCCAAGGCGGTCATGGACGCCATGAACGGCGCCTGGAAGTACGCCAACCGCTACGGCTATCCGGATGGCAACGTCATCCAGGCCATCGCCGACCACCACGGCGTGAAGCCCGAGAACATCCTGCTCACCCCCGGCTCGGGCGAAGTGCTCGAGGTGGTCGGTGAGGCGTTCCTGATGGGCGGCAAGAAGGTCGTCGGCGCCGACCCGACCTACGCCACCGTCTACCAGCACGCCACCAACATCAAGGCCGAAGGCATCAAGGTGCCCCTGCTGAAGAACTACCAGCAGGACTTCGACACCATGATCAACGAGGCCAACAAGAACGCCGCCACCGTCGGCCTGTTCTACCTCTGCAACCCGAACAACCCGACCGGCATGGTGGTGAGCGCCGCCGACGTGAAGAAGGTGGTCGAGAGCATCCCCAAGACGATGCCGATCCTCATCGACGAGGCCTACCACCACTTCGTGGACGACCCGGCCTACGGCACCTCGATCCCGTACATCCTCGAAGGCCGCCCGGTGATCGTCGCCCGCACCTTCTCGAAGATCGCGGCGCTGGCGGCGATGCGCATCGGCTATGCCGTGTCGACCCCCGAGATCATCAAGCAGCTGCGGGTCTACGCCTCGAACAGCGTCAACGTGCTGGCCAAGTGGGGCGCGGTCGCCTCGCTGAAGGACACCGCCGGCCAGGCCGACGTGAAGGCGAAGATCATCGCCTCGCGCACCAAGACCACCCGGGCCCTCGAGGCCCACGGCTACCCGGTGATCCCCTCGCAGACCAACTTCTTCATGGTCAGCATCGGCGAGCGCACCGTGCAGCCGGTGATCCAGGAGTTCCGCGACAAGGGCATCCTGGTCGGCCGGCCGTTCCCGCCGATGCTGAACCACCTGCGCGTCTCGGTCGGCCTGCCCGAGGAGATGGACAAGTTCGAGAAGGCCTTCAAGGAGATCTTCCCGAAGAAGGCGGCGACCTCGACGATGGCCGCCCGGGGCTAGCCCCGGCACCGACGGCGCCGCCAGCGGCGCCCGACCACACACCTGAACGGGGCTGCCCACGGG
>CAZCPY010000331.1:356-1522 GCA_964499865.1 uncultured Rhodobacterales bacterium | reverse complement strand
CCTCTAGAGAAATTGCAAGATCCCAAAAATGTGGCGGCCACCATTCGGTTCATTCTCACCCAGCCCCCAGAAACGGTGATCCCGGAAGTGATGGTGATTCCCATGCAAGAAAGTTCCTGGCCCTAACGCTGATGAAAGCAGTATTCCTCGACAAAGACGGCACCTTAATTGAAGATGTCCCCTACAACGTCAACCCGGCTCTGATCCGCCTGACTCCGGGGGCTGAAATGGGTTTACGTCTGCTGCACCAGGCTGGTTACCAGCTGATCGTGATTTCCAATCAATCGGGGGTGGCACGGGGCTACTTTCCAGAAGCGGCCCTGACCGGGGTCGAAGCCCGGTTGCAGCAGCTATTAGGCGATTTTGGCGTGCCCCTGACCGGGTTTTACTACTGCCCCCACCATCCCCAGGGCCAGGTCGCTGCCTACGCGATCGACTGTACCTGTCGCAAGCCCGAACCCGGTCTGATCCTGCAGGCAGCCCAAGAGCATGGTATTGAACTGTCCCAATCCTGGTTTATTGGCGACATTCTCAATGACATGGAAGCCGGGATGCGGGCCGGTTGTCGCACCATTCTGCTTGATAACGGCAATGAAACCGAGTGGATTCTGTCTCCTCCCCGGTTACCTCACTATGTGGTGGCTGACCTGGCGGAAGCGGCGGCGGTGATCAAAGCTGCTCCCCCCCTGGCGGTCCCTCCTTCTCCCCTGTCTCTGTCCCCTTCCTCCCTGCTGCCCCATGTTCCTCGATCTCTCTGACCTGTTGCAATCCTTCAGCCAGAGCAAGATTCTGGTGCTGGGGGAAGCGATGCTGGACTGCTACCTGGAGGGAAGCAGCGATCGCCTCTGCCAGGAAGCTCCGGTGCCGGTGGTGACCCTCCACGATCGGCAAAACTTTGCCGGGGGGGCGGGCAATGCGGCGGTCAATCTCCAGAGTCTGGGTGGGCAGGTGCAGTTTCTGTCGGTGATAGGAGCCGACCAGGAAGGGGAACTGCTGGGCCAGGTGTTAGAGCACCAGGGCGTAACAACGGAGCAATTGCTGGTGCAGCCCAGCCGGCGCACCCTGGCCAAGCATCGGGTACTGGCGGGGGCTCAGATGTTGCTGCGGTTTGACCAGGGGACGACGACAGCCCTTGATCCAGATATGGAACAGCGACTTATCGATCG
>CAZCPY010000331.1:0-328 GCA_964499865.1 uncultured Rhodobacterales bacterium | reverse complement strand
TCAGACTATGGCTATGGGATTTTGACCCCCCGGGTGATTCAAACCCTGGCCAACCTGCAGGCGCTTTCTCCCCGGATTCTGGTGGTCGATTCGCGCCAGCTGGCCGCTTACCGGGATGTTGGGGTGACTGCCGTCAAGCCCAATTACGCTGAAGCGATTCAGCTCCTGGGGTTGCCCCGACTGGAGGATAGACAGCGGTTAGACCAGATTGCCGCCCAGGGAGAAAGGCTGCTGCAATTGACCGGGGCCGAAATCGTCGCGGCCACCCTGGACCAGGAGGGGGCTTTAATTTTTGAGCGAGATCGGCCCCTGCCTTACCGCACTACCG
>CAZCPY010000330.1:563-1523 GCA_964499865.1 uncultured Rhodobacterales bacterium | reverse complement strand
TGAGTGCTTTTCGCGGCAGCACAATGAAGGCAACAGTCCGACAGGTCAGAATGATTGGAGCGAGCGTTATGGTGGTTGACTCAGATACAGAGGTACGTCACTTTCGGCAACTTCCGCCCAACGTTTTGCCGACTAGCAATGGTGTGCTCCGCACGCGCCTGAAACATGTGCTGGAGAAGCGCGGCCCTATCTGGCAGATTGTCGCCTCGCAAAACACAGATGTAAAACCACTGCCCACAGAGGTCCCCTGCATGGCTCAATGATTGAAACGTTACTATAGTCTAAGTTCACTCTTCCAACGCGACGAATCCGGTAGAGCCCTGGTTTAGATGGAATTACTGACCCTCGCCAACAAAGTTCTAATGGTTGCCAGTCTGACCAAGTAAAAAACGAATCGCAGGAAAGCATGTCTGTGCTCTAGACAGAGTGAAAAAATAGCGGCAATACTCGTAGGCTTTCTAATCTTGAGCAAGCTTTTTCCACATCAGATGTGGTTGAGGATGTCACTGTGCCCCTTTTCTGTGCTCGTTCATAATACTGGTCAGCCCCATATGGACTTTGAAGATCAATTGGAGGTCATCTCATAGAGAGCTTGTAATTGGGAGTTGATGGTCTGTTGGATCGTTACATTATTGATTTCCAGGTTATGAATTTCCTGTGCCAGGAGTTCGCTGGTATCTTCCATCTCCTGCATTTTGGCAACATAGCGTTTGCGGAGTTCTCCTTCAGCACCATCCCGCCCTAAGGGTTGCAGCTTTTCCGCCCCGATGCGCAGTTCTGTCATCAGTTGCTCTCGCTGTTGTCGTCGTTTGGTAATCTCGTCCTGATTCTGCTGAAACTGCTGGTACAGGTTCAGGAGTGTTTTCAGGCGATCGTAAAATGACGCATCAATGAACTTATTTTGCAAATAATCGGACAAGGTGCGATAACTCAACTTCTGAATTGCTTCATACCGGGAGT
>CAZCPY010000330.1:0-553 GCA_964499865.1 uncultured Rhodobacterales bacterium | reverse complement strand
CTCTTGAACCTGGAATTGAATGCTCGAACGAGCAGGTACTCGTATCCGCCAACGATAAAACTCAGCCGTTTGGGCAAAGGGCACAAGTGTGTTGAACAACTCATAGTTGTTCCGAATGCGTTGCTCAATCACCAGATTGAGTGGCTCCGGATTACGATTTTCAATCTTGTACTCAACCTGTTGGATGTCATATTCATCCCGCAGAAGGTAGTCATCCTTTCCAAACCGAATGGCTGCCAATTCAGTTCGGCTGGTAGCAGAGGGTGTAATCTTGACCCCCAAATCCACTGCGTAAGAGACAAAAAGTTCACCTGCAACTGGCGTAAAGGCAATTACCGCCTCACCGACATAGTTATCATTCTCTAAAACTGTGACTGGACCTCGTTCCAGAGTTAAGCCCGTGGTATTGGTGGTAGTAATCGTAACAACTGGGTGTTCAGGAACTTTCTCCTGGTTGTAGAGATGTTCCTTCCGTCCATCCAACGTACAACCGAGGATCGGTACCATAGCGCTTTGTCCTCGCTTAATGCTGATGGGATTGCTGACATCATAT
>CAZCPY010000329.1:0-1524 GCA_964499865.1 uncultured Rhodobacterales bacterium | reverse complement strand
GCCTGCGGGCGCTGGCCCTCGGCCGTGATGATCTCGACCGACTGGCCGTTCTTGAGCCGCGTCCACAGCGGCACGCGGATGCCGTCCACCTTGGCCGACACGCAGGAATTGCCGATCCGGGTGTGGATCGCATAGGCGTAGTCCAAGGGCGTGGCGCCGCGCGGCAGCTGGATCACGTCGCCCTTGGGGCTGAAGCAGAAGACCTGGTCGACGTACATCTCGAGCTTCACGTTCTCCATGAAGTCGTCGTCGTCTTCCTCGCCTAGGCGGTCGGTGAGGCTCGCGATCCAGCGCGCGGGATCGACCGCCAGCGGGTTCTGCACCCGCACGCCCTCGCGGTAGGACCAGTGCGCGGCGACGCCGGCCTCGGCCACCTCGTGCATCTGGCGTGTCCTGATCTGCACCTCGACCCTTTTGCCGTCGCGGCCGCTGACCGTGGTGTGGATCGACCGGTAGCCGTTCTGCTTGGGCTGGCTGATGTAGTCCTTGAACCGCCCCGGCACGGCGCGCCAGCGCTGGTGGATCGCGCCCAGGATGCGGTAGCAGTCGGCCTCGGTGCGGCAGATGATGCGGAATCCGTAGATGTCGGACAGGCGGCTGAACGCCAGGTCCTTTTCCTGCATCTTGCGCCAGATCGAATAGGGCTTCTTGGCGCGGCCGTAGACGTCGGCGTCGATCTTCGCCTTGTCGAGTTCCAGGCGGATGTCGGCGGTGATCTTGTGGACGACGTCGCCCGCCTCGCGCTGCAGGGTCAGGAACCGGCGGATGATCGAGTTGCGCGCCTCGGGGTTCAGCACCTTGAAGGACAGGTCCTCCAGCTCCTCGCGCATCCACTGCATGCCCATGCGGCCGGCCAGCGGGGCGAAGATCTCCATCGTCTCGCGCGCCTTCTGGGCCTGCTTTTCGGGCGGCATCGACCTGATCGTGCGCATGTTGTGCAGACGGTCGGCGAGTTTCACCAGGATCACCCGCAAGTCCTTGGACATCGCCATGAACAGCTTGCGGAAGTTCTCGGCCTGCTGGCTGCCGGTGTTGGACAGCTGCAGGTTGGTCAGCTTGGTGACCCCGTCGACCAGATCGGCGATCTCGTCGCCGAAACGGCGGGCGATCTCGCTCCAGGTCGACTTGGTGTCCTCGATGGTGTCGTGCAGAAGCGCCGTGACGATCGAGGCGTCGTCCAGCCGCTGTTCGGTCAGGATCGCGGCCACCGCGACGGGATGGGTGAAGTAGGCCTCGCCCGACTTGCGCCTCTGGCCCTCGTGCATCGCGGCCGCGTAGGCATAGGCCTGCCGGATCAGCGCGGCATTGGTTCTGGGGTTGTAGTTGCGGACGAGCGCGACGAGGTCCTCGACGTCGATCATCGCGCCCCCTTCCCGCGCGGGGGCCTCAGTTGGCCCCCTGCGCCTCCATCAGCGCGCGCAAGAGCTTTTCCTCGGACATGTCGTCCAGCGCCGGGCGGTCCATGTCGGCGCCCATCAGAAGCGCCATCTGGTCGTCCTCGGGCTCGTCCACCTCGATCTGGGT
>CAZCPY010000328.1:637-1529 GCA_964499865.1 uncultured Rhodobacterales bacterium | reverse complement strand
GTTTTACCTTGCTTAACCATCACCGAACCGCTCCATCCCTGATCAGCAAAACTGGATCACCCGCAAAACCGGACTGGCAATTCTGACAGTCACCGCTCCCCCACCGCATCGCCACCACTGCCACCGGAGTCACGCCGCCCCATTACCACCTCAGCCAACTGGTTCGCCGTGATACCTATGCAACGGGCAAACACGCATCGGCAGCGAGATACACTGTCAGACCTGCAAAAAGCGGCTTCACGGCGGTAAACAGTTAGCCGCTACAACATTGGTTCATTGCAGCATTTCGCCATTCTGCCCCTACAATCGAAACAATCTCTACCCATTCGCCGCCTTCACTATGGCCACGACTCCGAAACGTTCCCGCGCCACAATTGTCAAACACGATTCTGTCAAGGGGATTCAATCGTTGCTCCAAGCACTTCCAGAAAAAGCGAAGGACGATTTATCCCTCAAAGAAGCCGTCACCGTCCTCCAAGAACCACTCCAAGCTGCTCTCGCCAAAGGCTATTCCTACCCCGATTTAGCGACCCTCCTCACCAACACCGGCATTCCCATCAGTCCCGCGACCCTAAAAAACTATGTCCCCACTGGCAAACGTAGCGGCAAAGGCCGAGCCAAACCAACGAAAATGCGCCGCAAAGTCGTGACGCCTGTTGCACCCACAGCGCCATTAGCATCACCTGTTACTGCTGAGGCGATCGCTACCCCACCAACAGGCGATGCATCACCCGCCGCCACCACACCCAAACAACGCGGTAAAACCACCCGCCAATCCAAAGCGACCACAGATACCGCGATCACCCCAGAACCAACCGCCGCAACACCACTCAAACGACGCGGTAAAACCACCCGCCAATCCAAAGCGACCACAGATACCGCGATCACCCCA
>CAZCPY010000328.1:0-537 GCA_964499865.1 uncultured Rhodobacterales bacterium | reverse complement strand
GAACCAACCGCCGCAACACCACTCAAACGACGCGGTAAAGCCACCCGCTCTGCCACAACGCCTACAGCTACCTCGATCGCCCCAGAACCACCCACCCAACGTCGCGGTAAAGCCAAAGCCACCACCACGGAAACGGCTACTACAGACGCCGCGATCGCCCCAGCACCGGTTGCCACCACACCCACGAAACAACGGGGGCAAAGAACGGGTCGGAAGGCCAAAGCGGAAACAGCAACAGCACCCACGGAAACAGCGGCGCAACCAATGGCTCGTGCCGGTAAAAGTGCCAAAGCCAGCACTCGGAAACAAACAAACAACACCCGCGCGGCCAAGCAAACAACACCTGCGCGCACGACACCGAGGAGCACCCGTCAATCGGGAAAATCAGCCACTTAGAACGGCTCGTCCCGCGAGCATACCCCCACCAACTCCTATAACAACCGCAACTGCCCCAACAATTCCAATTTCGTTTGTTGAAAGCGGGGTTGGGGTGATGGTTGGACGAATTGGATGGCACAGGAACCACACAGTGCCAGA
>CAZCPY010000327.1:0-1536 GCA_964499865.1 uncultured Rhodobacterales bacterium | reverse complement strand
CGCAGCAATGGCGTTCGAAGCATCCGGCGGCGCCGCAGAGGCAAGGCTTGCCGCCGGGATGAATAGTGAGGTGGCCAATCTCGCCGGCGTAGGAGTCAGCGCCGCGGAGGACGCGGCTGTGGCTGACGATGCCACCGCCGATGCCGGTAGAGAGGGTCATGTAGAAGAGTGGGTCGTGGCCTTTGCCGGCGCCGAAGTGGGCTTCGCCAAGCGCGCCGGCGTTGGCATCGTTATCGAGGACGGCGGGGATGCGGAAAGTCTCGCGGACCCAGCCGATGAGGTCGGTGTTTTCCCAACCGTCGACGTGTGTCGACAGATACACGCGCTGGTTGTAGAAGTCGACCGGGCCGCCGAAGCCGATGCCGGCGGCGTGCAGCGGAGTTTGCCAGGAAGCGACGACTTCGCGGATGCGGGTGAGCATCCAATCGCGGCCACCTTCGCGGTCGGTGGGCGTGGTGACGCGGTGCCGCATCTGGCCATCGGCGAAGAGAGCGACGGTGAACTTGGTACCGCCGATGTCGATGGCGAGGATGTTAGGCATCGGGGTAGCGGGAGGCAGCGGCGCGCAGTTCGTCGGGCGAAGCCGTGCCGGTGCCTTTCTTCATGATGGTGATGGAGGCGACGAGATTGCCGAAGCGCACGGCGGCAACCGGATCGCGGGTGATGGCGTAGGCAAGTGAAGCGCCGGCACTGAAGCTATCGCCGGCGCCGCAGATATCGACGGGGTTCTCGACGGCAGCGGTGGGCACCCAGGTTTCGCCGCGGTCATCGAGGATGAGAGCGCCGCGGCCGCCATGGGTCACGGGGAGGAACGGAGATCGGGTGATGTCGCGGAGATGGCGATAGTCGCGCGCGAGCATGAGGCGATCGAGGGCAGCGTTAGCCTCGTCTTCATTAGGCTTGACGATGGCGTGGCGGAACTTTTCGGGACGAAGGCGGGAGTCCACCCAGAAGACCTTTCCGGGATGCTCGCCGGCAGCAGCGTTGATGGCGTCGCGGACGGCGGAGGTGATGACGCCTCCCTGTTGGGTCTCGGCCTGGTCGGAGACGAGAATGACGTCAAAGTGCGGTATGGCGTCGCGGAAGCGGGCGATCAGGAGGCTTTCTTCTTCCCGGGGCAGGGGCTGGACGTTGATGTAGTCGACGCGGGCGAGATCCTCTTCTCCAGTGGCGCTGTTCAGGAGCTTGGTGTAGGTGAAGGTGCAGAAGCGGGAGGAATCGACGCAGCGGTGATGAGCGATGCCGCGTTGTTCAAGGGCACGACGAAGTTCCCATCCATTGCCGTCGTTGCCGATGACGCCGAGCACGGCAACCGTGCCCGCGCCGAGAGCGGCGAGATTGTTGGCGACCGTGCCGGCGGCGCCTGGGGTGAGTTCGGAAGCGATGACGGCGGTGCGCGGAATGCCGGTTTCACGGGAGCGTTCCGAGAGTGCCGGATCGTAGCGGCACCAGCGATCGAGGCAGACGTCGCCGATCACCAGGGCGCGAAGTTTGGGGATCGTGGAGAGGATGGAGTCTAGGGCTTGCATTCCAGGC
>CAZCPY010000326.1:615-1557 GCA_964499865.1 uncultured Rhodobacterales bacterium | reverse complement strand
CACTGACTTCCACCCGCCACCCCGGTGTGATGACTCCGGCACAGCGCTCATTTGGTTTCTGCAAGTCGAGGCAGCTATTTGACCAGGTTTCTTGACTAAAAGCCACTACCTGCAACCGCCCCTGGGGCACCTGTAACTGCTGGGCATGGGTTTGGATAACCAGCCGGCGAATCCGGTTGGGTAAGGGATTGGGAGTCGGTCGGACTGGCAAAATCTGCCTGACCAGACGAACCGGAACGGCCTGGGCGATCGGGTTGCCACTGGTGATGGTAGCCAGGGCGGACAGGCTGATCGCAAAACTGCTGAGGAGGGCGATCGCAGATAGCCCAGATTTAATCGAAGATTTCATGCTCACGACTCTCAGTTAGGGACTTAAACGACGGAATTGTTTCGATGGTTCTACCCTAACTGGCAGGCTTTGCCCGGGCAGGCTGGTTACAGAAACGGAAATGGATTATTTTCGCTGTTCCAGTTTTGCCTGTAACTGCCGGATGCCTTGCAATAACGGCTCCCGGTTGCGGGCCAACTTCATCCAGCGGGGTAGACGAACGGCAATACTATGATGACTCCCCTGACGGCCCTGCCGTTCCCGTAGGGTTGCTTCGATGTAAGTCGCCAGAAACGTGAGATGGGCTGCGTTGTAGGCCCAGAGTACCTGACCACAGCAGGGTACCTGTAACCACAGGGGCAGACCAAACAGAGGGTCTACGGCCCCGTTATACTTGCGGTACTCTGTCCACCAGTTGCCGGTCCACCAGGGCTGCGATCGCTCCCGGCCTCGACGACTGGCGGTGCGAGTATAGCTACAGTGGGGGCAGGCGATCCGCCAGGTGCTATTTGGCTCCAGGCAACGGCTGAGGGTGGGGGCCTGACAGCGGGGGCAGAGAACCCAGACCTCCTGCTCAAACTCTGACAAATGGGTGGTGTAGTCTCTAAATCTCA
>CAZCPY010000326.1:0-605 GCA_964499865.1 uncultured Rhodobacterales bacterium | reverse complement strand
ATATTTCGCTTCATCGAACTGGTAAAGTCTGGCTGCCCGATGGGCAACCTCCGTCTGGGTTTCCGCCAGTTCTATTAACAGATCCATTTTGAGGATTTTCTTGCGAAAGTTACGCTTATCCAAGGTTAGCCCGAGGACGGTTTCGTAGAGGGTTTGAAGTTGAGACAGGGTAAATTTTTTGGGCAATAGTTCAAATCCGATCGGCTCGTAGCGCACCTTGCCCTGCAAGCGGGCGATCGCCGTGGCAATAATTTGTGCATGGTCAAAGGCCAACTCGGGTAGCTGCTTCAGCTGAAACCAGCGGGCTTCACTGGCATCCGTTGCTGCCTGCACAGCATACTCCGTCAGATTCACCAGGGCGTAGTAGGCCACGGAAACGACTCGCTCTCGCGGATCGCGATCGACGGCACCGAAGGTGTAGAGCTGTTCCAGAAAAATGCCCTGCAGGCCAGTTTCTTCTTGTAATTCTCGACGGGCAGCCATTTCCAGAGATTCATCTACCCGCACAAACCCACCGGGTAGCGCCCACTGCCCCTGAAATGGTGCCAGGTTACGCCGGATCAACAGTACTTTCAGACTGTTCTGCTGGTCTAAACCAAACACAA
>CAZCPY010000325.1:0-1565 GCA_964499865.1 uncultured Rhodobacterales bacterium | reverse complement strand
GGTCTGTGGCGTTGACCGGATCGTTGCGCACGTAGGCGTAGAGGTTGATGCCGCCTGCGACGCCAATCGGATCGGTCTGCAGGAAGCGGCCGAGGGCGGGGGAAATCGGTGTGTGTCACGGATTTCGGTCGATAATCACCGACTTCGATCTCCTCAATCCTGCGCAAACGCAGGACCTCAATCAGTCTAACTCCGACATTATTAGGTCGAGGCGTTCGGCCTCCGACAGGCTAGCGCGAGGGACAGCTTCAATCATCCCTTTCAGCGACCAAGCCCGCGACGAACAGTGCATCGAAAGATCATACGTAACGGGAAATATTTGATCGACCTGTCGCCCTAGGCGTTTGGCGAATGCCAACGGCCCTTGGTGGTCCCAATCATCGTCAAAGTATCTTGCGAGTACCCAGCGCCCTCCGTTCAGAAAAAAAGTTGCCGTCAAGAACTGCTCTGTTGAAAGAGCACTAAGAGCGGAGACATTGGCCAAGACAGCAAAGTGTGAGCTGCCGTCGGCCAGAAGCACATCTGTGCCGACGACGCAATTATCCAGTGTAGCAAGCGGAAGGTCGTGAACCGGTGAAGCCAAAGTATCGCCTTCGCTCGACTCCACGAGACGCCATACTGGATGGGCGCGGAAGTCTTGTTCGAAAAGGTCGCCTACCTGTCTCATTTACTGCACTCAATAAGGAAAGCCGTTGGCGCGTGCGGCACGCAACATTGCTGTCCCATGCTGCGCATCAAACCTTGCTATGTAGTTCGCCACTTGGCGCCCTAGGCCCGGCGTCAGTTGACGCGCGCCAGCAAATCGCGAAGCCAACCGATCCAAGCCAGCATGGAACAGGTTATGTAGGCGTGCCGACGTCATGTAGAGGTGTTGTTGGGCGGCTCCTCCCAAGTACTTCGGCCAGGATGGTGTCCAACAAGCGGGCAGACCTGATTATGCACCACCGCGCCGTCTTCGCCAACGAGGAAGGTGTGCGGCCCGTCGATGGTGAGGTTGTAGGTGCGTTCGACGCGGTCGGTGCCTGCGGCCTATGGTGCTACATTCAACCAGAAACCGGTCAATTCGTCCTGGCGGAGCAAGGCGATGCAATCGTCTGACAAGGCGACGGCTGAGGTGTGGACCCAATCACTAAATTGAATGCGGACGTGGCTCCCTTTCCCGTCAACCTCGACATTGATGGGAAAACTAAAGCTCTTGGTAGAAAGCGCACTTTCAGAAAACACCAAGTCGCCACATACCGCCGCCATCGGAGCCAGCACGTCTGAGACGCACTTCCACTTGTTCCTCGGAATGATCAAGTCGAGATTTGCCAGCACTCCATTTTCATCGACGTCGAACGAATGTTGCCATCGATGTCAGCGCCAGCCGTCCAGACGCGTCTTACATTTGAAGTGGCGGAAAGAATACCCGACTCTTCGTCGTAGTTCGGGAAAAGACGCCCCCCGTCGGTAGCCGAGCGCACCAGAACCTTTATCATTGCCCTGGTCTCCACGGCACTGGATTCCACGAAAAGCGTGACACACACGCTTTTTGCATGCGACTAGCAGCGCCCAGCCCGCTATTC
>CAZCPY010000324.1:939-1568 GCA_964499865.1 uncultured Rhodobacterales bacterium | reverse complement strand
CTTACAAACAAATCCCTACTTTGGGGGATGGAACTAAACTTAGTTCCCCTGCCTAATGGCATAAGTTACAGGTTTTTCATTTTTAAACGCAATTTTAAGAACGACTTTAAATAATCTTCATAATTGCGATTATCTATCCAGTACATTCACGGTTCCTGTTTTGCAGACTCGTCATCAGTATCTGGTTTCCAAAACTTATCGAGCCATGCCTTTCCGTCTCTGGCAACCCCTGCTAGCATGGCCTATCTTGCTTTTTCATCGTCCAGTCTGGGCCACACCGGCGATCGCTCCGCCCACCACAGCCCCCCCCCTCAACACTTCCCCACAACCCATCGTCGAGACCCCGCTAAAACCTGTTCAATGTCAGGTGGGAGCAACAACCTCAGCCATAACAGGGTCACCAGGCGCGTTACAAACCACATCACCTAACGGTGTCAGTCAGCCTTGCCCACCGACGTTCACTCTCCATAGGGCGATTTCTCCCTTACCCTTACCCATCGCTGGGGACGAAATCGAGAGCCTACCAATTCGGCAGATTACGTCCCCAGGCAGTTCTAAAACTACTTTGGTAAACTTCTTAACGCCATACCAGGTAGCAACGCCAAGCGCACTAACCGAGATCCAACGAG
>CAZCPY010000324.1:0-923 GCA_964499865.1 uncultured Rhodobacterales bacterium | reverse complement strand
CCCCCACCCCTACCCTCCAGGGAACCGGCGAACAAGCCCCTCGCTCCCATCGGCCAAATTCCCTGCCCTGAGTTAGATCCCGAATTGGGTTGTCTCCTGATTGAGCCTGTTACCCCCTTACCGTTTCCGAATGAACCACCTCGTCCACCTGCCCGTTCAGCAGTTGTCTACCTGCTTCCCCGCATAGAGTACTTCCGCAGTAGCAATGTCCTCTCAGCCATTGACCCGGTTGATGATGGTCTATTTCGTCCAGGCATCACTTTATTTGCGGCTCCCCCCTTAGGGCCCAATACATTTTTTGTCGCGGCGGCAACAGGGAACCTGGCCCGCTACGACGAACAGAAGCAGGTGAACTACAACGAGTTACTATTCCGGGCGGGTATTTATCAGCGACTTTCTCCCACCATGTTTGGTGAAATTGGCTGGGCCAATCAGCAATTGTTTATTGGCAGTGATGACTTAATTGGTTTCCCGCGCGGGACTAAATTTCTTGATGAGCATGCCATTCGTTTGGAGTTGAGCCGTCGCGACGCGCTGACCCCTCGTTTAATCCTGAATAGCTTCTACCAACTTCGGGTCAGTTTTAGCAACCCGGCGGAGCGATCGCGGTTAATTAACTCGCTCAATCTGTCATTGCTTTATGACATTCAACCAAATCTACAAGCTGGACTTGATTACCAATTTTCGTTTGCCCACTATACCCGCGCTTCCAGAGAAGATGAGTACCATCAGATTGGGGTACGGTTAATTTACACCGCGTTTCGTAATGTCCAGTTTAGTTTGTTGACAGGCTACAGCTTTGGGCGATCAACCGACCCCACCGTTGACTTTAATGGACTGGTCTTTGGTATCAGTATCGGTGCCACCCTTGGGCTGTTTTAAGCTCGGTCGTTTTTTTAGATAAACCTGTTTTCACACAATAG
>CAZCPY010000323.1:0-1576 GCA_964499865.1 uncultured Rhodobacterales bacterium | reverse complement strand
GGCCGGCAGGCGCAGCCCTGTCGTTTCGAGCCCCGCACGCGCAAGATCACAGACACGCCCGCCTGGCTTCACGGGCAGAACGAGCGTCAACGGCCCCGGCCAGAATACTTCTGCGGCCTGGCGGGCCAGACCGGAAACATCCGCTTCCTGCGCGGCCATCTCGATCGAGGCCACGTGCGCGATCAGGGGATTGAACCGGGGCCGTCCCTTCGCTTCGTAGATCCTTGCTACCGCCTCCGGATTCGACGCGTCGGCGGCGAGGCCGTACACCGTCTCGGTCGGAATGGCGACGAGCCCGCCCTCGCTGAGAATTTCCGCAGCGAGGGCGATGGTTTCGGCAAGCACAGGAACAATCGGTGCGGTCATCGCCCGGCCTTACCACCGCTCGCGGTGCCCGCAAATCCGCGTATCAGCGCGTCCGCTCGGCACGGCCGGAAATCGTCACCGTCACGCTGTCTGAAATCCATTTGCCGCCGGCATCTGAAGACTGGCCAAGGTCAAGCGCCTTGCGGGAAAACTCCGCCCTGCCGTCGAGGCGCGCTTCCTTGCCATCGATGTCCAGCGTGAACTGCAACGGAACGCTGACCGGTTTGCCTTTCAGCGTCAGCGTGGCAGTGGCTTCGTATCCGCTCCTCACCTGTTTGAAGCCGCCCAGGTCGACGATGGCTTCGGGATAGTCCGCCAGCGCGAACCACTCCTTGCCCTTCAGGCTGTCATCATAGAGCTTCTTGCCGGTGCTGGCGGAACGCATGTCGATTACGGCGCGTACCTTTGACGTCTCGAGGGCGTCCGGATCAAAGGCTACGTCTGCTGTCCAGTTCGCAAAGGTGCCCTTGAACTGATTGCCATCATGCACGCCCGTGAAGCTGATCTCGGACGCGCCATAATCGACAGCCCAGTTTGCTTCGATGGCTGCAACTGGTGCTGCCTCTGCGCCAGCAGGTTTTCCGCCGCCGCTCGCGCCTGCGCCAAGCAGGGGCAGGGCCGCGATGGCTGCAAACAGGGCGAGGCTGCCACCGAAGGCAAACACGGCGCCGCGGGCTGGCAAGGATGGCGGCTCCGACTTACCGAACAGCCCCGGCACCATGCGTTTCAACACGCCTTCCTCCTTGCCGATCTCATGCTTGATGGCGCCCGCCACATGCAACGCCAGCAGCACGAGGATCACCCACGCGCCCTTGCTGTGGAAGAACTCCACGAGGTTGTACAAGTCTTCGCTGACCAGTCCTTCCGTAAACGGAACATGCGGCCAGCTCAGCACACCATAGAGAACGGTCGAGACCTGGAATGGCGAGACCGACACCATGAACCATCCGCCGAGCGGAATCCCGATCATCAAGGCATAAAAGGCCACATGCGCCGCGTGAGAGGCTTTCCTTTCGAGCGGCGACATACCCTCTGGCAGGGGTGGCGGCGGATTGGCAAATCGCCAGGCTAGCCGGGCCAGCGCGAGGAAAAGGATCGTGATCCCGATGGATTTGTGCAGCTGGTAGCGGGCTTCGTTGTCTTCCATGTTCCAGCCTAGCCAGATCATGAACAACAAAAGTGCCGCCATCGCCCAGTGAAGGGCAATGGC
>CAZCPY010000322.1:0-1580 GCA_964499865.1 uncultured Rhodobacterales bacterium | reverse complement strand
GTGATGAATGGCGATCGCGGCTGTAGACGTATCAATTACATTACTTTCTAGTGCTTGAGACATCCTTATCCTCCTAAAAAATATCAGCCGGATCAGCCGTTTGTAATTTACGCACTGCCATTGCAGCAGAGAAGGAACTCATCAAGACTGTGAGAATAAAAACAAACACAATGCGCCCTAAATCCATTGTCATTGGTAGCATCGTTGCCAAATTTGTAATCCGATAAATTGAAAGGGCGATCGCCGTTCCTGGAAGAAACCCTAGTGCTGCTAGAATGAGGGATTCCTGAAATACAACGATGAGGAGATAGCGATCGCGAAATCCCATTGCTTTAAGGGTGGCGTATTCAGGGAGGTGATCGGTGACATCGCTGTAGAGAATTTGATAGACAATCACCGCCCCAACAATAAAAGCAATCACCACACCCAAATCAAAGGTATAGCCAACGGGAGTACTGGCATTCCAGAAAGCGACTTCGGCTTTGGCATAGTCTTCGCGAGTCATGGCTTTGACATCATTCGGTAAACGAGATCGCATCTCGGTAAGAACTGTTTGCACATTAGCATCTGGCTTCAGTTTGATCACACCCACGTCAATCAAGCCACCCTGGCGAGAAGGAGCCATGCGTAAAAAGTTAACGTCACTGGTGACTAAATAAGCATTGATACCAAAGGTAGGACTGAGCTTAAATAAGCCTGCAATTTGAATATTACGTTCGTTGATTTCAGTGGTGATCTTTTCTCCTGCTTGGAAGCGTTGGGCGATCGCACCGAATTCACTCCGAGATCCCAGATTAAACAGTGCAGTATCCGGTTGACGCAGTTTCTCGCGATTTGCTTCGACTCCAGGAATATTCAACACCTGATACTCGGGGTTAATTCCGATCACGTAAATATCCCAAATTTCTTTGTTTTCAGGATTGCGCCACTGCATTGAGTTCAAGTAAATAGGCGTGACAGATTCAACCCCAGTGATTCCTGTTACCTGATACAGTCGGCGTTCTGTAAAGCGATCGAGGGAAATGAGCGATCGAGATCGATTGCTCAGCATGACAATTTCACCATTCAAACTGTTGTGAAATTCAACAGCACTGCTAAACAAAGCACCCCGAAAACCCATTTGCAGAAACATCAACACATCAGCAAAGCTAATTCCGGCGATCGCAACTAACAAACGGGCTCTCTCTTTGCGGAGTTGCAACCAGGAGAGAAATAGCGGTTTTTTCTTCTGACTCATTGTTGTTTTGCCATTCCCTCACGAGTTGACATTGATCGTGACCTGTACACTTAAATTGGTTAGCCCTGTCACTCGACGGCTAGACACTTCATCTAACCGGACTCTCACTTCCACCACTCGCGCATCAAATTGAGCTGCTGGATCGGTGTTTAAAACATCCTGTTTACCAATCTCCAATCCCACTTCAATAACCTCTCCACGCAACATCTCTAACAAGGCATTGTTCTTGCTGGTGACTGTTGCGGTTTGTCCAATTCGGACATGGCTGATATCTAATTCGTACACTTCTGCGACTGCAACCATACGTTGAGTTTGTCCTAAGTTGATAATGCCTTGAGAGCTA
>CAZCPY010000321.1:0-1585 GCA_964499865.1 uncultured Rhodobacterales bacterium | reverse complement strand
TCTATCGGCTCAGCCGATTCCGGGCAAGCGGCGGAACCGGCGGCCGGCCCGCGTAACATCCGCGCGCCCGGCCGTTGCAAGGCGGCGGCAAATCCGCGGGGTCCGGGGCGGACTGGCGCTCCCCTCCGCACGTTGCGGGCGGGCACCCCGGCGGTCCTTGACTTGGCAAAAGCCGGGTCCTAAATGGCCGCTCTTCGCCCATTCCCGCATCCGGACAGGTTTCGCCCGGTTGCGGCTGGCGGGGGCCGTAGCTCAGCTGGGAGAGCGCCTCGTTCGCAATGAGGAGGTCAGCGGTTCGATCCCGCTCGGCTCCACCAACCGCCACCACAAGTCACTGTAATCAGTAGATGTTCTATCGGCCGATTTTACGGACCCCAGCGCAGGCCATAGCTTAAACTGCCCTTAGAAAATCTGCAGGGAAGCCCGTACAGGGGCCTAATCGATCGGCCCGCTACCCGTGCCGCCCGGCTAGACCCATGCGCTCACCGGCCCGGATCTGGTCCTACAACGGCGCGCGCCGACGTAGGGACTGGGTTGTCATCAGAGACCATTCCTCAATAGCATTACAAGAAACACGTACAATGCAAGCGCGGCCAAAGCGACGAGGGCGCCCAGCACGCGCGCGAAAACACGCAACATACGATCTTCAATAGGAGCTACCCATCCAACCGTGCCAAGCGCGACCCATCCCAAGAGAGCGAGAAGTATCGCACCTGCGCCATTCGGATGGCCCCACCATCGGAAAAGTCCGTAAAGCCATATTACGGACAGAACTCCTGAAGCCCACAACCGTGTCGAGCGGGAACTATATGTCATAATCAAACCTAGCACGTGATGATGCGGGGTGCTGTGGGTGAAGATCGTTGAGAAGGCACCGACGCTAACGATTTCCATTGCACGAACATGAGCCCGGAGGATCGCCGGACAGCACCCCTACTGCGCGAGCACTGGGTCGGATCGCGAGCCCATGTCCAGACAACGGCGCTACTTTAGCGGCCCCTTGCACACGTGCAGCGTCGTCGTTTGCGACGCAACTTCAGTTAACCGGGATCTCTCCAGTTCGCACGTCTGCCATCAGAGTGCCAAGCCCACCCGGCGAGGATATGGCCGTTCGAATCACTTTCGAAATCGCCCGCCACCAAGCGTCGAGCCCCAATATCAACCGCATGGAAACACCCTCCGCAGGACGTGCAACTACCCGATAGCGTCATCACTACCGTGCCGTCTTCGATGCCCTTTATCGAACGCACGATTCGTGCCTTTGCCATATTGCTAAGCGGCAAATCGGTTCGCTGAGAGTGTTTGTGCGGAAGTAGCTCCAATAACTCCACCTCAGCAATGACAGGAGCAGCGTGAGCGGCCGGATGAAGCTTGTGCATCAATGTCGAATATTCCCAAACATGGCCACGGCACGCATTGGCAGCCGACAATTGTGCAAGCAAGCTCGCAAGAAGCGTGAGCGTGGTAATGGTTATGCGCATTCCGCGTCCTAATCAGACATTGTCGAGTGGGTTACACCTGCGGCGGGGTTAGTCTTGCCCGTTGCTTTCTGTAGTGCAGCCTACCTCCCACCCGCCTTGATCTT
>CAZCPY010000320.1:0-1585 GCA_964499865.1 uncultured Rhodobacterales bacterium | reverse complement strand
GGATTTATGACCTGGTAGGCAACAATATGCCTGTGTTTTTTATTCAGGATGGCATTAAGTTTCCCGACCTGGTGCATTCCGTCAAACCCCAACCCCACAACGAGATGCCCCAGGCTTCCGCCGCTCATGACAATTTCTGGGATTTCATTTCCCTCATGCCAGAGTCGATGCACATGATCCTGTGGGTGCTGTCCGATCGGGCTTTGCCCCGTAGCTACCGCATGATGGAAGGGTTTGGGGTTCACACCTTCCGCTGGATCAATGAGCAAGGCAAGGCTCGGTTTGTCAAACTTCACTGGAAACCGAAGTTGGGAATGCACGCGCTGGTTTGGGATGAAGTGCAGAAATTAGCCGGAAAAGACCCGGATTACAATCGCCGCGATCTATGGGAAGCGATCGAAATGGGCGACTATCCCGAATTTGAATTAGGGGTGCAAATTGTGGAGGAGGAAGATGAACACAAGTTCGATTTTGACCTGCTCGACCCCACCAAAATCATTCCCGAAGAACTCGTGCCCGTGCGACCGGTGGGCAGGATGGTACTGAACCGCAACCCGGATAATTTCTTTGCTGAAACGGAACAGGTGGCCTTCCATCCAGGACATGTGGTTCCTGGGATTGACTTCACCAATGATCCACTCCTGCAGGGACGATTATTTTCCTATACCGATACCCAATTAATTCGGCTCGGTGGGCCCAACTTTACCGAGATTCCGATCAACCGTCCCACCTGTCCCGTTCACAACAACCAGCGGGATGGCTATATGCGGCAGACGATCGACAAAGGAGCCGTGAACTACTTCCCTAACACCCGTGGGGGTGGTTGCCCAATGGCCAATCCCGATAACCTGCGGGCCTATACTCACTATGCTGAGAAGGTGGAGGGACACAAGATTCGCAAACGCAGCGATAGCTTTCAGGAGCACTACAGTCAGGCAACCCTATTCTGGAACAGCATGTCTGAGGCGGAGAAAGAGCACATCGTGTCGGCGGCTCACTTCGAGTTGGCAAAAGTGGATGACAAAGCAATTCGGCAGCGCATGGTGGATCACTTTAACCAGGTGGATCACGAATTTGCGAAACGAGTGGCAAGGGGGATTGGCGTACCCGAACCCACAGAAGCGGCCATCCAGAACCATGGTCAAAGTTCTCCTGCCCTGAGTATGGAAAACACCGTCAAAGATACGGTTAAGAGCCGCAAGATAGCCGTGTTGGTTGCGGATGGCTGCAACCATTCAGAGGTGATGGCTATGCAGCAAGCCCTGCAAAATGCCGGAGCCAAAGCCCAGATTGGCTCAAAGTTTGGGGGAATGGTACATAGTACCAATGGTTCTGATCTGGAAGTGGACAAAACCTTTCTGACCAGCGCTTCCGTCATGTTTGATGGGATCTATGTTCCCGGTGGGCAGCAGAGCATTGAGATGCTGAAGCAGCAGGGGGATGCTATTCACTTTATCAATGAAGCTTTCCGCCACGGGAAAGCGATCGCCGCTACGGGGGAAGGGGTAGACTTGCTGAAAGCCTCGGGTATTGTGGGCACTGACTTAGCCGATCAGGATGGTCTTATTACTGCCGATAACGGCGT
>CAZCPY010000319.1:0-1593 GCA_964499865.1 uncultured Rhodobacterales bacterium | reverse complement strand
GCAGCACCGGCACGGCCTGGCGCTGCATGTTGGCGCCCATCAGCGCGCGGTTGGCATCGTCGTGCTCCAGGAAGGGCACGAGCGAAGCGGCCACAGACACGATCTGCGTCGGCGCCACGTCCATGTACTGGATGCGCTCAGGCGAAGTCAGCACCGATTCGCCGTGCTCGCGCGCGGAGACCAGCTCGTCGATGAGCTTGCCGTCCTTGTCGAGCGTGGCGTTGGCCTGGGCGATGACGTACTTGCCTTCCTGGATGGCCGACAGGTAGTCAATCTGGTTCGTGACCTTGCCGTCCACCACCCGGCGGTACGGGGTCTCGAGGAAGCCGTACTCGTTGAGCTGGGCATACAGCGCCAGCGAGTTGATCAGGCCGATGTTCGGACCTTCGGGCGTTTCGATCGGGCACACGCGACCGTAGTGGGTCGGGTGCACGTCGCGCACCTCAAAGCCGGCGCGCTCGCGGGTCAGACCGCCCGGGCCCAGGGCCGAGACACGACGCTTGTGCGTGATCTCGGACAGGGGGTTGGTCTGGTCCATGAACTGCGACAGCTGCGACGCCCCGAAGAACTCCTTGAGTGCCGCGGAGATCGGCTTGGAGTTGATCAGGTCGTGCGGCATCAGGGCTTCGGTCTCGGCCTGGCCCAGACGCTCCTTCACGGCCTTCTCGATGCGGGCGAGACCCGAGCGGTACTGGTTCTCGGCCAGTTCGCCCACGCAACGCACGCGACGGTTGCCCAGATGGTCGATGTCGTCGACCTCGCCGCGGCCGTTGCGCAGATCCACCAGGATCTTCACCACGTCGAGGATGTCCTCGTTGGACAGCGTCATCGAACCTTCGGCCGAGTCGCGGCCCACGCGCGCGTTGAACTTCATGCGGCCCACGCGCGACAGGTCGTAGGTGTCGGGGTTGTAGAACAGGCGGCCGAACAGGGCTTGCACGGCGTCTTCCGTGGGCGGCTCGCCGGGGCGCATCATGCGATAGATCGCCACGCGAGCGGCCAGCTCGTCGGCGGTCTCGTCAGACGCCAGCGTCTGGCTGATGTAGGCGCCCTGGTCCAGTTCGTTGGTGTACAGGCACTGGATGTCCTTGATGCCGGCCGCGCGCAGCTTCTTCAGCAGCGATTCGGTCAGCTCGTCGTTCGCCTTGGCGATGATCTCGCCGGTCTCCGGGTCGACCATGGTCTTGGCCAGCACGCGACCCACCAGGAAGTCTTCCGGCACGGTCACGAACTGGGTGCCCGACTGCTCCAGCGCACGGGTGTGGCGCGCAGTGATGCGCTTGTCCTTCTCGACCACGACATTGCCCGACTTGTCGGTGATGTCGAAACGGGCGACTTCGCCCTTCAGGCGCTCGGCGACGAACTCCATCTGCGCGCCCGAGTCCATCAGGCGGAAGTTGTCGAAGACGAAGAAGTTCGCCAGGATGGCTTCCGGGTTCAGGCCGATGGCCTTGAGCAGGATCGTGACCGGCATCTTGCGGCGACGGTCGACGCGGAAGTACAGGATGTCCTTCGGGTCGAATTCGAAGTCGAGCCAGGAGCCGCGGTAGGGGATGATGCGCGCGCTGAACAGCAGCTTGCCGCTGGAGTGCG
>CAZCPY010000318.1:974-1603 GCA_964499865.1 uncultured Rhodobacterales bacterium | reverse complement strand
GCACTGGCGGGTATGCTGGCCGGAGGCGTGTGGATTGGTATTGCGGGGGCGTTGCGCCATTACCGGGCGGTGAATGAAACCATTAGTAGTTTGTTGATGAACTACATTGCGATCGCAATGCTGAATCACCTGGTGGAGGGGCCAATGAAAGATCCCTCTTCCCTCAACAAACCCTCCAGTTTTCCCATTCCTGAGACCTATAAGTTAGGCAATATTGTTGCCACCCGCATTCACTACGGCTTAATTTTTGGGCTGATTGCCTGTGTGATTGCTTACTTTTTGATGCAACACACAACCTTTGGCTTTGCAGCCCGCACGGCTGGTGGCAATGTCAAGGCAGCCCGGATTGCGGGTTTACCTGTCGGTAAGCTGACCATTATCGTCTGTTTCCTCGCTGGTGCCTGTGCTGGTTTGGCAGGCATGGTTGAGATTGCTGCTGTCCAGGGTCAGGCAAATGCTTCCCTGGTTGCTAACTATGGTTATTCTGGCATCCTGGTTGCCTTTGTCGCTCGTTACAATCCCCTGGCTGCTATTCTGGTGGCGGTGCTTCTCGGTGGGATTGTTGCCAGTGGTGGGGCTTTACAGCGGACGTTTGCCATGCCTGATGCAACGGTTTTACTGTTCCAGGG
>CAZCPY010000318.1:0-964 GCA_964499865.1 uncultured Rhodobacterales bacterium | reverse complement strand
CTCTACGGTCGCTTCCAGTTTTTCAAGGAAAAGCCCCCAGCCCCAGCGACTCCTCCTCCGGCATCCACAGCAGTACCGATCTAGGCGATCGGCTCTGGTCAGGTTAGGTGGGTCATTGGTTAGCGACATTGCAGCGATATTGAACCGATTGACCGCTCACGAATAACCAGGCCCAAGGACTACTGCTCCCTCAATATACGCATTTAGTTATTCTCTTAAAGGAAACATCAGATGGCAGCTGAAGCATTGGGTTGGTGGGGGGTGCCCCTCGGCATTATGGCAGGTACGTTGCGTGGCAGTGCCCCTTTTCTGTTTGTTAGTTTGGGTGAGTGTTTGACCGAAAAAAGCGGCAAGATTAACCTGGGTCTGGAAGGTGCCCTGTTAATGGGAGCCATGAGTGCCTATGCTGTTTCCTACCTGGGGTCAGATAAGTGGGGTATCTCGCCGGCATTGTCTCCCTGGTTGGGTGTGCTGGTCGCTGGTTGTGCCGGGATGGTATTGGGCTTTATTCATGCCTGGTTATCACAACAGCCGAAGGTGAATGATATTGCGGTTGGTATCGCTATGATCATCTTTGGTAGTGGTTTGGCATTTTTCCTCGGTAAACCTTTCATTCAGCCGCAGGCACCTCAGTTGCCAACGATCAATTTAGGTGGTTGGAGTACACTGCCGTCGATTCAGTCTGCCCTTAAGATCAGCCCTATTTTTATCCTCGGGGTACTGATCGCGCCTTTGATGGCCTGGTTCTTTAAGTGTACCCGCTGGGGATTGTTCATTCGGGCGGTGGGTGATAGTCCCGATGCCGCTCTGGCGATGGGTGTATCAATTAAGAGAGTCCGGATGCTGTGCATTATTGCTGGTAGCTTCCTTGCCGGAATTGGTGGTGCGTCTCTTTCCCTCTACTACCCTGGTATCTGGTCTGAAAGTATCTCCAGTGGGCAAGGATTAATGGCAGTGGCATTGG
>CAZCPY010000317.1:0-1605 GCA_964499865.1 uncultured Rhodobacterales bacterium | reverse complement strand
GGGCTGGATTGTTGGCTGACTATTGCTTCGCACCCCACCCCGATCGCCCCCGCTTGCTACCGCCAACTACGTTTCCCCGGTGGGATCGGTTGGGTTATCAGGCTGCCGGTGCCTATGGCGAAATTGTCCGCTGGCTGGAAACCCAACAAAGCCAACTGGAACAACGCCTGATTCCGAATGCCGTCGCGCTCCTCGACCGGGCCATTCAGCATTTTCTCTTGGGGGGTGGCAATTTGCCCTTTGATCAATTGGCCGCCTTGCGTCAACTGCTGGAAACCGCTCAGCGTTACTGGGAAGTGAGTGGCAGGCTGCGTCAGGGCGATCGCCATGAAACGCCTGCTTATATGACGGTCAGTCGCCTGATTCAGCTATTGCGGAGTGGTGCGGTGACGGCTAACCCATATCCCGTTCGCCCGATCGGCCCCGCCAGTAATGCGGTAACGTTGGCAACGGTGTTTCAGTACCGTTCCAGTCGGCGGCACCACCGTTGGCAGTTTTGGCTGGATGCTGGTTCACCTCGCTGGCTGACGGGGGTGGATGCCCTGTATGCGGCTCCCCTGTTCCTGCACGAGTGGTCGGGCCGGCCTATCACGGCAGTCGATACAATGGCCGCGAATGAACGTCGTCTGCGCCGGATTCTGCTGGATTTATTGGGGCGTACCAGTGAGCGGGTCTACCTTTGCCATAGTGAACTAGCAACCAATGGCCAGGAACAAACAGGTGTTTTACTGTCGTTGGTAAATGCCGCTACGCCTCTAGGGGCCTGATGGGTGAGCAGACCTCCTGAGCGGATCTCCGAGGTCTAGGGGGCAAGCCCAGGAATTGTAATGTCTAGGGAGTGATTGCCTCTACGCTCCAAATACTTTCTTGGCATGAGCCTTGTAACGAGTAGTACCAGCGGTGGTGGGGGTTGGGCCGCAGGTCGAGATGATCTACTTCGACGGGGTCGAGTAGTAACAAGCAGAAGTTGGAAAGAGGGGCGATCACGTTGGGAATTGGGCTACCAACAGGCGGATTATCCGGGCACGGTTGTCGTGGTTTTGGCCAGGTGAATTGGCTCCGGGCAGCATCACTGAGAGCCTGCCACGCTCGCTCCCGTTCCGTTCGTAACCAGATATCTGGGTGAGCTGCCATTACCAGGGTGAGCCTACCGCTGAAACGAAACTGTTCGCGGCTGGTGACAAAGTACCAGCAGGCTTCGCCCCAATTGTTGTGGTGAATCTGTTGGACTTTTTCGCTACGCGTATCGGTAACCATCATTAACTGGTTCGTGTCCCTTAAAAAGCCACGAAACACAACGGTTCGGTTGGCCGGACGGCCGTCAGCCCGGATGGTTGCCAGTTGCAGAAAACGGGAAGAGCCAAGGGACGAATTATCGTCCAGCGCCCGGTCAAGGGGCGATCGCCAGGGAGCCGTAGTCACTGGAGTTACTACCATAATGAACGTTCCATGCGCCAGACGGGTGGGCTATTCCTCCATCCAAAGGGGGACGAAACAACGGGCATCGTGCAGGTTGGCATCATACTGGCGGTAGGCGGGCTCATGGTGATCGACAAGATTCCAGAAGCGATCGGAATGGTTCAGGTGGATGGTATGACACAGTTC
>CAZCPY010000316.1:0-1609 GCA_964499865.1 uncultured Rhodobacterales bacterium | reverse complement strand
AGCATATATAGAGCTTTCCTCTATGACGGCGTAATTATGGACTCTCCTATCCCATCTGCGGCCCAGGCTATATGCTTCTTAACATCTCGAAATTATTTTGATTCTGACAGATTGCTGAATTGGTTTGTCTGTTTATAGTCACCGTGGGCATTCTAGAAGAAGAATTGGTTCGTGGCTGGGACTATTTAGGAGCACTGTCATTTATGCCGACGCCCTTGAGGTTGAAATAAAAGTAAAAAATACTATCTAAATATTTACGTCCCTAACGACTACGGTTATGACATTTGTCAACCCAGTATCATCCCTACTATCTCTAGATGTCATTCTAGGGAAGATTGGAGAAATTACCCTTCAGATCCAGCAGTGTAGAGATCTGGGACACATTTGCCAGGGAGCGATCGCCGATGCCAAAACCTTGCTAGACAGCGATCGTGTCCTCATCTACCGCTTCATTAAAGATGAGGATGGTATTGTCGCCTTTGAAGTGGTGAATCCAGAATGGCCAGCCCTACTGGGGCAACCCCTTCATGATCCTTGCCTGCCCGTCTCCTGGGTTGAACTTTACCGCCAGGAGCCCGTGACGACGATCGCAAATATCCACGCAGAACACCTGCCAACTGATCACAGGGCCTTGTGGGAACGGTTACAGGTGCAATCCTATATCGTCGTACCAATTTTGCAGCAGGACACGTGGTGGGGATTACTGATGGCCCACCACTGCCGCCGTACCCATACGTGGCAGTCCCTCGAAATCCAATACTTGCAACAGGTCGCGCTCCATCTGGGTATTGCCGTGCAACAAACCGAGTTACGCCAGTCCTATCAACATGTAGTTGCAAAATTTGACCAACTCGCCGCCGCCCATGAATTGACCGTTCGTGATGGGAGCGATCGCCAGCAAGCGGCAGCCACCCTGCAAGAACGTGAATATTATTACGCCCAAATCCTCGACTCCGTGCAGGAAATAGTGTTCTGTAAAGCACCCGGTTCAATCGTCACCTATGCTAACAAGGCAGCCTGCGACTATTACGGTATGACGGTGGACGAACTACGCGGCATTACCGACGTTCCCTTCAACCAACTGGACTTTACCCAGCAGTATCTTCAGGATGATCTGCACGTGTTTCTGACGGGAGAAGTCGTCAATCGCTTCGAGGAACCCAATCAACGGGCTGATGGTATGGTTCGTTACTTCCACACGATCAAATCACCGATTTTCGATGCGGAGGGCAATGTCAGTCAAATTGTTGGTGTTTCCCGCGATATCACCGATCGCAAACACACAGAAGCCTTACTCCGTCGCTATGAGCGGATTGTTTCGGCAACCTCCGACTGCGTGTCTTTGATCGATCGTGACTATATTTACCAGGTTGTTAACCAAACCTATTTGGCCTGGCATCAAAAAACCTACGATGAAGTTGTAGGCCATCCAGTCACGACTTTATTGGATGCCGAATTTTTTACCACACTTGCGCAACCCCGTTTAGAGCGTTGTTTGGCCGGCGAACCCCAACAAATTCTCGAAACCTGGCAGGATTATGCCGATGGCCACCGTCGTTACATTCGGATGACCTGTACCCCCTATGTCGAATTGGATGGCTCCATATCG
>CAZCPY010000315.1:0-1624 GCA_964499865.1 uncultured Rhodobacterales bacterium | reverse complement strand
AAGGTGATCATCGAGCATTTAATTTCGGTTGCGTTGTTTAGTCGCTATTGACGGGCTTCTCTCCGGATTTAAATCTCCAGACCTTCTTCACACTCCGGAGAGTATTTGTTATGCCGATTTATGTAGGTAACCTTTCCTACAGCGTTACTCAAGAGGATCTCAGCACGGTCTTTGCAGAATATGGCACGGTTAAGCGGGTGCAGTTGCCTGTTGATCGTGAGACTGGTCGCCCTCGTGGTTTTGGGTTCGTTGAAATGTCAACCGATTCTGAAGAAGATGCTGCGATCGAAGCTCTTGATGGCGCTGAGTGGATGGGGCGTGACCTCAAAGTAAACAAAGCTAGACCCCGTGAAGAGCGTAAGCCGGGGGGTGGGAGCTTTAGCAACAATAATAACAGAGGCTATTCCAAGCGTTATTAATTCTAAACTTTGCATAAGAGCTTCGAGGCTCTAGAGATATTAAGTTTAGACGATGTTTGAGTAACTTTTAACTCCTGAGTGTCTTTCAAACCCCAATCTAGAGTCCGTAGTCACAACTGAAAAGCCTGTGGTGGAATGCTTTTTTGTATCCACTACAGGCTTTAAACGTTGATAAACAGAATGGAATCTAACTTCTACCCCAGACGCTTTTTCTCACTCCGGTAGCGGATATATTCAGCCACTGCAAATACCAGACCAGATGCCGTAATCAAAACAACGCTCAGGGCATTCATATCCGGTTTGACCCCCGTGCGAATGCGGCTAAATATTTCCATTGGCAATGTCGCAACACCGCCTCCGGCAGTAAAACTGGCAATCAAAAAATCATCCAAACTTAAAACAAACGCCAAAAGGCAACCCGACACGATCGCCGGCATCAATTCGGGCAATAACACCTTAACAAACGCCTGGACAGGTGTTGCCCCCAGATCTAAGGCAGCTTCCTCTAAATGCGGATCAAGATTGGTCAGGCGGGTAGAAACCACCAGCGCTACATAGGACAGGCAAAAAACCACATGGGCGGCCACAATTGTCCACAAACTTAGTTGAATCAATCCACCGCTAAAGGGGATCGCCACTGCAGCCAGAAAGACCAGCGTTGCCACCGCGATCGCAATATCCGGAATAATCAATGGCAAGTATGCTACCCCCTGATACACACCCTTACCGGGGAAGCGATACTTTGCCAGACCGACTGCCATAAGCGTGCCGACGACAGCAGCGATCACCACGGCCAGAAATGCCACCTGTAGGCTACTACCCAGTGCAGCGAGAATGCGGGAATCATTAAAGAACCGGATGTACCAGTCCAGCGTAAACTCCTTCGAACCAGTTCCATAGGGTACCCGCACAATGCTGTAGTAGGCCAGCACAAAAATCGGCAGATACATAAACCCAAACATCAGCAGGGAAAACGCTGCTTGCCAGGATGGCGGGTTTAGCTTGGGAGAAGATGAGGTCATAGCAGGGTAGACAGGGTGGTGACGGGGGCCATTCTGTGATCGTTCGTTATTTCTGAGAGGATGAGAGATCGCCGTACTTAATGAGTAACGCGATCGCCACACTGACAATCATGATGAGCAGGGTACTGAGGGCAGAGCCAAAACCCCAGTTCTGTGTAGCTCCCAAAAACTGGTTGTAGATCA
>CAZCPY010000314.1:0-1635 GCA_964499865.1 uncultured Rhodobacterales bacterium | reverse complement strand
GCCTCTGACAGAAGTAGTGGGTCGTCCCTTAAAGGAATTTACCCATCCTGACGATTGGCATGTAGATGCTGCCCTGTTAGAAAAATCTCGTCGCGATCATGTAGGCGTAGAGTTTGAAAAGCGGTATTTAACTAAGGGTGGTGAGATTGTCTGGGCGAGAGTTAAGACTGCGTTTATTAAGAACGAATGCGGTGCCGACTGTAACTTAGGCATTATTGAAGACATTACGGGGAAACGGAAACAGCAAGAGCGACTAAAACTGTTAGAGGCTGTAACTAAATTCTCTCAAGACGCTGTTACCTTAGTTAAGGTCTCGCCTGATCTGGTTGAGAAAAAGGTGATCTATGTGAACCCTGTTTTCAGCACAATGACTGGCTACCCAGAAGTGGAAGCATTAGGCCCTACTTATCATGTGTGCCCCACCACGGTTCAACTCATAGAAGAAGTGTCCAAAACAGAGCAGTCCAGCAAGGTAGAGGGATCAGTAACTAGGAAGGATGGTTCCCAATTCTGGGGAGAGGTTACAGTCACCCAATTAAAGGACAATATCTATGCAGTCATCATCGTCGATATTAGTGAACGCAAGCGCATGGAAGAAAGTCTTAGGGTTGCACTCTCCAATGAGAGGGATGCCAGTGAGACGAAGTCTCGCTTCGTAAGTATGGTTTCGCACGAGATTAGAAATCCGATTAGCATCATTAAGACTTCTAGTAGGCTCCTCTCTCAGTACTTTGAAGACGTTGGTCCTGAAAGGCGGCAAGTCTATTTTGACAAAATTGAAGGCGCAGTTAATAAGATAGTTGCACTCACTGACGATGTAGTTGAGCTAGGTAAAACTAGTCACGTTACGTTCAAACCATCTGAAGTACACTTGGAATCCTTTGTCCAACAGACCGTTAACGATATTAATGAGGAGTCCGACTCAGAGAGGCATCCAGTTAATTTAACCATCTATGGGGAGCCTAAGTCAGCTCAGTTGGATAAACAACTTGATCCATAACGCCCAGAAGTATTCTCCCGAAGGCAGTGATGTCGCCGTGACCCTAGAGTTTACGAAAGACGTTATTAAGATTTCAGTTAAAGATCAGGGGATAGGTATTCCTAAACAAGATTTAGGTAGCTTATTTCACCCCTTTCACCGCGCATCTAATGTCAAGGCGATTCCTGGTACCGGACTAGGATTGATTATTGTAAAACGCGCGGTAGAGGCTCACGGTGGCACGATTAAAGTTGCTAGTACTGAAGGCCAGGGTACTGAATTTAGAATTAAGCTGCCTTACGAGAAAAAAGAGGAGTCTACAGTACAATAGTTCTAAAATATATTAGACCTATGGCTGGTAAAGGTTTTGGTAAACAAGATCTGGTTAACCCTAAACAAGGAATCATAGCTAGTCCCATTGGCTGTTGTGCCTGGGAATGGACTCAGCCAGTGCTGTATGTTCCTGGGTTTGGTTGGGATAGCTGGAAGCCCGTGTTCTACATCAAGCTCCCAAAAGGAGGAGCGCACACTCTAATTGATCCAGTAAACCCGCCTATTCACTTTAAATCCGCTGTTCAAGTCTGCGGCAATGTTGGTTTGTTTGTATTCCTATTTAAACTAGGCACTAACAACCCACATATTTATGAGTGCTGGGT
>CAZCPY010000313.1:0-1636 GCA_964499865.1 uncultured Rhodobacterales bacterium | reverse complement strand
GCCCACCGGCAAGAGCAAGACCCCGGCCTTGGACTCCTTCGGCCGCGATCTGACCGAACTGGCCCGCGAGGGCAAGTTGGACGCGGTCATCGGTCGCGCCAACGAGATCGAGCGCGTGGTGCAGATCCTCTCCCGCCGCACGAAGAACAACCCGGTGCTGCTGGGCGAGCCGGGCGTGGGCAAAACGGCCATCGTCGAGGGCTTGGCGCAGCGCATCATCGCCAACGAGGTGCCCGACCTGCTGCGCAACCGTCGCATCGTGGTGCTCGACCTGGCGCTGATGGTCGCCGGCACCAAGTACCGCGGCCAGTTCGAAGAGCGCATCAAAGCGGTGATGACCGAGGTGCGCCGGGTCAAGGACGTGGTGCTGTTCATCGACGAGCTCCACACCCTGGTGGGCGCCGGCGGCGCCGAGGGGGCGATCGACGCATCCAACGTGCTCAAGCCGGCGCTCAGCCGCGGCGAGATCCAGTGCATCGGCGCCACGACCCTCGACGAGTTCCGCAAGCACATCGAAAAGGACGGCGCGCTCGAGCGCCGCTTCCAGTCCGTGCACGTCGAACCGCCCACCCCGGACGAGGCCTTCGAGATCCTCAAGGGGCTGCGCGACCGCTACGAAGCCCACCACCGGGTGCAGTACACCGACGAGGCCCTGCGCCAGTCGGTCGACCTGTCGACCCGCTACATCAACAACCGCTTCCTGCCGGACAAGGCGATCGACGTGATGGATGAAGCCGGCGCCAGGGTCCGGCTCAAGAACACCGTCGCGCCGCCGGACATGCACGAGATCACGGCCCAGATCGACGAGCTCGATCGGGCCAAGGAACGCGCCGTGGCCAACCAAGAGTTCGAAAAGGCGGCCAAGATGCGCGACCAGGCCTACCAACTGCGCAAGAAGCGCGAGGAGCTCCAGAGCGAGTGGCGCCAGAGCCAGGCCGAAAAGGAGTCGATGGGCAAGGTCGACGCCGACGTGATCGCCGAGACGGTCTCCAAGATGACCGGCATCCCGCTGACGCGCCTCGAGAAGGCCGAGGCCGAACGGCTGCTGCAGATGGAGGCCGAGCTGGGCCGCCAGGTGATCAACCAGGACGACGCCATCAAGGCCATCGCCCGCGCCGTGCGCCGCTCGCGTTCCGGTCTCAAGGATCCGCGCCGCCCGATGGGTTCGTTCTTGTTCCTGGGCCCCTCGGGCGTGGGCAAGACCTACCTGTGCAAGCAGCTCGCCAAGTTCATGTTCGGCAGCGAGGATGCCGTGATCACCATGGACATGAGCGAGTACATGGAGAAGCACAACGCCTCGCGGCTCGTGGGCGCGCCCCCGGGCTACGTCGGCTACGAGGAAGGCGGCCAGCTGACCGAGAAGGTGCGCCGCCGGCCCTATTCGGTGGTGCTGCTCGACGAGATCGAGAAGGCCCACCCGGACGTGTTCAACATGCTGCTCCAGATCATGGAGGAGGGGCGGCTCACGGACTCGTTCGGACGTCACATCGACTTCCGCAACGTGATCCTGATCCTGACCAGCAACCTGGGCTCGCACCTGCTCAAGGCCGGGGCCTCCCTGGGCTTCGGTGGCGCGCGCTCCGAAATGAGCGAGCAGGAGCGCCAGAAGCGGCTCAAGGCCGACATCATGTTCGAG
>CAZCPY010000312.1:0-1659 GCA_964499865.1 uncultured Rhodobacterales bacterium | reverse complement strand
ATCCTGGTGCAGCTGAATAATATGCCGCAGGATATCCTGATGGCTAATCTGTGGAAATATCGCGGCTTATGGAAGGATGTTTTCAAGTCCATTCATGCGGGTGAGTATCCCCAGTATGCCCGTGTCCACAAGGCAGCGGCTAATTTGCGGGATAGCAACTACCGTTACAGGGGTTGGAACTCTCAGGTGCAGCAAGCTCTGCTGAAGGGTCAAGTGCCTGAAGCTCTGTTGATGGAGCAACCTGGCATGTTTGCCAGAATGCTGCGGAAGTGTCTTGCCGTGGCTCCAGAATCCATTGAGAGCTTCTTGATGGTGGCTGACAAGTTATCCACCAAGATGCTGCTACAACTGGCAGCTTATTTGGAAAATGACTATCAGCGGACCCAACGGGCAGCAGTGCTTAAAAGCGGCAAGATCAAGGTGTTGGAATCTAATCCCAATGCTTTGACTAAAACAATGGGAAGCACACTCTATGGAGAGCTTTGGCAGATTGCGGTTAAGCAATTGAGCCAGAAGTCATCCTGGGCAGGTAAGAAAATTTATGCCGCCCCAGCTCTGAATAACCTGCTGGCTCCTTTTGACTCCCGAAGTATGAGTGAGGGTACTAATCTTTACTCCAGAGGGTCTCGTATCCCACTGGATATGACTAAGACCTTCAGATTGTTTACTTTCTGGATGGAGAAAGAAGATAGCTACAGGGTTGATCTGGATCTCAGCGTTGTTTTCTATGATGCTGAATGGAAGCTGGTTGATCGTTGTAGCTACTACAGCACCCGCGTTCCTGGAGCTAAACACTCTGGCGACATTCAGTCGGCTCCCGCTCCAATGGGTGCATTTGAAGCGATCGACATGGATCTGTTCAAGCTTAAAGAGCGGGGTATTCGCTATGCTCTGCCTACGCTCAACCTGTATGCAGGACAACAGCTTGAAACCTGTTTCTGCGGCTGGATGGAGCGTGAGAAGACTTCTTCTGCGTTCAAAACCTTTGACCCCAAAACGGTTAGAGAGAACGTCCAGGTAAACACAGATGAGCTGGTTAAGGGTAATTGGTACTCTGTGCTGATTGATCTAGAAACCGCTTCTGTCGTTATCTGCGATGTTTACCTCAAGGGCGAGCCCAGCAGGAACACTGTGGATGGTATGGCTTCTAATGCAGCATTGCAGTTGCAGCGGATCGTTGATTTCCGCAATGAGCGTTTAACCATGAGTGAGCTGGTTCTGTTCAACCTGGAAGCTCGTGGGGGAGAACTGGTAAGCACTCCCGAAGAGGCTGACATTGTCTATGACAGATGCACCTTAGAGGATTTGCTGTAGAATAGTTAGTGGGGCTTCGATGTTACTTCCTTCTTCTTTTTTTGGATAAAAACTCAGTAGCATTAATTTCCCCTCTAACTATTTTTCACAAGCTTTTGGGGCTTCCTCGTCGCTTCCTTCTAACATCCATTTAAGATATTTAGCGACGATTCTTTCCCCTCGATAATACGGGGCTTTTGGATAACTTCCTTCTTTTAGAAATTTACTGGCTACACGCCAGTGCCTACCTCAGTTATCCTACTTTCCCCTACCCTTTTAATAGGGCTTCGCTCTCGCTTCCTTCTTCTTTGACTTATAACCAAAACTCAGCGAGAGTACTTTCCCTATAAACCTTTAGGCTGGGGC
>CAZCPY010000311.1:0-1659 GCA_964499865.1 uncultured Rhodobacterales bacterium | reverse complement strand
CGATCGCCAGATTGCCTATTTTTCAATGGAAGTTGGAGTGGGTTCAGCAATGCCCACTTACAGCGGTGGCTTAGGCATTCTGGCAGGCGATACTTTAAAATCCTGTGCTGATTTGCGTGTGCCAACCGTGGGTGTCACTCTCCTGTATCGGAAAGGCTATTTTCATCAGAAACTGGATCAGGGTGGTGGGCAAGAGGAATGGTCAGAGCAATGGCATCCAGAGGACTTCCTGCAACTATTGCCAGAAACCATCCAGGTAGAAATTGAGCAGCGGACTGTTCAGGTTCGAGCCTGGCAATATGACATTGTGGGACTGAGTGGTTACACGGTTCCCCTGATTTTGTTAGACACGGATATTGACAGCAACACTGACTTCGATCGCACTTTGACGGATAGCCTTTATGGTGGAGACGATCGCTACCGCTTAGCTCAAGAAGCCTTGCTGGGCATGGGCGGCATCAAAATGCTGAATGCGCTTGGATACGATGGTATCAAGCGTTTTCACATGAACGAAGGTCATGCCAGTCTCCTGATTCTAGAACTCCTGGAAAGGGACAACGGCGATCAACCAGACCACTGGAATTTTACTGGAATTAGAAACCAGTGCGTTTTTACAACTCATACTCCTGTCCCAGCAGGGCATGATCAGTTCAATTATGAGCTTGTGCAGCAGGTTCTCGGACAGGTGGTTCCCTTCGAGGTGTTGCAGATGCTCTCCGGCACCAGTCGTCTGAATATGACGTTGCTTGGACTAAATATGAGCCACTACGTCAATGGCGTTGCCAAGCGGCATGAGGAAGTCTCTCAGGCAATGTTCCCTGGTTACCCCATCCACCACATCACGAATGGCGTACATTCCTGGACCTGGACCTGTGACAGCTTCAGAACGTTGTACAACCAGCATATCCCTGGTTGGAGTAATGACCCAGCGATGCTGAGGCAGGCAATTAATATTCCAACTCAGGAGATCTGGCAAGCCCACATGGCAGCTAAAACACATCTTCTGTCTCTGGTTAAAGAACAAACTAATATTTCGCTATCTGCGGACGTTCTGACGATTGGCTTTGCGCGTCGAGCAACAGCTTACAAACGAGCAGATCTGGTTTTCTCAAATCTTGACTGGCTCACCGCGATCTCCCAACAAGCCGGAGCGTTACAGTTTGTCTTTGCGGGTAAAGCCCATCCCAAAGACCATGGCGGTAAGGAACTCATTGGGCGCATCTTCGAGGTTTCTCGGCAGCTTCAGCATCGAATTTCCATTGTCTTTCTGGAGAACTATGACATCGATCTTGCCCGCTCCGTTGTTGCTGGGGTTGATGTGTGGCTAAACACGCCGACGCGCCCAATGGAAGCATCAGGCACGTCGGGCATGAAAGCCGCACACAATGGCGTACCCAGTTTCAGTATTCTGGATGGCTGGTGGATTGAGGGGCATCTAGAAGGCATTACAGGTTGGGCAATTGGTTCTCAGGAGCCAGAAGATTCAGCCGCACTCAACTGGCAGGATGCGGAGGATTTATATCACAAGTTGCAAGATCTGATTGTGCCCATGTTTTACCACGATCGTGATCGCTGGATTGAAGTCATGCGCCATGCGATCGCCCTTAATGCATCCTACTTCAACACTCACCGCATGGTGCAGCAGTACGTCACCAATGC
>CAZCPY010000310.1:462-1661 GCA_964499865.1 uncultured Rhodobacterales bacterium | reverse complement strand
GCCACATCAAGGGAGTCATCAACCTGCGCGGTGCGGTGGTTCCGGTGGTCGATCTGCGGGCGAAGTTTTCCATGCCCCTGATCGAGTACACCAAGTTCACCGTCATCATCCTGGTGGCGGTGGGCGGCAAGACGATGGGCCTGGTGGTGGACGGGGTCAGTGATGTTCTTGATTTGAAGGACAGCGATATCCAGCCGCCGCCCGAATTGGGAGCGGCGGTGGATGTGCGGTTCATGCGCGGGATGGCCACCGTGAGTGGAAGGCTGGTGGCGATCCTCGACATCGACCGGTTGCTCGGCGAGGATCTTGCGTCGGCAACCGCCCGTGTCATGTAGTGCGGTTCGTCGAGGGTACAGATGACAGCGACGACCACCGGCAGCATGTCGGATCAAGAGTTCTCCTATTTCCGGGACCTGATCCACGGGCAGACGGGGATCTGGCTGGGAGACCACAAGCGCACGATGCTGGTCTCCCGCCTGTCCCGGCGGCTGCGGGAGCTGAATCTGCCTGACTTCACCGCCTACTGCGAATGGCTGCAGACGGCCGATCCGCATGGCGTGGAACTGGTGCAGGCTATCAATCGCGTTACGACGAACAAGACGGATTTTTTCCGGGAATCGGCGCACTTTGATTATCTGCGGCAATGGCTGCCATCCCGTCCGCAGTCGCCCGTGCATGTCTGGTGCGCTGACGGTTCGGCGGGCGACGAGATCTACACGATCGCCATGACCATGGCCGAAGCGTTCGGAATGGACGGGGGCTGGCAGGTGCTGGCGAGCGATATTGACACCGAAGTGCTGGCGTCGGCCGAGCGCGCCGTCTACCCGGAAGAGCGCCTCTGGCCGCTGCCGCCCGGCTACAAGCAACGTTACTTTCTACGCGGGCGGGACTGCTATTCCGGGTTCGCGCGGGTGCGCCCGCAGTTGCGGCGGCACGTGCAGTTTCGCCGCATCAACCTGGTGGGAGATGGCTGGCCGGAGGCACGCGGCTTTGACGCTGTTTTCTGCCGCAATGTCCTGATCTATTTCGATCGCCCTACTCAACAGAGCGTCGTGGAGCGTCTGCTGACGCGCCTGCTGCCCGAGGGGCTACTGTTTCTCGGCCATTCGGAGAATATGCACTCGATGGCGGACCGCGTGGAACCTGTCAGCCATACGGTGTACCGGGAGCGGCGGAAAGGTTCGCCATGAGGGATGAAG
>CAZCPY010000310.1:0-452 GCA_964499865.1 uncultured Rhodobacterales bacterium | reverse complement strand
GCGCTCGATTCGGAGGCCTCGCGCTATGGGGTGCACGCGATGGAACTCCTGATTAACGAACTGATGAGGCTCGGCGCGGATCGGCGGCGGCTGCGCGCCAAGGTGTTCGGTGGAGCCGATCTACTGGGTTTTGGCAGCTCGCGCATCGGCACCCGCAACAGCGAGTTCGTGAAGAGCTTTCTGGCGCTTGAGGGGATACCCGTACTGTCCCAGCGACTGGGTGGGCATCTCCCGGTACAGGTGCGCTTTTATACAGGGACGGGGCGCGCGCTGGTGAGGGCGGTCCGGCAGGCTGGAGAGCCGGTATACACACGCATCGCCGAGGCGGAGAACCAGTATCGGGCGGGCGTGGAGTCCGTGATGCGGGGCGGACAATCCGACATCACGTTGTTTTGAAGGATGAGAAAGGGAGGAGAGCAGATGGCGCGAATCAAGGTGCTGATCGTTGACGA
>CAZCPY010000309.1:0-1667 GCA_964499865.1 uncultured Rhodobacterales bacterium | reverse complement strand
GAAATACTATCAGCAAGCGCTGGCTATTCACCAGGCAACGGGCGATCGCCGCAGCCAGGGAGCGGTTCTGAATAACCTGGGACTGGCCTATGATCGTTTGAAACAGGAAACCGACGCACTGACGTTTTACCAGCAGGCATTGGCAATTTTTCGGGAAATTGGTAATCGTACTGGTGAACGTCTGGCGTTGAATAATATTGGGTCTGTTTTGGCGCGACAGCAGAAACCAGAATTCGGCAAGACCTGAAACCCTTGTCCCGACAGGAGCAGGAATCTTACACCCAACTGGTAGCAAACACGTATCGTGCGCTGGCAGATTTGCTCTTGGGGCAAGGGCGCATTTTAGCAGCACAGCAGGTCTTGGAGTTACTCAAGACACAGGAAATTCAGGAGTTTACCCGGCATGCTGGTACCCTTGGACAAATAACTGTTAGTGACACCGAAGCAAAGATTTTGCAGCAACACGGGACGCTAATTGCCTTTGGCCAAACGGTGGAGACCTGTAAACAAAACCGTTGTGCCCAGTTGGAGCAATTGAATGACCAACTGCAACTGTTGACTCAGCAATATACCGAAACCATTCACCATTACGAAGCGGAAATTCGCCGTCGCCGTTCGGCAGACGAGGCATTTCTCGATCCACGGAAGTTGGCAAAGCTGCGGGATGTTGTCGAGGCCCAACCAGGGACAGTATTAATCTATCCTTTGGTGCTGGAAGACAAGATCTGGTTAGTTTGGGCGGCCAGGGGTGGCATTGTGAAAAGTGAACAAATTCCAGTGTCACAGGATGTGCTGGGCAGGACAGTACTGCAGTTTCGCCAGGAAGTGCAAACGATTACAACGAATCGCCAGCAGCTTCAAGCAACGGGCAAGCAACTGTATGATTGGCTGATCAAACCCCTGGAACGGGAACTGCAAGCGAATCAAATAAAAAATTTGGTGTTTGCCCTTGATCGGGTGACTCGTTATATTCCCATGAGTGCCCTATTTGATGGCAAAAAATATTTGGTGGAAACCTATACGATTTCCACTGTTTTATCAGCGGATTTGACGGACATGGGTGAGCGCCTGCCTCCTGGGACACAAAGCACATCCATTCTGGCATTGGGTGCTTCTGAATTCAAAGACTTGAATCCCCTACCGAATGTCCCCCAGGAGTTAGCGGCGATCGTGCGGACAACGTCTTCTGATCGGCAGGGTGTCTATCCTGGTAAGGAATTTTTGAACCAAAATTTTGTCTTCCGCACTTTACGAGATAACCTGTTGGGACATCAGATCCTCCATATTGCGACCCATGCTGCTTTTGTGCCCGGTCGACCGGAGGATTCTTACCTGGTTTTGGGCAATGGTGAGAAGCTGACAATTCCACAAATTCAGACACTTCAGGATTTGAAAGATGTGCATCTGGTGGTACTGTCTGCCTGTGAAACGGCCCTGGGTGGGCCAGATCAGGATGGGGTAGAAATCTCTGGGATCAGCTCCTATTTCTTAAATAGCGGCACCGCTGCAGTGCTGGCATCGCTCTGGTCGGTAGATGACAGTAGCACCAGTCAGTTAATGCAACAGTTTTACCGCAATTTAGCAACTGGTACGGTGCAGGCACCGGTGACCACAACCGCAGCGTTGCGCCAGGCCCAACTGAGTTTGATTCAGGGACAAGCTAGTTT
>CAZCPY010000308.1:0-1675 GCA_964499865.1 uncultured Rhodobacterales bacterium | reverse complement strand
CAATATCAACTCGCGTAATCTCCCGATTGAGCAACATGTCGGAAAAGACAATATTTTCCTTAGCCGACTACAAAGATTTGCCAAAAAATTTGTTGAATAAGTCGTCGAAAAATATAATTTGCTCTATTTTCTTCTAGCAAATTGAAATGTCTTTGCTAATTCTATCTGCTGATAGATTCCTTTCAGTCCCGTTCACATCACAAGATGAATGGCGAACTATCAGCCAAGTCTTCCCATCAGATTTACTTTTAATTAGGCTGAATGTCCGTCAGAGTAAGTTCCATCAATCCTCTTTTCAAACAGATTTAATTAACCAACTCTTACATCATGAGCGTTGCAAATCAATGGCAGAAAAAACGTCCCTGGCTACTTTGCTACGGTTTAGCCGTTGTGACAGCCTTCATGTCATTGATTATTCACTGGTTACTGGTACCGTTTATTGGGCTCGCAGGCCCGTTTCTCCTCTTTGCTCCAGCAATTATGCTAAGCGCCTGGTATGGCGGATTAGGGCCAGGTCTATTAGCAACGGGTGTCAGTTGTTTACTAGCTAATTATTTTTTGATTGCCCCCATCAATTCTTTCCTCATTGCCGATCCCAGCAATCTTGTGCGGTTAGGGTTATTTGCGCTCATTGGTATCCAAATTAGCATCCTGAGTGGTGCCTTACTGGCAGCTAAACAACGGGCAGAGAGAAATGCCAAACACGCCACGGTGATTGCCCACTCCCTGAAACAAAGCGAGGAGCAGTACCGCTTTCTCGTAGACCAGATCAAAGACTATGCCATTTATGCCCTCGACCCCCGTGGTTATGTCATGAGTTGGAATGCTGGCGCTCAACGGATCAAAGGCTACGAAAGCAATGACATTTTAGGGCAGCATTTTTCCCACTGTTACCCGCCCACCGCCCGCCAAGAGGGCAAGCCGCAGGCAACATTGATTCAGGCCGAACAAGAAGGGCAGTGTATTGAGGAAGGTTGGCGCATGCGTAAAGATGGCTCCCAATTTTGGGCCCATGTAGTGACTACGGCCCTACGAGAGGATAATGGCAATTTATACGGCTTTTCTCAGATAACCCGTGACATTACCTTGACCAAACAGGCAGAAGAACACCTTCAGCGATCGCTGAAGGAACTGTCGGATATGAAGTTTGCCCTCGACCAGGCGGCGATCGTTGCCTCTACTGATCCCAATGGCATTATTCGGTATGTCAACGACAAATTTTGCGAAATTTCCCAGTACAGCCGTAACGAATTAATTGGACAAGATCACAGAATTTTGAATTCGGGCTATCACTCGAAAGAGTTTTTTCGTCAACTCTGGGCGACCATTGCCAGTGGTCACATCTGGCATGGTGAGGTCAAAAATCGGGCGAAGGATGGTAGCTATTACTGGGTCGACACTACCATCGTTCCCTTCCTGAATGAGCAGGGTAAGCCAGTCCAATATCTCGTGATCCGCTTCGATATTACCCAACGAAAGCAAATTGAAACGGACTTACAACACTTTAATTACCGCTTAGAGAATGAGATTGGGCAACGCACCGCCGAACTGCAGCAGTCACTTAGTTTTGAAGCGACCCTCAAACGCATCACTGATAAAGTGCGTGATAGCCTCGATGAAAGTCAAATTTTGCAAACAGCGGTGCAGGAGTTGGGCGAAGGATTGGGGGTCAACA
>CAZCPY010000307.1:602-1686 GCA_964499865.1 uncultured Rhodobacterales bacterium | reverse complement strand
CCGGAGTTCTGGTCGTCGCGCATTGGTCAGTCTCGGATTTTTTCGTGCTGATCTCTTCTCCCGGCGGCCCCTATTCCGCCGTTCCGCCGGTCGCCAGACTGGAAGGCCTGCGCGCGCATTTGCTGTTCGGCACGGGTCTCGCCCTGATGTTCGGCGCCGCCGGTTTCTTCGCGCAGGGGCGATCGCGTCATCCTTATGCGTCAATCATCTGGGCCGGAATGGCGGTGCTGACGCCGCTGCTGGTGCTGATCGCGCTGAATTTCGGCGTGGCGCAATTCGAGCGCTCGATTCCGTTCGCCGGTCTCGCGCTGTTGCTTGCGGCCGTATTCGGCTTCGCCACCGAAAAGCTGGACCGCCGGACGCTTGCACCCGGAGGCGCTGCGGCGACCGCGGTCTTTGCCTCGGGCACGGTCGCAGCGCTGGCCCTCGCCTTCACTTTCGCGCTCGAACGGGGCTGGCTCACGGTTGCGCTGGCGCTGATGGTACCGGGGATCGCATGGATCTCCGACAAGCGCCCCCTGCCGATGCTGCGCCAGCTTTGCATCGTGCTGGTCGGACTCGTGATCGCGCGCATCCTGTGGGACCCGCGCATTGTCGGCGAGGATGTCGGCACGACGCCGATCATCAACTGGCTGCTCTGGGGCTATGGCGTGCCGGCGCTCGCTTTCTGGACCGGCGCGATGATCCTGCGCAGGCGCAGTGACGACCTCGCCTCCCGCAGCGTGGAATCCGCGGCTATCACATTCACCGTGCTGGCCGTGATGCTGCAGATCCGGCATGTCATGAACGATGGCGACATCTATCGCCCGTCCGCCAGCCTCGCCGAAATCGGCCTTCAGGTCTCGACCCTGCTGGCCATGACAATCGGCCTCGAACATGTCCGCACCCGCACTGGCAGTGTCGTGCACGACGTTGCGGCCCGCGTCCTTGGCGCGCTGGCATTCCTTGGCGCGCTGATCAGCCTCGGCATCCATTTCAATCCGGTCGTAACCGGCGACCCGGTCGGTGGCGTATTCTTCAACGCGTTGCTGCTCGGCTACGGCATCCCGGCGGTGCTGCTGGCGGTTCTCGCTCGCATGATCCG
>CAZCPY010000307.1:0-592 GCA_964499865.1 uncultured Rhodobacterales bacterium | reverse complement strand
CATGATCCGCGACTCGCGGCCGGCGCTCGTCTATCGTCTCGCCGCGGTAACAGCGATCGGATTCGCGCTCGTCTATCTCACGCTGGAAGTGCGCCGCATCTTCCAGGGGCCGGTGATTGCAGGCTTTGCGTCAAGCGACGCCGAGCAATACACCTACTCCGCGGTATGGCTCGCATTCGGGGTCGCGCTCCTGCTCGCCGGCATCGCGCTGAAATCGCAACCGGCGCGCTTCGCGTCGGCCGCGGTGGTGATCCTCACCGTCGCCAAGGTTTTCCTGTACGATCTCGCCGGCGTGCAGGGCGTATTCCGCGCGCTTTCGCTGATCTGTCTCGGGCTGACGCTGATGGGGATCGGCTGGCTGTACCAGCGGCTGCTGTTTCCGCCACGGCCGCGCGGGGAAAGCGCTGCCGCGCAGACGACATCATGATCAAGCTGGACTGTCCGGATGAACGACATCACCTACGGCGTCGTACCGATCGAAACGCTGCTGCAATATGATGGGCTCACATTCGTCCGCGGGCTTCTGACCGGGCAGTTTCCGGCGCCGCCGATGACGCAAACACTCGGCTTTACGCTGACCGAAGCCGATACG
>CAZCPY010000306.1:0-1696 GCA_964499865.1 uncultured Rhodobacterales bacterium | reverse complement strand
GGCCGCCAGCAGCGACGCCCAGACCACATGGGTCCGGGAAAAGCCGGAGGCGAGGGGCGAGGGGGTGGCGGAGGACTTTCTCGTCATGGTGTGCTGTGCTCGTGTGGGAGTGTTACACAAGGGATCGGCCGTGCCAAGCCCCGCGCTTTGCTTTCTCCACAACGATTTCTTCTCAAGTGTGTATCGGCGATACCCGAGCCGCCAAAATCCGTTGCTCCGAATCGTTCTCGACCCCTACTCCCACGCTTCCCCGGCCGGTTGCTTGTGGCCCGAGTTTGCGCTCCCGATGAGCGCTCACGACTTGGGGGCCAGCCGACCGCGCAGGTTGGGCTCACGCCGCCCGAACTCGTCCTCTACATATTGGGGTTCATACTGGTTCCGGACCTTGTCGTAACGGTCAAACTGGGTGCGATCTTCGATCGGGGAGAACAGCGGTGTCTGGCAGCCGCCGGCCATCGCGGCCGCGATCGCCCCCGCCAGACCGGCGAGAACCAGCGTGCGGACCTTGCCCGGTCCCTGCCGAAGATCAACTGCGCCACTTTGCTTGTGACTGCTCACACGTGTCACCCCTGCGGCGAGCCGCGCGTTCCGCGGCCGCGTTGCTCACATTCTACAGATGATGCACGTCCGCGCGAGCGTTATCCGGAGGCTGCAAGCGCGCGCCGGCATCGCGAGGTTCAGATCGGCCCGCCCGGACCGACGACCGTGCCGGCGGGCGCGGGGGTCAGAGCGCGAGATTGCTCGGCTTCGTAGCGCGCGCCGCTCAGGCCGTCCTGAAATGACGCCCGCATCAGCAGCGTGCCCTCGATCGCGCCGTTGGCGGGCTCGATGGGCACCGCCACCGAATAGTGCGTGCCCATGAGGCTCGAGCGGTACGCCTCGCGCAGGTCGGCGGGAGTCAGGGTGACCCGCCCCAGAACACGCGGCCCGATGCCCGCCTCGGCCACCGCAACCGGCGGCAGAAGGACCGCCTCGACCGTCAGCGTGCCCGCCACCTGCACGAACCGCTGACGACCATCGAAGGGCTTCACGGCGACTTCAACCACGTCAAAACCCAGGACACCATCGCGATCGGCCGGGCCGGAGAGGCCGTCGATCTCGATCCCCGCGCAGCGCGGCATGGCGGCGATCACGTCGGCCGCGACGCCCTGCCCGCCAGAGGCGGCAACGCGCGAAAGTTCGTCGACCTTTACCGCCAGTTCGTTGCGCTGCGCGGTGAGGGATTCGACCTGGGACTCGGCCTCGAGCAAGCGGCGGCCCACGTCGTCGTTCTCGTTGTCGAAGTTCTTGGGTTTGGAGCGGCAGGCTGGGAGCAGAGCCAGACTAGACACGAGAAGCCAAAGCCCTTCCGAGCGATACCGGGAAGGACACGACCTCGTCGAGACGTGCTTGCGATTGGGCATCATGAAGAGTGTATCCCGATCTGCAGTCTCAACGTGGCGGGGTTGGCCATTTTGATGTATCACTACACATGTGCTTGGAGTTTCGGGTTCGGGGCCAAGACATTTCCCGGGAGGCCTTCGGTGGGATTTTCTTGCAATCGCATCGCGGTCGCGTACGGAATGGTTGCGTGCTTGCTCGCGCATGCAGGATGCGCGAAGCACTATCACGTCGATCCGATCCTTGACTGGAAGTCAAAGTCAAACACGTATGAGATTGAGAGTTCTGATGGGATTGGCGAAGATCCTGTCTGGAC
>CAZCPY010000305.1:0-1697 GCA_964499865.1 uncultured Rhodobacterales bacterium | reverse complement strand
CCATCAGTCTGCTCCCCTGCGGTCGCCGTCCATCAGTCTGCTCCCCTGCGGTCGCCGTCCATCAGTCTGCTCCCCTGCGGTCGCGGGCCATCAGTCTGCTCCCCTGCGGTCGCGGGCCATCAGTCTGCTCCCCTGCCGTCGCGGGCCATCACGAAACCCCTTCCGCCTTCGCCAAAGCCTTCGGCACGAACCTGTCCCACGTCACCAAGGCACGCTGGTGACGGCCTTCGCCGATCAGGTCCACCCCGTCATGCGCGCGCACCGCAAACCAGATGCGCCGCCCGTCGATGGACTGCACTTCGGTCTCGACCGTCACCGTCAGGCCGGGCGGCGTGGCGGCGGTGTGGCTGACGTCCACATGCGTGCGCAGCGATCCCTCGCCCGGCTCCATGTAGGGCGCCATCTGCGCGATGCAGGCCCATTCCATCAGCCCGACCATGTAGCCTGTCGCCAGCACCCCCGGCATCGCCCGGAACTCCGGCGCCTCGGGGAAAAGCCGCGGCACCGTGTGCTGCGGACCGACCTTCAGGCGGAAGGTCGCGCGCGCCCCGGCCTGAAGCCCCGGCTTCATGCCGCCATCTCCTCGGGCGTCCTGCGCCAGGAGGCGGGCAGGCGGCCGAAATGCGCCTCGACCGCCGCATATTGCGGGGCGAGATAGGCCCGCGCCGCCGCCGCCTCGGCCACCGTCAGCGTCACCGGCACGCCCGGGAACACCCGCCTTGCCGTATCGACGGGCCCCGGGCCAAGGCCCAGGAACGACCACAGCCGCGGCATCCCCTCGGGTGTCAGCACCTCGTCGTTGAAGGCGACCATGCGCCGTTCCGGCAGCACCGCCGCCACCAGCCGCCGCAGCGCGCCCGCATAGTCCAGCCGGAACGACGCCGGACCCGCCTCGCCCGACAGAAGCCGCGCCAGCAGCCGGTGCGCCAGCGCGGGCACCTCGGCCTCGGTTGATGCGGCGCGTTCGGCCATCATGCGCACCTGGCTCCACAGCCGGGCCACGGGATCGCGCAGCAGGTAGAGGAACCGCACATCCGGCGCGATGCCCGCCATCTGCCGCAGCCGCGCCTCGGGCAAGAGCGCATAGGCCGGCGTGATGTCGGCCACCAGCCGCCGGGTGCCGAGGCCGCCGCACAGGTAGCCCAGATAGGCCGGGATATCCTCGGCGCCCCGCCGCAGCACCTCGAGCCAGTCGGCCAGGTCGCGCCGCTTCCGGTCCGACATCCGCTTGCCCGGTTTTGCCAGATCGGCCGCCCCGGCCCGCGCCGCCCGCGCCAGCGCACCGGACTCGACCGCCGTGAAATAGTGCAGTTCCTTGATCCGCCGCAGGTGGCATTCGGGATGCGCCGCCAGATGCTCGTAAAGCCAGGTCGTGCCCGCCTTGGTGGCGCCCAGACAGAACAGCAGGGTGGGCGGCGCGGTCACGCCTTCTTCTCGTCGCCGGGCAGGACGTATTTGGCGCCTTCCCAGGGGGACATGAAGTCGAACTGGCGGTATTCCTGCACCAGCTTGACCGGCTCGTAGACCACCTTCTTCTGCGCCTCGTCCCAGCGGACCTCGGTGTATCCCGTGGTCGGGAAATCCTTGCGCAGGGGATGCCCGCGGAATCCGTAGTCGGTCAGGATGCGCCGCAGGTCGGGATGGCCCGAGAACAGGATGCCGAACATGTCGAACACCTCGCGCTCGAACCAGTTGGC
>CAZCPY010000304.1:0-1706 GCA_964499865.1 uncultured Rhodobacterales bacterium | reverse complement strand
GTAATACGGTGACCGCATCACAGAGATTGAGAACTTCTTCCAGTTTGTGACTGATGAAGATAATCGTATGGCCCTGGCTGGCCAGTTGGCGCAGAACTTTGAAGAAGGTTTCAACCTCCGGGGGGGTTAGCACCGCCGTCGGTTCATCCAGAATCAGCAGTTTAGCGCGACGATATAAGGCTTTGAGAATCTCTACCCGTTGCTGCGCCCCCACGGGTAAATCTCCCACCCGGGCACCGGGATCTACCGCTAACCCATAGGACTCAGCCATTCTGGCAATCTCTGCAGCCTTTTGAGCCAGGTTGAGATGCAAGGATGGCCCCAAACCCAGAATGATATTTTCGACAACCGTGAGCTGGGGTACCAGCATAAAATGCTGGTGAATCATGCCGATACCCGCCTGAATGGCCGCACTGGGAGAAGCCATCTGCACCGGTCGATCGTTCAGGTAGATCTGACCCCGATCGGGACGATAGAGGCCACAGAGAATATTCATCAGGGTGGTTTTTCCGGCCCCATTTTCTCCCAGGAGAGCATGGATTGAACCGGCCTGCACCTCCAGATCAATGCTGTCATTGGCCAGGAAATTACCAAAGCATTTGGTAATCCCTTTCAGGCGCAGGTGAGTCATCAGGCCGCTGTTCCCTTGACACAGCGAGTTTCTTTACCCCCTTCAGAACAGCTTTCAAAGGTAATTTTCTTAGCTACGATCGCCGCCTGGGTCGTCTTCACTTTTTCTTGCAGATCCGCCGGAACCAGGGAGTTAAGTTTACCCAGGTAGAGAATGTCCGGTTCTTCCAGCCCCAGGGAATAGATCTGCCCTTTCAATTCGCCCCTGGTGGCCAGGTCGGCCAATTTGGCGATCGCCAGATCAATGCGCTTCACCGCCGTTGTCAGCACCGACTTGGGAGCGACATCCAGCTGGTCTACTGTATTGCCGAAGGTAAACACCCCTTTTTCTTCAGCGGTTTTCAGCGCGGTCGGAGCAGCATTGTCTAACCACTGGTAAACCACATCGGCTCCGGTAGAAATAATCGCAGACATCGCTTCCCTGGCTTTGGCCGCATCGTTCCAGTCACCGGTAAAGGTAGAGCTAACCTGAATATCGGGCTTGACTGACCTGGCTCCCAGAATAAACCCGCGCAGTTCTTCCTGGGTGGCCTGAAACTCCTGGCCGGCAATATAAGCCATCTTGTTGGCTTTACTCATAGAGGCTCCGATGATGCCACAGAGATAGCTGGCCTGCAAATTATCGAGCCGCAGGGCAGCGATATTGTCTCCCGTGGCGGCTCCATTCACTCCGACAAAAAAGGTTTTGGGAAATTGCGCCGCCACCTGCTGAATCGCCGCATCAAACTGCCCACCGTGGGCATAAACCAGGTTAAACCCCCGACGGGCAAAGTCTGACAGAGCTTCGGCCTGGTCTGCCTGCCCGACCTTCTCAACATAGGCAATTTCTGCCCCCAGCTTGGATTGAATTGTCGTCAACCCGGTGTAACCGGCCTGATTCCAGGCTTTATCAGTGATGATTCCGGGCAGCACGATCGCCACTTTCAACCCGGAGGGATTGCTGGGCGAGGCAGCAGGCGAAGCTCCGGAGGCTGTTGGGCTGGTGGAGGTCGTAGGACTACCGGTACAGGCTTTTAGCAGAAAACTACTACCAACGGCGGCAGAAGTGTATAGAAAATAACGCCGGGTATATCTGG
>CAZCPY010000303.1:0-1712 GCA_964499865.1 uncultured Rhodobacterales bacterium | reverse complement strand
GAGTCGTTCGCCGGCGACGGTCAGCTTGGACTGGGTAGTCCGATGAAACAGGGACACTCCCAGATCGGTTTCCAACGCCTGAATTTGGCGACTGATGGCCGATTGGGTGACTCCGCACTTTTGAGCAGCCTGTTGAAAGCTGCCCGTCTCTGAGATCACTAAAAATGCTTGTAACTGTTCCAGACGCATGAAGGCCGTTGTCGTTAAGGTCACCTCTTGGGCATTCAGTGACCTTAACGGATCTGTTGTCGCGCTTCCGTAGAAAGCGATACAGCAGAAAAACGGGGTAGGGCCGGATTAACGAAACTTATCCGGGTTCAGGCGCAACCCTGGACGGTTAGAGGTGCCGCTCCGCAGGAAGTTACCCGTTCCACCATCGGCCCGATCCAGGAACGGCCGCAGGTCGATCGCCCCTGTCGATGGGCTAACCTGACCCAGGTTAGACAACCCTCCCAGGGCCTGCCCCAACTGATCCACAATCGTGCCGCCCCGATTGCCTGCGGCATAGGTATTCACCGCCTGGGTCTGCTGCCCACTGTCGGCAACGGTCAGGTTTTGAAACACCCGATCGCGGGTGGCGATCGGATCCTGGCCGGGGGAACCGTCAGGACAATCCGGCAACCCGGTACCTTCTGGGTGGTGACACAGACGGTGTTATAGCCGTTTTCCATGGCTGTTTTCATTTCCTGCAGGCCATCGGGCCGGTAAAACTCTAAGCGACGGCTAATTTCATTGCAACGGCGCTCCGCCGTCCAACCGCCCCCCAGACCGGTGGGGTTGGCCCACTGGTAAGATTGCCCTTTCTGACTCTCCGGGTGATACATCACGGTATACTGACCATTCATCATCTGACAGGTAAACCGCGCTTCGGCCTTGGTGACACTGCCAGGAGTCGTCGAGCTGGCTGGTTCTTTTGCATCCGTATCGACAATCACATCCCCAGAGGTCTGACCATCCGATGCTCGATCGGGAGAAGTGGCCTGGGCCAGCCGAAGGGGGGGGATGGCCAAAGCGGGTAGAATGCTACCCGTCAGAAGTACAATTGCTCCAACCGCCCCACAAACCTGAACCAATCGGGCCGTCAAACCTGATCCTGCGCTCAACTCCCGCTGCAACATAGATAACCTCAAGCTCTGTGAATGGTGAATGTGAATGGGTGATTGCTGGCCTGTCCTGACTGAGCAAGCCCGCTATTTCAATTTGTACCGGGGCTTTCTGAGATCGAGGGTTCCCCGGAAGTTAGATTCCCAATCTCTCAAGACGAAGTTTAGAGAGAAAAGTTTCAGCCCCAGAGTTACTTGTCGTAACGACGAAATTAGATTAATTCAACTGATTTCACAAAACTTTATTCTGTGCAGAGTGTGCCGTATACTACACCTGTTAGCTAGAAGGAGCGGAGTAATCCATGTCGGAGGCAGAGAAGCCCCTGACTGTACCTAGAGAATTACTGGGGCCTCCCAGTGATTTCAACCCAACGTTGTTGATGTTTCTCATGTCGGTGGCGCTGGCGGTGTTATCTACAGTGGGCTACTTTCAATGGCACTGGTACGATTGGTGCTGTTTTACGATTAATGTTGTGGCATTGCATATGGTCGGGACTGTGATCCACGATGCCTGTCACAATGTCGCCCATCGCAACCGGATTATCAACGCCATCCTGGGGCATGGAAGTGCTTTGATGTTGTGTTTTTCCTTTCCGGTATTTACCCGGG
>CAZCPY010000302.1:0-1713 GCA_964499865.1 uncultured Rhodobacterales bacterium | reverse complement strand
TCATTAATGTGCTGGATGCAAATCTGAATGCAAAGAGCGGATTTAACTCAGATTCACAGAGTGACTTAGCCCGGTTCCCGACTGCTCACACCCGATTCCCGCTGTACCAGGTCGGCAACCAGATCGGGAAGAAAGGGTTGCTCCAGATGTTTAGAGGCTGAGGGGTCAAAATCAATTGCTGCCGGGATTGATGGCAATGCGCCTTCCATGCCCTCAGCAGTACTGGCCGCTCCTGGAAGCCAACCCAGCAAGGGCAGGGGGAGGAGGGTCGTCAGATTTGTCACGACAACCAGTAGTGCCAGATTGGTGAAGTTCTTTTCGGTAATCCCCATCCAGTGCATCAGCAGGGCTCCCGTTTCGTAGGACACCAGCCCGGCCAGGTTAACGACTGACATCAGTAATGCGAACAGGGTCGCTTCGACACCGGGCGGACAGAGGCGGGCCGCCAGCACCAGAATGGGCATGTAGGCAATCTGCCCCATGACGGTGAGGACTAAACTATCACCCAGACTGAACCAGCGATCGTCAATACCCAGTGAGCGATTCGCATGGGTGACCAGAATGAGGGTAGACATGCCTAAAATGGCGGAAATAACCGTAGACCAGCCAAAAATTACCCGAAATGGCACGGTTTTGAGGAACCGCTGAAATAACCAAATGCCGGCCAGAGAAGCCAGACTGGTGACTAACCGGACCCGGCCTAAAAACTCGGGCTCGAAACCCAGTTCATTGGTAGTGAAGAAAAAGAATGCCGATTCTGCGGTTGGGGTTGCCTGCCACAGAAAGAGAAAAGCAGTTGGCATCCAGATTGCCTTTTGGCTAACTGCCTGCCGCAATTGCCCCAGTTGGTGCCAGACTGCTTCCCAATTGGTTGGTTCGGTCATCCGTGATTCGGTAATGAGCCAGGCAACGGTGGACACCAGCAATGGGAAGGTTGCCGTAATCGCGAAAACCGTTCGGGTACTGAAATGCTCCAGCAGGGAACCGCTGAAGTAGGCCGTCATAATGCCACCAACGGCGGAAGCCCCCCAACAGAGGGACTGTAGCGAACCGGCTGTGGCGATGGACTCGGCCCGGGCCCGCTCGACGACCAGCGAATCAACGATGACATCGCTGAAGGCAACGGAAAGGGAGCCAGGCAGAATGCACCACGGTTGCCAGTGCCGCCCAGGAGGTAACTCCGAGAAACCCAGACAGGATCAGATAGGGACGTCGCCGGTAGCCCAGAATAGGCAGGCCATCAGAGATAAACCCAAACAGTGGTTTGATCATCCAGGGTAAGGCCGCTACCCCTACCAGGGCGGATACCTCAGCCGGACTTAAGCCCAGTTCATCCTTGAGGAAAAAACTGATCGCGAGACGGGCCAGACCCAGAATCCCTTGCACGAAGTACACCATTAAGATGGCAACCAGTTCGGCAGTTGGTTTCTGTCCAAAGAAAATCTTTTCTGTCAAAGATTCTTTCAAGCGGCTGAGGCCAGAGGTAGAAACAATCATTGATAAATCGTTGCAAAGTTTTATTAATTAACATTTAATATAACGTCTCATTCAGGGCCACGACATCCTGTGGTGAAAAACCTGTCTGCATATGTAGACATTTCTCCGGCGATCCATAGCATTTTCAGCTGTCATGTAATTACAGCGTGAGCGCATAAATTTTTCCGTCAAGCAGTTATGCCTATGTTACTTTGAGGGTGAGTAGTTATACTCAGG
>CAZCPY010000301.1:0-1716 GCA_964499865.1 uncultured Rhodobacterales bacterium | reverse complement strand
ACTAGTAGTCCGACACAATGTTTTTGACAGGTAGGCTAGAGTCAGAGAAACTGGGGAAAACCAGGAACTCTGATGCCAGAAAAGTACATTGTGACACTGACTGCTGAGGAGCGTCAGCAACTGCTCAAGATCACCCATCAAAGCAAGGTCTCTGCCAGAAGGTTCAAACGGGCTCAAATTCTGCTGTTAGCCGACGAAGGACACCGGGATGAAATCATTGCCCAAATGCTTTATGTGGGAGAATCAACGGTTCATCGAACTCGGCAAAAGTTTGTCGATGGGGGTGTTGAGTTTGCCCTGAGTGAAGCACCTCGCTTAGGGGGGAGACGGAAACTCGATGGCAGAGCAGAAGCCTTTTTAGTGGCAACCGCCTGTAGTGACCCACCCAAAGGTAAGGCTGAATGGACAATGCAAATGTTGGCTGATCGCTTGGTCGAAGTCAACCTGGTGGATGAGATTTCTGATGAAACTGTGCGTCGGACGCTGAAAAAAATGACCTCAAGCCCTGGCTGAAGCAGCAATGGTGTATTGGGGAGGTGAAAGCTGATTTCATCTGGCGTATGGAAGCGGTATTGGAGTTGTATCGTGAACCCTACGACCCACAGGAACCAGTCGTCTGTTTTGATGAGCGGCCGGTGCAATTGGTCAGTGAGACTCGAGTTCCTTTGCCGCCGGAGCCTGGTCAACCGGAACGCTATGACTATGAATACAAGCGAGAAGGGACTTGTAATTTGTTCGCCTTCTTCCAACCCCTCCAAGGTTGGCGGCAGATTAAAGTGACGGAACACCGCACGTCTGAGGATTTTGCGTTGTGTATGCAGTATTTGGTTGATGTACTTTTTCCTGAGGCTGCACGAATTCATGTGGTTCTCGATAACCTCAACACGCATACCCCTGCGGCTCTTTATCAAACCTTTCACCCACAAGAGGCACTGCGGATTCTCTCCAAACTAGAGTTTCACTACACCCCCAAACATGGCAGTTGGCTCAACATGGTTGAATTAGAATTTTCAGTCCTCTCACGTCAGTGTCTTGAGCGACGCATTCCATCCATCACAGAACTGCAGCAGGAAATTGAAGCTTGGGAACAAGAACGCAATCAGAATCGAGCAACGGTTAATTGGCGTTTTTCCACCGCCGATGCCCGCACTAAATTCGAGCGTCTCTATCCAATCCCAAGCTTATCATAATCCGTGTGGTGAACTACTAGTTTGGCAAACCTCTTTCGAGACACCAAAATTCAGTGCTTGAAACTTCCTACAGCTATTTTTATCCGTTCTGTTAAAAATTCAAAACTATTGAATTTTCAAGGTTCTAGCGTTTTTGGCAAATCCCCCGGGGATTTTACCCTTGCTTGGGTTTGCCAAAAATTGGGATACCTCAATCATAAGACGATCGCATCTTCTCGTCGTGGTTTGTCTGAGCCATAAGCGATCGTCCGTTTTACAGCACCCGAGTCTAAAATATAAATTCTGACAGAATCCTCGTCTGGCTTAATCAGTTTTTCAATTTGCGTTTGAAGTTTAGCGAACTGAATAGCATTGAGAAAACATTCAAATAGACTGTATTGCGTCCACTTTCCATAACCACAAAGCATTTTGTGGAGACGAGTGCGACGCTTGTTCGCAGCTTTTGAATCTGGCAGATCATAAACAATGAGATAGAACAGGTTACTCATCGCAGGATCAATGGCTTGTAAGGAACCCCTTCCTGAAG
>CAZCPY010000300.1:694-1728 GCA_964499865.1 uncultured Rhodobacterales bacterium | reverse complement strand
CCAGCACCAGGGTGTCCAATAACCCGGCCCAGAGATAGCGGGTATCGACCACTCCATTCCACACCTTCACCCGAAAGGAGACGGACTGATCCAGGTCTTTACCCGAGGTATCGGTATAGTCGAGAATGTCGATCGCCAGCTTCATCGGCTCCGCCCGATCAGCACGAACATCTAAGCCTGATTGCAAATCATCTTCGGCCCAGGTACCCGATTCCCCCTCTTCTCGCCAGGTTCCTGTCTCTGACCAGGCCTGCTTGATCCCACTGGCGATAATTTTGCCCTGGGCATCCCGCAGTTGAATTTCGTAGGTGAGCCAGCGGTTAGCCGGGATCACCGCCGTGACATCCAGGCGCAAAGCCCCGATCGCTGCAGGCCGCAAAGTAAAGGCCGGCAGCTCTAAGACTTCTTCTGGTTCCACCAAGACCGTCCTGGAAATCAGAAGTTTGCCCTGAAAAAAGGCCGCTAAAAAGGCCGCTACCATCCCCAGGCCAATCACGGCTGCCAGGTAGGGAAACAGATCCAGAAACTGGGTTGTTTTGTAAGTCCGAACATTAACAGACATGAGAAATTAACATCAAACCATGTTTCGATTTTCCAGGCTTTACCCCAGAAAAGGGACAAATCAGCATTAAAAATATGTATTTAGAACTTCCTTGAGATCCGAAGCAGTTCCGCACCCTTAGTTACAGGACGATGCACCGATTTAATAGTTTGGAGAAGTTCAATAAATTTAATGATGCAACCCCTCAGATTTCGGAGTGATAAAATCTGCAATCCATCCTGAGGAGAGTGCCATAATAAACAGCGTTACTCAAGCTGACGAGGTGAGCGTTGATCACTCTTCAAAAGGTAGCCGAGACCATCGGCTGGACAACCGTCGGAATTGTTTTGCTGTATGGTGGCATCCGGTTATTTGACCTGCTAGATCCGATCGACTATCGCGAAGAAATTCGCAAGGGCAATCCGGCGGCAGGAATTATCGTGGCGGCAGTGATCGCAGCGATTACGGCGATCGTCGTAACCGTGATTATTTC
>CAZCPY010000300.1:0-684 GCA_964499865.1 uncultured Rhodobacterales bacterium | reverse complement strand
CTTAAAGGAAAATGGTGAGGTAGGAGACGGGAGTTGTCACATTCTTCCGCAAAAATTACTCGTCGGCAGTAGGCGGCTTCCCTTCAGGAGCGGCTGTCGGCTTCGGTTCAACAGCGGCAATCGGCTTCGGTTCGGGAGCCACGGCTAGGGGTTTCGGTTCGGGAGCAGCAACTTTCACAGGTTCAGGCTTGGGCTTACTCACGGGTAAAGGCTCGTCGGTATCTTCGATGCCCAACTGCTCTTTAGCTGTAGAAATTGCCAGGGCTGCACCGCTCTTACTCACCTCTAGAAGATTTTTACCTGTTTCGCTTAAGAGGCGATCGGCACTGGGTTTTTCCAGGTTATTGATCCATTCCCGGGTTGTCCAGCCTGTACGGTAACCGGTTTTCCAGATCCAGTCGCCCAGCACCAGCACCAGACAAATTACTAACCAGACTAAGTACCCTGTTTCCCTGACAATCGTCCAGGTCAGGTCGATCGTTTTTTTGTAAGTTTCTCCGGTAGCTGGGTCAGTTACAGTTTGCCAGACCTTACTGGCCTGCGTTTGAATTTGTTTACTCATTGCACTTTCTCTAACTCCTGACTCAGTTATAGGCGTTTGGATCTTTGATTATGGTGAGTTGTAACCAAGCTTCTTACGAGGTTGATTATCCCATCCATGATCCGAAATAGTCGCCTCAATAG
>CAZCPY010000299.1:0-1746 GCA_964499865.1 uncultured Rhodobacterales bacterium | reverse complement strand
TTATGCAGCCCCTTACTTTCGGGGGGGATTACCACCTGGCCGCGGCCGAAAGGCTGAAGGGCGCGCCCGGGATCAGCTTTCCCTTCGGCGCGGCCGTCGCCAGCGGGTGGGAACTTGGCAACGATTTCGTCGACATCCTGATCGGCAGGGGGGGGCCAGCTTGTCGACCCGATGACGGGCGAGGCTGCGTTCGACGGCCCCGAGGGCCTGGCCGCACTTGAAACCATGAAGGCGCTTTCGGCGTCCATGTCGCCCAATGCCCTGACGATCGACTTCGGCGGCGTGAAGCAGCAGCTCCAGCAGGGGCAGATCGCCATGGCCTTCCTCTGGGGCGACCTCGCGGCCTCGATGGACGATCCGAACGAAAGCACGGTGGCGGGCAAGATCGGCTTTGCCGCGGCCCCCGCGGCGGTGGCGGGCGGGCCGCCGGCCACGCTGTTCTGGTGGGACGGCTTTGCCATTCCCAGGAACGCCGACGGCGATCCCGAGGTGACATTCCAGGTGCTGATGGAGGCGCTGCGCCCCGAGGTGGTCGCGGCGAACAACGACACGACGCTGTGGCTGCGGTCGAACTACAAGCCCGGCACCTATGCCGCCCCGATCACCGAACCGGTCGCCGGCGGCGCGCCGCCCTATCCGATGACCTCGGCGTCGGAACTGGCCCACGCGGCAATCGGCGAAAGCATCGGCAACTACATCGCGGGCAAGATCGGCGCGCAACAGGCGCTGGACGCCGCCGCCGCCAGCTACCGCCAGTCCGCCGTGGATGCGGGCCTGCTCAAGTGACTGCCCGGGGGGGCAGGGGCCTTGCGCACCTGCCCCGCTTGCCGTGCCGGGACAACATTCGGGGGACGCCCAGGTGAAGACGCGCACATTCCTGGCTTTTGTCGCGCCTTCGGTCCTGGCCATGGTCACGCTGATCTTCCTGCCGCTGATCGGCGTGGTCTGGATCGCCGTCCACAACTCCTATGTCGAGCGCGCGATGGTCGAGGTCACGACCGAGGTTCCGCTGTTCGGCGGCAAGACCCGGATCGGGACGACGATGCAGCCGCAGCCCCTGCTGGACGCGGACGGCCGGCCGGTCATCGTCTGGGAATACGTCGGTGCCGAAAAACTCGTCCAGGCGGCGGAGCTGTCCGCAGTGTCCGGGGCCGTCACCCGCGACTGCGCGGCGGTGCCCTTCTGGCAGGCGGTCCGCGACATGTACGCGGAGGTCACCAACCTCGAGTTCTGGGGCGCACTGGAATTCACACTGATCTACACCTTTGTCACCACGCCCTTCGTGCTGGTGTTCGGCTTCGGGCTGGCGCTGGCGGTGAACCGGGTCACCAGGGCGCTCAAGGGCGCACTGATCTTTGTGACGCTGCTGCCGATGGTCATCACGCCGGTGATCGCGGCGCTGTCGATCTACTGGCTTTTCATCGACAATGCCGTCGTCTCGGCGCTGCTGCGGCAACTGGGCTTCGGGCAGTTCTACTTCACGCAGAGCGCCCTTTCGATCCGCGCGCTGATCATCGCCTTCGGCATCTGGAACGCGACGCCCTTTGCCTTCATCGTGCTTTACGCAGGTCTGCAGACCGTGCCCAAGGACACGGTCGAGGCCGCGCGGATCGATGGCGCGGGGCGCTGGCAGACGATCAGGCTGGTGGTGATCCCGCACCTCGCGCCGCTGTTCGCGCTGATCACGCTGATCCTGATGGACGAGCCGCTGTCGAACCTGGACGCCAAGCTGCGCGTCAGCACGCG
>CAZCPY010000298.1:0-1750 GCA_964499865.1 uncultured Rhodobacterales bacterium | reverse complement strand
GCGAGGGACTAATGCAATCAGCCAGTACATCCCGACCTCCTCAACAAAATGATGAACATCTTAGCCCGGTGGCGGCAAAGATGTTCCTGGCGGCACTGCCGGAGCGGATTCAACGGGCACTGCTGGCTCACGCTCAAGAAACTCAGTATCCCCTGGAGATGGTGCTTGAAATGGCGATCGCAGGCTTCCTCGACAACGAAGCCATTACCTTCGCCGATTGCCGTCCTGAGTATGAGTAAGGTTAAGACGGTTTTGTTTACACTCACACTCCATCACCATTCAGAGTCCCTCAGCCGTGGTCTGAGGGCTTTTTATTGGCACACTAAAGATGGTTTTGACTAGATGATGCTCATGCTTGCTGGAAAGGCAGAGGCAATTAGGGGTGGAGAGACGGGATGCGAATTACCAATGAGAGCAATTTGCCAGAACCGTTATATCAGGCAATCGTCGCTCAACAACAGCAGCATTCGCTGGGGGAGGCAGATATCTCCTGTACCCAGTTGATTGATGCACCGCTCATTGCCTGGATGTGGCGCAATTACGGGGATCAGGTGGTGGAAGATGCGGCTGGTCAGTTGTGGGCACTGTATGGCTCAATTGCTCATTCCATTTTGGAAGGGTACGCGGGGGCTGGACATCATGTGGAGACAGAGGCGATCGCTTCCGTAGATGGAATGCGGGTGTCGGGGCATCTGGATCTGTTGGTGATGCCGGATGGCACGATTCAGGATTACAAGTTTACGAGTGCCTGGACGGTGGGGGAGGCGAAGAAGCAGGGCAAGCCGGAATGGGAACGGCAATTAAATGTGTACCGCTATTTGTTGGAGCAGGATGCGCGGTTGAGTTTTCCTCCAGTGAAACGGTTAGAAATTGTGGCGATGCTGAGAGATTGGGGTCCGCGTCATGCACAAGATGGACTGAAGCCGGTGGAGGTGATTTCGATCCCATTGTGGGAACAGGAGCGGGTGGAAGCCTATCTCAGGGAGCGGGTACGACTGCATCAGGCAGCTTTTTCCAAAGAGATACCGCCTCAGTGTTCACCGGAGGAGCGGTGGGCAACACCAACCACCTACGCCATTGTTAGACCGGGACGAAAAACAGCGGTGAAGGTGTTTCAGGACAAGGCAGAGGCGGAAACATGGCAGCAGCAGTCTCCAGCAGATGCCATTGAGGTGAGACCAGGGGAGGATAAACGCTGTCTCAACTATTGCCCCTTTGGAAAACAAAAACTCTGTCCCTATGTGGCTGAGTAGGGGAAGGGACAGGAAGGAAGGGCGACCCCTTGCAGGTAACGCGACGCGCGCGCGTTTGCGGAGGAGCGATCGCAGGGGTGAAGTGAAAAGTTTGTATGGTTTGAGATTTTACCGTACAAACTTTGAGTCGCGGACGCTCAGGCGGGGCTGAAAGCAGGCTCTTTGATCGCCTCTCTCTGGGTAAGAGGCACAATGGAAGGAGAGTGGTGCGACCAATGATGACCCATACCCTGCTGCTTGCCCCCCAATCCAGTTCGACTCAAGAGACTTTTCGTGCCAGTCTCGCTCCGGATTTGGCTGACCAGTTTGAACAGGTGATGCAGCGCGATCGCGAGTTCCTCCTCCAACACCCCAATCTCGATTACTATGTCCGTCCCATTACCCCAGTGGAGGTCTTAGAGGGGCAGGCTCTGGGAAAGGAGGTGCATGACAATGCGCGGGTGTTGGTGGGTGAGGTGGTGCCAGGGAGTCGCATCAGGTTGACGATTCTCGATGAC
>CAZCPY010000297.1:0-1759 GCA_964499865.1 uncultured Rhodobacterales bacterium | reverse complement strand
ATGGCGTCTTCGACCTCGGTGATGGCGTCCATCAAGTCGACGTAGTTCACCGCCAGCATGCCCTGCAGGCCGCGGCAGCGCCCGCCCACGTTTTCGAAATGCTTGATCACGTCACGCAGACCAGGCGGCGGCGGGTCACCATAGTCCTTGCGATCGATGCTGGACATGATCGCAAGGAGCGGCTGGCGGACTTTCTCGAAGCGCTGCTTGCAGGTCTCGATGACCTCGGCGAGGGCCTCGTTGGCCTCCACGACACCCTCGTCCAGGCGCGTCTTGGCGAGGTCGAAATCGCCATCATTGCCGAGCGCCACCGCGAGATTGCGCAGCGTGCGCGCGGATTCGACCTTCGACTGCTTGTCTTTCGGCAGCTTGGCCTTGTCCAGCATCGCGTAGGCGACCTTCGCCGAGCCGGTGGTGAGGGTGGTGTTGAAAGACTGCCAGCGACTGGTGTCGGACTTCACGGCCTCGATGCCGGTCCGCAAGGCCTCCAGGCTCGAGTCGGCCTGCTTCTGCGTGATGTCCTCGGCCGAGCGCAGTCGCGTGGCGTCGTCGAAATCGTTCTTCAGGCGTGCCTGCGCGCGCTCCACGGCACGGCACACCGGCTTCAGGTTGAGATGCTTGTTGACCTCGGCCTGCAGCTGGTCGAACGCCTGGTGGTAGGTCGCGGGATCGTAGACGCGGCTGCGGCCCACCTGGATATCGCCGACCTGCGGCTTGGGGCCGGTGGCCTTCTGCCAGGTGCTGGTCGGCGGCTGGCCGCCGCGCTGTTCGCGCAGCGAGCCGAGCACCAGCGACACGGCGGTGGAACGTCTGCGAGGGGAAGGGCTATCGTCGGAACCAAGGGCCATCTGCGTCTCCGTCGGCGGTCGAATACAGGAACCACCGCCGACGTAGCCGTCTGCCGTCCGACATCTTGGTCGACGTGCGCAACACCAGGGTGTCGGTCGATGGACGCCGCGGCCGGTCACGGGCCGCGGGTGAACAGTACTTTGCCGCGCGAGGTCGAGGGAGGCAATGGTGGAACTGGGACAGCCGCAACGTCAGTTCCGACTGGGGTCCGCCGAGGGCCTCGCGGTACTGCTCCTGGCCCGTTCCGCGTCCACCCGCGATCTCCATCCGTTCCAGCGCCTCGCGGATGTCAGTGAGGTCGGACTCGGCAAGCGCCAGCTCCAGGCTGGCGAGGTTCTCGTCCAGGCGAGCGACCCGCCGCGTACCTGGGATGGGGACGATGCAGGGATGCTGGTGGAGCAACCAGGCGAGAGTGCCCCGACATCAAGGTGGAACTGGTCGTGGATTACGGCCTGACCGACATCGTCGCCGAACGCTTCGACGCCGGGGTGCGCGTAGGCGACCAGGTCGAGCGAGACATGATCGCGGTGCGCATCGGCCCGGACCTGCGCATGGCGGTGGTGGGCGCACCCGCCTATTTCGCCGCGCGCCCTCGTCCACGCTGCCCGCAGGATCTCGCGGCACACAGCTGTATAGCGCCGCGCTCACCGTCCCACGGCGGTGTCTATCCGTGGGAATTCGAGAAGCGCGGCCGCACGGTCAAGATGAACATCAGCGGTGTGTGGGTCGTGAACACCTTGGCGCTGCGCGTGAGCGCGGCGCTGCAGGGTTGCGGCCTGGCCTACGTGCCCTAAGAACACGTGGCCGCCTACCTCGTCGATGGACGATGGGAACGCGTACTGGAAGACTGGTGTCGGTGGCGTCCCACCGAGTGGTGTAAGAGCTGAAGGTGTCCGTACCGGTTAGTCCA
>CAZCPY010000296.1:0-1762 GCA_964499865.1 uncultured Rhodobacterales bacterium | reverse complement strand
GCGCAGGCCATCAGAACCGACCGCCATGCAGAGTTTCGAGGCCCATTCCAGGATGTCATCGCCGGCTGTGATCGAGGGCAGCCGCGTGCGGGCCGCCACGATCCGGTCGCGCACGGCCTTGTCGGCACGCGCCTGCTTCTTGGCAAAAGCCTTGGGGTCGCGGTCGAAGGCGTCGCGCATCTTCACGACAGCCACGCGCTCGGCCAGCGTCTGCGGCGTACGCACCTCCACCGACAGGCCAAACCGGTCCAGCAGCTGCGGGCGCAGCTCGCCCTCCTCCGGGTTGCCGCTGCCGATCAGCACGAAGCGCGCGGGGTGGCGCACGCTCAGCCCCTCGCGCTCGACGACGTTCTCGCCGGACTGGGCAACGTCGAGCAGCAGGTCGACCAGGTGGTCCTCCAGCAGGTTCACCTCGTCGATGTAGAGATACCCGCGGTTGGCCCGCGCCAGCAGGCCCGCCTCGAAAGCCTTCTCGCCCCGCGTCAGCGCGCGTTCGATGTCGAGCGCGCCGACCACCCGGTCCTCGGTGGCGCCCAGCGGCAGGTCGATCACCGGCGTGGGCTTGGAGACGATGCGGCGGTCGGACACCTCGGCCCAAGGCGGCACCTCGGACAGCGTTGCGGAGTTGACCGGACAGCCCGCCACGGCCCTGATCGGCGGCAGCAGGGCGGCGAGGCCCCGCACGGCGGTGGACTTGCCGGTGCCGCGGTCGCCGAAGACCAGGACGCCGCCGATGGCGGGATCGACGGCGGTCAGCAGCATGGCGAGGCGCATCGCCTCCTGCCCGACCAGCGCGGTGAAGGGGAAGGCGGTCATGCGGGTCCTTGAAGGGAGGAAAGCCGGGGCAGGGGGGAAAGCCGCGCCAGCGGGTCGGCGCCGCCCCAGGTGCCGGATGTGCCCAGCACGCGGAACCGGGCGTAAAGCTCCTCGGCGAACCAGTTCTCGCGGCGAACGGCGGCGATGGCCCGCCCGTGCGGCCCGTCGCCGCGGGCGAAGGCCGCCATCGCGGCGGCATCGGGCCAGACCGAAAAGGTCACCTGATGCAGCCAGGGCACCTCGCCGATGCCGATCTTGAAGGCGACGTTGGGGTCCGCCCCGATCACCGCCGAGATGTCGGGCACCCGGGCCCAGAAGCGCAGCAGGCGCGAGGGTCGCAGGCTGGCCCGCGTCAGCGCGGCCAGCGGGCCGGGGCCGGGGGTCGCATCGACCGCAAACGGCTCCACCCCCGCCCAGCGGCCGCGGGCCGAGGTGGCGGCAAGGAAGATCGTCCAGTCCTCGTCCGCCCGCGCCCGCCAGCGCCGGAAGACCTTCGCGGACCCCGTGCGCTCCCGCGCGGTGGCGAGGTCGGGCCAGACCGCCAGGATCGCCCAGACGGCGGTGTTGGGGCGCGGCGTGAAGCCCTCGCCCGTGCCCGACCCGCAAAGCTTCCAGAACGCCGCATCGGGCAGCCGCGCCAGCGCCAGCCGCGCCGCCGCCATCTGCGTCAGCACCCAGAGCCGCATCAGCGGCCGGTCGAAGCGGAACAGGCTCAGCGAGACGGCAGACATCGGATCGGGGTCACGGGGGCTCAGGGTCACGGGGGCTCGGGGTCACGGGGGCTCGGGGTCACGGGCGCATGTGTCAACGCCGCCTGACACTAACCGCCCGTCGGCGAAAGCGGAAGCGCCTCGCGCGCGGCCGGTCGCCGCCCCGCCACGGGACCCGTCCCCGCCCCCATCTTCCGATCGCAAATATCCCACGGGGGGTGCGGGGGGTGTGAAAC
>CAZCPY010000295.1:0-1772 GCA_964499865.1 uncultured Rhodobacterales bacterium | reverse complement strand
GGATCTGCAAGACCAGCAGGGGGTTGGCGATCGCCGTTTGAATCAGGGTTTGAAATAACCCCGGAAACTGCACCACATCCTGAAGAAACGGTTTGAGGGTCGGTTCGCCCAGGGTATCCATCACCTGAAATACGGTGGCCAGCAGTTGATTAATCTGGTTTGGGGCTAACTTTTGATCAACTCCCACACTCATGGCCCGTTGAAACAACCAGGTAACTGCCAGATTGGGCTGGTAAGGTTGCAAGACACCCAGGGCTTGCCGATCCAGCAGATCCGCCTGGAGGGCTTCTTGAATGCCACCGGTGAGCCGTTCCAGATGCCTTACCATTGCCCCGAAGCCGCCAAAACTGAGAGGCGACTGGTTGCCACTACTGTCTCCGACTAACAAAATCCGATCCCAGTTCAATTTTGGAGGGCTGCTTTGATAACAGGGAAAGTAGCCAAATAAGGCCCGACGGATTTGCAGTTGTTCCAGCTGAATCCCCTGATAGGTAGGCAGGTAGCGAAAATATTCTTCAAACAGAGTTTCCAGGCTGGGCCGATCGGGGTGGGCATCCAGGTAGGTAAACAAGTAGGTGGTACGGCCATCCCTGGCCGGAAAGGCTTCCCAGAAATACTGGCATTGCTGCTGAATTGGGGTACAGGTGGCAATCAGATCGCCGCTCTGGTTAGCGGGAAACCCGGTTGCGCAGGTACCCACTACCAGGCAAACCGCATCGGGAGGTTGGCCCTGGCGGGCCTGCCTGACAATGGTTGAGCCATGGCCCATGGCATCCAATAATAAGCGCGTCCGAAATTCTCGTCCACCGGCTTGCAGAGTTACGCCGTTAGGATGCACGATCGCTGCAGCAAAGGCGGTCTGCTCAAATAACTGCCCCCCTGCGTCTAAAAACCGTTGTTTCAGAGTTGCCAGCAAAAATACCGGGTCTACCCCGACATTCAGGACGTCCCGTACCCAGAGGTCAGACCCTCCCAAAAAACTCAACCGAACTGGGTTAAATTCGCTGGCAATGGTTTGCTCCAACTCCACTGGATTGAGTAAACCCAACCGTAGAAAGACCTCTAGTTCCTGACGGGAAATGTTCCACTCCTGCTCTCGCCCTCGCAGGGTTCCCCGTTCCACCAGGGCCACTCGCCAGCCCTGTCTGGCCAGGGCTGCCCCCAGCAAAATTCCCAGGGTGCCGCCGCAAACTACTACATCCCAGTCGAGCTCGATCGCTGTGGAATTGCTCTGGACCACTTCAGGAACCGGCAACTTCCCCTGGCGGAGTGATTGCCACTGAGCATCAACCCGACGCAACCCTGCTAAGGGGTTTCCCGGTAGGGGAGAAAGATATTGTTCCGTCAGGGTCATAACTGGGTTGAGCTAAATAACCTCCAGCACTAGGTTAACGTGATTAGACCCGATCTGGTGTTCTAGTTGGAGGTGGGATATTTAGCAAATCGGTAGGATAGCTTGGGATTGGGGGCTGGCGCTTCTGTGGGTTGCTCCAGGGGTTTGATGGGGATAACCTTGCCTTTGCGATCGGAGGGTTTCGATTCGGCTGGCTTTTCGTTTACTGGAATGGGTTCAGTTTTGGCCACCTTATCTATCTTGGGTTTTGCCGCTTCTGCTTCGCTCAGTTCCAACTGACGCTTCATCGCCAGCAGCACCGAAATCAGGGCCCCATTGTTTAAGGGGTGACTATCCAACACTTCCAGCACTCGCTTCACGGCGGTTGCCACACTGCTCACCAAGTTATCCCGCTGGAACCCGGGCAACAAATCCGCCG
>CAZCPY010000294.1:0-1822 GCA_964499865.1 uncultured Rhodobacterales bacterium | reverse complement strand
AATCGGGTGCCGAAGTTAAGTGAGAATCACCTGCCGAACTTCGTGAAATTTTGCACTATCAGCACTGCAAGGATAGTTGGGTGGTAATGGGCATCCCAGCAGACCAGATTGCCTTCATCCATGATGCAACCAGTGATGCCCAGAGGCATGAACTCTTTAAGGCATTCCGGGCAGGCAGGATTAGAATCCTCTTGGGCAGCACTCCTAAACTGGCAACGGGGGCACAATTTGCTGATAGGTTAGCAGTCATTCGCCGCTTAGATTGTCCCCTGCGACCACTGGACATTGTGCAGCAGAATGGCCGGGGCATCAGACCGGGCAACCTGAACAAGGCAGTCGAGATTGTCTCCTATATCACGGTAGGAGAGCCGGTGATAACCAAGAGCGCAGATGGCAAGAAGGTAACAATTAGCGGCATTTCACCCGATGCTTATCTCTATGCCGTCAATGACCGCAAGATGCGGATGATTGAAGATGGGGTCTACAGTGACGATGAAGACCTGCGCGTGATTGATGACCTGGATGCGGTAGAGACTCTGGACTTTGCCACCCTGATGGCAACCGCGATTGGCGATCAGCGATATACCACCAAGCTCGAACTGGAAAACCAGATCCGCCAATTAGAAGAGTTGCGCCAAGACTGGCAGATTAACCATGCCAGGGCTACCCATAACCTGAACCACTTACCGGGTGAAATTGAGCGCAGTCAGCAACAACTGCAGTACCTCATTGCTGACCATGACCGTTTTACCAGCAGCGATCGCACCTTGAGGTTATCCAAGGGGGCTGTGCTCAAGAAAGCGACTGAGATCGGGCAGGCGGTCTTAGATGCCATTGAAGGGAAAGCGCAACCAGACCTGACCCTGACCATTGGCACCTATGCCGGGGGCACTCTAACAGCCCAGTCTGTCAAGAACTACTTTGATGACGGCATCAGTTGGAATCTGGTGCTGCATGGCAAAGAGGGCTATTCCCACATCTTGCCGGACACACCGATGAAGGTCTATAACGCCCTCAATAAGATTGTGGACTGGGTGGGAGAACGGTTGGAAGAGACCACCACTCGCATTGGCCAAATGGAATCTGAACTGGCAATTGCTTACAGGTTGGCCGAACAGCCCTTTGAGGATGAAGCCCGCTTACAGGAACTCATTGAGGAACACGCCAAACTTAGCAAAGAGTTGGGCTTAGACGGTTTGGGTGAAGTCCCAGAGGGGAATCATGAGGAAGGCTCAGACCAGCCCTCAGGAGAAGTCACCGTTGTCAAGGATGCCCCACCAACCTGAGCTTCCCTATCTGCGCCCTAACTTATCTCCCCACTCCCAAACTCCATCGCACTGCGCCCTAATTCATCCCCCCACCCTTACTCCTATCTCTCAGGGTGAATCTTCGTTGCCCCCCGAATACCAGGAACATTAATCATGAGTCACCAGAAATGCGCTTCCCCAGACCTGTCCTCAAGCATCGGCACCGAATAAGTGCATCAGACCAGGGAGGTTCCAGACCTCCCACACTAAAAAGGGCATCCAGACCCAACACTTCCCCCAGCAGAGAGAGCAATCAAGACGGACTAGAACGATTGAGGGCACTTGCAACCCATCTTCCCACCAGGGATGGGTACAGTCCCAATGGGGGCATTAATAGCACCATCCTGTGGCTGATTGACCAGGGAATGCCGCCAATTCCCGTAGCACCTGCCCATAGTGCCCAGGACTATCCCATGAGGCGCAAGGATGGGACAACCATCACCGATAAAGCAGGGAACCCCCTACCGCGCTTTGGTGGCAAGAACCCCTCCTATCTGAACCGTAAGGGGCAGCCT
>CAZCPY010000293.1:0-1849 GCA_964499865.1 uncultured Rhodobacterales bacterium | reverse complement strand
GTTCACCCGGTGCCGCATGTCCGAGTTCGAACTCGACCAGTCCGCCCGCCGGTTCCGCGGATCCTGCGGCACCGGACCATTCGCCCCGCCGTCCCCGCCCACATTGTCCAGCCCATGCGCCCACGTCCAGTTGCTCAACAGGTAAAGCCCCTTCGCATAACGCTTCTCCACGTTCAACTGCATCGACGTGTACGCCGAATTCGCCGACGATTCCAGCCACGCAATTCCCGTCACGCCCGGCAGCGTCGCCGCGTACGGCCGCCGCGCGTCAATCCCGCCCGCTCCCGGGTCCGGCTGATTGATGTTCCGCTGCCAGCTCAACAACGCCCCCGCCGAACCCACAAAGCCCAGCGTCACCACCGTATCCCGCGCCACTTCCCTCTGCGCGCTGAAATTAAACTGCTGCAGTTGCCCGTTGCGGTAATTCGGCGTCACGCCCCGCAGCGCATAAAACGCCGGCCCCCGCGTCAAGTCCGGCACCTGCGTCGTAATCGGGAACCCGTCCGCTGCCCGCCGCGTCGGCACGTCGTTGCCGCTGAACGGAATGTTCACCACAAAGCCGAACGGAGGCTGCCGGAATTGCCGGATCGACGTGTTGAAGTTCCCCTGCGGCTCATAGAAAATCCCGTAGCCGCCGCGCAACACCGTCTTCTTGTCCACCTGGTAGGCGAAGCTCAGCCGCGGCCCCCACGCCTTCCAATCCGTGTTGATGTTGCCCGTATCGCTCACGCCGTCCCGCCCGGCCACCAGTTGCCGCCCCGTCGCCGGGTCAAAGTTCACCCATTGGTTCTTCTTCTCCACAAACGGCGTGTTCACTTCATAGTGCAGCCCGATGTTCAGCGTCAGTTTCGACGTCACGCGCCACTCATCGCGCACGTAAAAATTCATCTCGTTCGTATTCAACGTCGCCGTCCCCGGCAGGAACACGTCCCGCCGCAGCGCCAGCGGGAATCCCAACAGCATCGTCGCCACCGTGTCGCCCGTCCCGCCCGGCGAGGCCGGATTCCGCGAGTACGCCGGGTCGAAATTCCACCGCCCAAACGCGCTCTCTCCCGGCGGCGACGCCGTCTCTCCCGTCGTCCGGAAGCGCAGGTCCACGCCGTACTTCAAATTGTGCTTCCCCTTCAACGTCGAAATGTTCGCAATCACCTCGTGCATGTGCTGGTTCCGGATCAGCGGCGTCGACCGCGCATTCCCCAATCCCGCATAGCCCGCCGTCCCCACAATCGGCGCCGACGGCTGCAACGGGTCCCCCGCATCCCGCCCCGGAATCCGCGCCCAAATCGGGTTCGTCAACTGCGTCGGAATCAGCGACGAATTGAACTGCGTGTAGCCATAGCGGAAATCCCCCACCGTCGATGGCGAAATCACGCGCGTATACGCGCCCACAATATTCCGCCCCGTCGCGTCCAGGTTTCCGGCGAAGCTCGCCTCGTTGCCCCCGATATTTTTGTCAAACGTGTCTGGCATCGTGATGATGCTTTTATCGATCGAGTAGCGGAAGAACGCATTGTTGTTCGCATCAAACACATGGTCCACGCGCCCGTCCGCCCGGTGCAGGCTCGACTTCTTCACCGGGTTCGCCACAAAGTTGTTCACCAGTCCCGCCCGCTGCGGATTCGGCCATAGCTGCGCCATCCCCGCGCCAATCGGGTCAAAGCGGCTCGCCGGAATCGTATCGTTCGGAAAGCGCTGCCGCACCGCCGCCCCGCCCGCCGGGTTCGCCGCCGTCGTCAGCGGATCGAAAATTCCGTTCGCTGCCACGCCGCGAAAGTCTCCCGTCTTCATCGCCGCCGTCGGCACGGTCACCAACTGCGTATCCCCAAACACCTCGCGGTACCCTTCGTAG
>CAZCPY010000292.1:1011-1855 GCA_964499865.1 uncultured Rhodobacterales bacterium | reverse complement strand
GTGGCGGACGGGCTGCGCGGGCGCGGAGGCACCGCGAGCGGGCGGCGGTCGCGCGCGGGAGCGCTGGAATCGCTGATTGTCGCCCAAGTCGCGGTGTCGGTGGCGCTGTTCGTAGTGGCGACGCTGTTCGCCGGCGCGATGGCCCGCGGCAATCCCACGCAGCCGGGCTTCACGACCACGGGCGTCGCCATCGTCGAGGCGCACTTCGAGGCGCTGGCCGACACCGAAGTGGTCGCGGTGGTCGATCGCCTGCTCGACGCGGCCTCGCGCCGCGACGACCTCGCGAATGTCTCGGCCGCGACGGTCATTCCGCTGATCGGCAGTTCGAGCGAAATCGAGGTGTACAATGCCGACAGCGTGTGGCACGCCTTCGGCAATTCCGTTGCGCCGCGCTACTTCGCCGCGATGCGCATCCCCCTCGTGCTGGGGCGCGACTTCGAGATGCGCGATGGCCCCGGCTCGGCGCGTGTTGCCATTGTGAACGAGTCGATGGCGAAGGCCGTGTGGGGCACGACCGCCGTGGTCGGCCAATCGCTGATGGTGGACAGCGCGTACACGGAGATTGTCGGTGTCGTGGCGGACACCAAGTACCGCGCGCTCTCGGAGCCGGTGCGGCCGTTGCTGTTCCTCCCCATCCGGCAACGGTCGCCGTGGCGGATGGTCGTGCACGCGCAGTACCGGGGCGGCCCGGAGACGCTCGCGGCGCTCGAGCGCACGCTGCGCGAGGCCGGCGGCCGCGGCGTGCTCGATCGCGCCAAGCCGATGGACGAGCATCTCCAGCTCGCCTTGCTCGGCGAGCGGATGACGCAGTTGGTCGGCTCGGCGGCGGGCACGGTGCAGCTCG
>CAZCPY010000292.1:0-1001 GCA_964499865.1 uncultured Rhodobacterales bacterium | reverse complement strand
GCGCTCTGGGGCCTGGTCGCCTACGCGGTGGCGCGGCGCTCCAACGAGGTCGGCGTGCGCCTCGCGCTCGGCGCGACGCCGCGGAGCATCGTGTGGCTCGTGCTGCGACCGGCCGCCGTGCTCGTGCTCATCGGCGTGGTGATCGGCACGGCCGGCGGCACCGCCATCGCCAAGGTCTTGCAGGCCGGGTCTTTGGGATTGGCCCCGCTGCAACTCGGCATCGTCGTGCCGGTGGCGCTCTTGTTCAGCGGCGTGGCGCTGCTCGCGGGCTGGTTGCCGGCGCGCCGCGCGGCGTTGGCCGATCCGGTCGACTCGATTCGGCGCGAGTAAGCGCCGCGCCGTGGTCCGAGCACGCCCTGACACCGAACGCACCCCGCGTTCGTAGAACCTGAGCACCCCTCACGGGAGACCCCACGCATGGATGGACGCTCCGTCGCCTTCGCCTTCGTCGCGCTTTGCGCGTCCGCGGCCTTCATCACGTGGTCAGTGCTCGAGTTCCGCGTGAAGATGGCGCAGCTCCGCAAGCCGCTGGCCGATGCCGATGCGGATCAGCGCCTCGCGCGGATCGAAGCCGCCATCGAGACCGTGGCTATCGAAGTCGAGCGCATCAGCGAGGCCCAGCGCTTCAGTGCGCGGCTCGCCGCCGGTCGGCCCGCCGAACCGCTACCGATCGAGCGGCCGATCACTCCGCACTAGGGACACGCCACGCGGTGCCTCAGCGCACCGCGTAGAGATGCCCGTCGGTGCTCCCGAAGTACACGACGCCATCGACGACGACGGGGCTCGAGAGGACGCTGCCGAGCGATTGCATGGTCCGCATCCCGATCATCATGCCATCGAGCGTGCGGTCGGGATACATCAGCCCGGTGCGCAAGCGGCCGTTCTCGTCGGTGTAGCGCGGGCCGTTCTCCTTGGAGCCGTCGGTCTGGAAGCGCGCCGCCATCGTCCCGGTGCGCAGGTCCACCGCGTGGAGCCAGCCGTCGCTCGTGCCGTAGTACACC
>CAZCPY010000291.1:0-1855 GCA_964499865.1 uncultured Rhodobacterales bacterium | reverse complement strand
TGATACGTCACCCCGTCATGGCTCCCTTGGAACGTCATCGAGGTCCCGGTGAACGCCGCCGGCATCACCAGCGACACGGGGGCTTTCGCCCCCACGTACACCGCCGCGCTGACCGTCTCGCCGTTGGCGATCGTCGCCGTTGCCGAACTATGAACCGCTCCCATAGCTCACTCCTTACCAGCCGGTCTGATGGACGCGATACGCCACCTTCACGCGCATCGTCGTGTCGTTGCCGGCGTTGCCGCCGAACTCGCCATCGCCAGTGTTGTGCAGCACCAGCGCCTGATTCTCGCAACCGGACTTCGCGACGATCACATCCACCTTCGCCCGCGCCGTCGTCATCGTGTCCGCCGTCTGGTCGATGAAGCCGGTCATCTCGATCGTCTCGGATGCCGCCGCGCCGCTGCCGTTGTTGTACTTCACCTGCAGGTTGTCGGCCGTCTCGGTCAGCGCATTGCTTCCGTAGTCGAGCAAAAACACCGCCGCGATGAACTCCAGAATCCGGCCTGCGCCAGGCGCCGCCACCAGCGTCACCGGCGTGGCCCGCAGCGCCTTGATCTGCGCATTGGTAAGCGTCACCTCGGCGTACCGCAACGCCCCGAACCCGCCGCGCTCCACATCGAACACCGTGTTTCCGCTGGCGTCGGTGATGACCAGCGGTTTGCCCGTCTCTTCCGGGTCGGGCTTGATCCGCAACTTGTTCAGGAATGTCCCTCGTGCCATAAATCCTCCATCTGGAAAAAAGCCCTGGAGCCAGTTACCCGGCCCCAGGGGAGAAGCACCCAATCAACCGCAAAGGAGAACCTAGGCGCCAGGGACGCCAAAGATACCCAGATAGTCCGAGAAGCCGTAGCTGAACCGCATCCACATCGCCGTCTTCACCGACCGGCTGTCAAAGTCGGTGTCGTGCAACGTGGTGGGTTTCTCGCGCCAGTAGAAGCGCGTTTCCATCTCCGACTTCTCGGGCAGAATAAACCACGAATCGTCGTCCGTCAGGTACGGGTCCGACAGAAACTCGGTGAAGCTGGAGAAGCCCGGCGCCCGGTGCTTGAATGCGTTCACGGTGTTGTTCGCCGTGTCGCTCCGCATCGAGCCCGACAGGATCTCCGCCGCGTTCCACTCGTTCGCCGGCGCAACCAGCAGCGTCTGCGGCGTAACCCGAATCAGCTTACCAGCCGAATCCTTGAAGCCGCGGTAAGCGGTCAAGGCCAGTTCCAACGAGGACACGTCGAGGTCCGCCGCCGACAGCACGTTCGACTGGACGCCGCCCACTTTGATCTGCGGATGCGACGCCGAACACAGCGCCACACCATCCGGCCCGGCGAAGTTGCCGGCCGTGAAGGCGTTGTTCCAGACCTGATGGGTCAGGAGTTCCAGCGTCTCGCGCGAGCCGCGCCCAAGCTCCGTCGCGTTCTTCTTCGCGATGCTGAACTTGTCGTCATCGATCATGATGCGGGTCATGCGGAAGCCCAACCCATACTGCGTATGGATGTAGGTCTTGTCGAAGCCCTGCACCGGCTGATCGTAGACCATATCCCCGCCTTCAGGAATCGCGGAGAACGTCCCCAGGCCCGAAAGCTGCGTGGTCTGTTCGAAGCTCTTGGTGCTCGACATCACGCGGAACAGCTTCGAGAAGCAGGGCGGTTCCGGGTCGAACTTCTGCCAGATCAACTCCTCCAGCGCCGGCAACATCGACGTGAGGAAAAGGTCAGGAAATTGTGCTCTTACGATCATGGTTAGACCCCCGCCACCCCGCCGAACATGCGGTGCTTGTTGAACATCACGACCATGCGGCAATACGCGCCGTACTCGTTATCCGGCACGTCCAGTTTCTGGATCACGTGCAGGTCCAGGC
>CAZCPY010000290.1:0-1856 GCA_964499865.1 uncultured Rhodobacterales bacterium | reverse complement strand
CAAAAGGCAACGGGACAATAGCACCCCGTTGCCTTTTTCAGGTTATTGCGTAAATAGATTACTTGCTCAATGTACGGCGCTTCGTAATCATGCGGAAAGACTCGATGATGTCACCATTTTCCCAGGCATTGAAACTGTCCAGACCAATACCGCACTCATAGCCCGTATTGACTTCACGCGCATCTTCCTTCATCCGTTTCAAGGAATCCAGATTACCTTCGTGAATCACCGCACTATTACGGTGAACGCGAACTTTAGAGTTACGCACAACCTTGCCAGAGAGAATGTAACAACCAGCAACCGTACCACGACCAACCGGGAATACTGCTCGCACCTCTGCCTGACCCAGCGTTTCTTCGACCAGTTCAGGTTCCAGCAAGCCTTCCATCGCAGCCTGGATATCATCCAGCAGGTTGTAGATGATGTTGTACTCACGGACATCTACTCCAGCCTGATCGGCAGCCTGCCGCGCTCCCGTTGCCAGGGTGGTGTTAAAGCCAATGATTACGGCACTACTGGCAGCAGCAAGGTCAACATCCGTTTCACTAACCTCACCCGGAGCTGCGTGCAAGACCCGCACTTGGACTTCTTTCTGGGGCAGTTCCTTCAAGGCACCTAAAATTGCCTCGACCGAACCCTGAACATCCGCCTTCAGAACCAGGTTCAGTTCCTTCAGTTCACCTTCCTGTGCCCGCGCAGAGATAGTATTCAAGCTGACAGGACGAGAAGCCATTGCCCGCATGAGACGGGACTGGCGCTGCTCATCCATACGATTGGAGGAGACTGACCGTGCTTCCTTCTCATCCAGAAAGACATCGAACTCATCACCTGCTGCCGGAACATCACTTAAGCCCAGCACCTCAACCGCGAACGAAGGAGTTGCTTCCTTCACCCGTTGGCCGTGGTCGTCTACCATTGCCCGCACTTTACCAAATACAGAGCCAGCAACCAGGACATCGCCGACACGTAACGTGCCATTCTGAATCAGGAGGGTAGCCACGGGCCCCTTCGCCTTATCCAGGTGGGCTTCAATCACCGTCCCCTTAGCCGGACGATCGGGGTTGGCGTAGAGATCTTCGACCTCAGCCACCAGCAGAAGCATTTCCAGCAGGGTATCCAGGTTATCGCCCGTTAGCGCACTAACTGGCACCATGATGGTATCGCCGCCCCACTCCTCTGCAACCAAGCCATACTCAGTCAATTCCTGCTTGACGCGATCGGGCTGGGAATCTTCCTTATCAACCTTGTTAATCGCAACGACAATCGGAACTTCTGCGGCTTTCGCGTGGCTAATTGCTTCAATGGTTTGCGGACGCACACCGTCATCGGCCGCTACTACCAGAACCGCAATATCCGTCACCCTGGCACCACGTGCCCGCATCGCTGTAAAGGCTTCGTGGCCTGGAGTATCTAAAAAGACAACCTGTTGAACGGTGTCACCATGATCCACATCAACGTGATAAGCACCAATGTGTTGTGTAATACCGCCAGCTTCTCCCTGAGCCACCTTCGTCTTACGAATGGAGTCAAGCAGGGTAGTTTTACCGTGGTCAACGTGACCCATAATAGTGACGACCGGCGGACGACGCTGGAGATTTTCCAGGTCTGTCACATCCAGCATTTCAGTCACTTTACGAGCTTCCGCTTCGCGTTCACCCGTTTCAACCTCTACACCCAGTTCTTCCGCAACCATCGTGGCAGTCGGCACATCCAGGGTTTGCGTCACCGTTGCAGCAATCCCCTTCATGAAGAGGGTACGAATAATATCCGTTTCCGGCACAAGCAGCATCGCAGCCAGTTCTTGCACAGTCAAACTACCAATTAAGGTAATTTGGGTTGGCTTCTCTACTTTGGCC
>CAZCPY010000289.1:0-1864 GCA_964499865.1 uncultured Rhodobacterales bacterium | reverse complement strand
CGCCCTTTCCGGAGCGCGAAGCGCGGAGGATCGAGGGCGGCGAAGCCCGAGACGGACTCGACCAAGGATCGTCCGCTGCATTCTCTGGTTATGCGGCGTCTTGGGTACAGAGCTTCGAATCTCGTGCGCGCTTCCATCTGCGCAGCCGCCATCGCTCGTACAGCACTACGGCAAGAAGGAGGGGAGAAAGGGCGACGGGAATCGCTCCAAATTTTAAGCTTTCGAGCACCTCGCCTGGCGTTGGAGCGACCAGGTCCCCGCGATTGTAGAAGCGCAGAGCCGTCAACAGAACAAGAAAAATAAGCTCGATCACCAGAACCACGATCGTGAGCAAAGCGGAGAGTTTTGCGACTCTCGCCAGAGCGGGGACGTTATCGATGGACTCAAAATCTGGAAGACTTGGAAGCGGAGAGCCGTCTCGGGACTGATCGAATCTCAGAGATCCGTCAACGAAGACATAGAACCAATGCTCTAGTGGTTGCGTGGCTTTCAAGACATCGATGGTACGACGGGACCCATCGCGACCTACGACAGAAGCCGTCCATGAAATGTACTCGGCATCGAAGGTTCTGAATGGTTTATCGTCGACTAGCTTGGAGTTCACGAGCAGATGTGTAGGTTCACCGATCGCGGCCTCGGCGAGCTCGATATCGTCTCCGTCGATCGTACAGCGAAGCGTCACAAAGATGCCGCATAACGAATGGCCGCTCAGCGGCGATCCGCGCTAGAAGTTCCCGACGAGAGTACACGGATCGGCGCCAGGCGGCACGAGCCGCCCTTTCCGGAGCCCGAAGGGCGGAGGATCAAGGGCGGCGTACGCCGGGACGGGCACGCCCAAGGATTGTCCGCTGCAGTGGCTTGTTATGCGGCGCCTACTCGACATCTTTGACTGGGCCGACGTCCATCCCGTCGTATGAATCCAGATGATTTGAGGAAGCGAAATCAGTCAGGACTTCATTTCGCGACTGAAGGCTCTCAACGGTATGGACTTCGACTTTCTCGACATGGAGCCACCAGAGGTCCGGCTCGGCGGGATCTTCCTTTTCGGACAGGAAGATATCGACGACTCGATATCCGTCGCGCTCCAAAAGATTCCCGGCCCGCTCGAGTTCATCGGGCGTCTTGTTGGTAAAGAAATACCCCCAGACCATCGGCTTTGATAGATCCCATCCATATTCGTCCTTCATGTTGCTGAACATGGAGCGAATCAACTCGGGTTCAATCACAGGGGAATTCTCCGGCGTCGCGCACGCGACGGCGAAAGAAAGGACGAGTGCAAGATGACGAACGGTCGTTTTCACTGGGCTTGGTTCGTGCCGCATAACGGATCGCGGATCAGCGGCGAGCCGTTGCTAAAGGGTTTCGGCGAGGGTACACAGTTCGCTGCGAAGCCGCACGAGCCGCCCGCTTCCAAGGCCCAGAGGCCGCAGGCCTAGCGGGCGGCGAAGCCCGCTACGGGCTCGTCCAAGGCTCGTCCGTCTGCAGCCGCTGGTTATGCGGCGCCGCGGCATCCTTGCTCGTCAATTGGATCAAAGGGTTTTTGACTTCCGACTCGCGAGCGACGATCGGGAACGCCTCAGCAGCCGCGTCTCGATCCATACAGAATGCAATCCGGCATCTGGACTCTTCCGGAATCTAAACTCGAGCTCCGCCATCCCCAACGAGTTGAACCCTGCGATCTTGCGGTAGCTACCAACCAGGCGCAGGAAAATCCGATTCGTCGTTGTTCGAGACGACGGCCTCATTCCGGAGAGATCGGGAACTCCGAGAACTCGGACACGGTCTCCGACTTTGAGAGGCTGTCCGGCAACGTCAGAACGCTTCGCCATCGTTGTCTGCACGGCATCCGCGGCGCCGCATAACG
>CAZCPY010000288.1:0-1865 GCA_964499865.1 uncultured Rhodobacterales bacterium | reverse complement strand
GGAGGGGGGTCCGCGCGACCGGCCGGGCGCCCCCCCACCCTCTCCCTCCCCCACGAGGGGGGAGGGAAGCGCCGCTTTCGGCACGCGTTGTCGCGCGCGGCCGCGGGCGGCGGCCAGGTTCGCGGCGGACGCGTCCGTCTACTCCCCCAGCTTGGCGTGGATCTCGGCCAGGTCGACCTCGCCCAGCGGCATCTTGTTGGCCGGGTTGTCGAAATCGTAGCGGAACAGCTGGAAGTCGCGCTTGTAGATTTCCCACATCAGGTGGCGCGACAGGTCGTCGAAATAGGCCTCGACCGGGTGCAGCCGCTTCGGCCCGTGGCCTTCGCTTTCGTTGAACCTGGGGATCTTCTTGAGCTCCACCTTGTGGCGCACCTTGATGTGGTCGAGCACGCCCCGCATGCCCGCATCGAAAGCCTCGGTGAAGAAGATCGCGTCATAGCGGCCGCCGTTGACGATGTAGGTCGAGATGTGCCCGGTCATCGCCGACCAGTGAATGTCGGGCTCCATCGGCTTCTTCCAGCGGATGGTGTCGCGGGCGAACAGCAGGAAGCGGCGGAAGCTGGCGATCTGGTCGAATTCCGCCGTGCCGTCCGGGCCGCCCACGTCGACGCCGTATTTCTGCGTGAGCAGCGGCACGAGGTTGCCGCGGTAGCGCTTGCCGTTGCGCTGGATGCCGCAGATCTTGTCGAAGAACGACGACAGGATCCGCGTGTAGGGGTTGCGCACGCAGGTGAAGGCATAGGTCCGGCGCGCCTTGACCGCCTTTTCGATCAGCGGCTGGCTGGTCTCGATCGCCCATTTGTGCAGGCCTTCGGTGGCGTCGTGGATGTCGCCGTCGAAAAAGCGGCCGTGGTCGGAATAGAACATGATCTGCCCGATCGACGAGCAGGCGCATTTCGGCACCACGCGGTAGATGACGCTGCCGCTTTCCGTCATCCAGGTTCCCGGGAACCCCATGCGCCTCTCCTGCCCTGGTGCCTGCCTGCCTCGCCCTTGCCGGGCGTTGTTGCAGAAAAAAGCAAACAAAACCTGTCTTTTCAAGGAAGGCTAAAGCAGTTTACGGAAACAGTGACCGTCGCGCGGCAGGGATCGTTTCCGCTTCATGTCCAGGATCGCCTACATCCTTCTGTGCCACAAGGACCCGGAGGGCATCGTCGCCCAGGCCCGGCGGCTGACGCAGGCGGGCGACTACGTGGCGATCCACTTCGACGGACGCGCCAGGGCCGAGGATTTCGCCCGCATCCACGAGGCGCTGTCGCCCAACCCGGCGGTGACCTTCGCGCGGCGGCGGCACAAGTGCGGCTGGGGCGAATGGAGCCTCGTCGCCGCCACGCTGGAGGCCGTGCGCGCCGCGGTGGACGCCTTTCCGCGGGCCACGCATTTCTACATGCTGTCGGGCGACTGCATGCCGATCAAGTCGGCCGAATACGCGCACGCCTACCTTGACCGCGAGGATGCGGACTTCATCGAAAGCTTCGACTTCTTCAAGTCGGACTGGATCAAGACCGGGATCAAGGATGAACGCCTGATCTACCGCCACTGGTTCAACGAACGCACCTCCAAGGCGGCCTTCTACGCCTCGATGAACCTGCAGCGGCGGCTTGGCCTTGCGCGCAAAGTTCCGGGCGACATCCAGATGATGATCGGGTCGCAATGGTGGTGCCTGCGCCGCCGCACCGTCGAGGCGGTGCTGGAATTCCTGCGCAAGCGGCGGGACGTGCTGCGGTTCTTCGCCACCACCTGGATCCCGGACGAGACCTTCTTCCAGACCCTGGTGCGCCATCTGGTGCCCGAGGCAGAGATCAGGGCCCGCACGCTGACCTTCCTGATGTTCACCGACTACGGCATGCCGGTGACCTTCTACA
>CAZCPY010000287.1:1198-1876 GCA_964499865.1 uncultured Rhodobacterales bacterium | reverse complement strand
TCAAGAAACAACCGCAGGATTGGCCACGATCTCAGCTAGGCTCCACACTTTGGGATAGTTGCAGCGTACAACTACCCCAAATTAGGTACTAACCCTGAATTGCTCTTGTTAAACCGAAGATAGCTAGTCCAACTACCGCTCCAGCGGCAGCGACCGGAGCCATTCCAATTCCAACGGCAGTTCCCATAGCTGCTAAACCCATACCCCCAATCGTTGCCGAGACTCCTGCTCCAGCAAGAGCACCTCCGGCTGCGTATAATCCAGCTTCCCTCATAATCTATTTCTCCTTAATGGTAAAGTTCTTGCTTGGCAGAAACGCCTGTATCAAATCTTGCTTGATAAAAATTTTCCTACGTATTTTTTTGGAAGAGTAGATCGGTTTACCGAACCTAGCCACGGAGTTTACTGTCTCAGTTTAAGCCCTAATATCTTTATCTAGCTTGTCTTTTAGAGTTTTAAACAAACCTAGTGACATCATTTTTAGTAAAAGTGGGAAAAATTACCACACTTGTATCAAAATTGTTAGCATTACCAAAAGTTACACAGTTTGGTCGGAATTAGGAATATCAGTGTCCTTTTGCTCGAAAGGGTCCTTTCATACTTCTGCTGCCACTAGCTATCACTGTGCTGTTCAAGTTAGATACCTAACTTTGAAAGATTCCAAGAACTAATTCCAAA
>CAZCPY010000287.1:0-1188 GCA_964499865.1 uncultured Rhodobacterales bacterium | reverse complement strand
CTCTCAAGGAGGATCTCCCATGGTGCGAGGTTTAATTGCACTCGTCATAGCTACAATTTTGGCGGTTTCGGGTATTGCCCAGCCTGCCTATGCACTCTCTGGCTTTAATAATTCAACGGCTGGTTCGCCCATCAACATTTTGGGAAACAACAACACAGTTAATGTCAATCCGTACCCGCTGGTAAATGGGTATAACGATGGCCCTGACACATCGAACAGTTTAGGCAGCAGTATTAAAAGAGGATTTCTTACGGTTGGTGGTTATGCAATCGGAGGCGCGGCAGCTTGTTATGCCTTGGACACTGTAGCTACGATGGTCTTCCCACCTGCGGCTATGGCTGCGGCATTTTGCCCAGCTTTAGGAGTAGCATCCAGTGGTAGCAAACTTGCATCTGAAGGAATAAAAGTTTTCGCGAAAGCTCGTTAGATGATTGCTATTAGTTAAATGTGAGAAGAAGGAAAGCAACCGCCCTCCTTCTTCTCACATTTAAGAGCGTAAGTGCTACTGATTTTTCTGAAGGCTTGTAGCGATCGCCTTGAAGTTTTCCAATCCAGCTGCAATGTTCTCGACGATTTCGAGGGCCAGGACATCGGGATCGGGAAGGTTGTCTAAATCAGTGAGGCTGTTGTCTTTGAGCCAGAAGATGTCCAGGCTGGTTTTGTCCCTGGCAATCAACTCCTCGTAGGTGAACTTGCGCCAGCGCCCTTCTGGATTAGCTTCAGACCAGGTTGACTCTCGTTTGAAGCGGTTTTGCGGGTTATAGCAGTCGATGAAGTCTTGCAGATCTGCTTTCTGCATAGGATTCTTCTTCAAGGTGAAATGGATGTTGGTGCGGAAGTCGTAGTACCAAACTTCCTTTGTCCAGGGTTCTTTGGCAGCAGGTTTGTTGTCGAAGAAGAGGACGTTGGCTTTCACGCCCTGTTTGTAAAAGATTCCTGTGGGTAAGCGGAGGATGGTATGCAGGTCGGTTTTAGTCAAAAGTGCTCGTCTGACCTTCTCTCCGGCTCCGCCTTCAAACAGCACATTATCAGGTAGGACGATCGCAGCTTTACCTGTCGTTTTCAGCATGGAGCGGATGTGCTGCACAAAGTTGAGTTGCTTGTTGGAGGTAGTGGCATCAAAGTCCTGGCGGTTGTAGGTGAGGTCTTCTTCGTCCTGTTCACCTTCTTCGTTGGTGAATGTCATGC
>CAZCPY010000286.1:0-1878 GCA_964499865.1 uncultured Rhodobacterales bacterium | reverse complement strand
GAACGCACGGGCCAGGGCGTGGGCCTTGCCACGCTGTGCGTTGCGTCGGGCATGGGGGCGGCCACCATCATCGAGAGGGTGTGATGAAGATCGACCTCGACGCTGCGCCGGTGCGGACCGGCTCGATCTTATCCTTCGCCCTACCGGGAGATGATGGCGGGCCGCTCGTCGCTGCGCCTGGGCGAGGCGGGGGGCCTGACGCAGTTCGGCGCCAACCTGGTGATCCTGGCGCCCGGTGCACGGTCGTCGCTGCGCCACTGGCACCGGCACGAAGACGAATTCGTGATGGTGACGCAGGGCGAATGCCTCCTGCACCTCGATGCCGGCCCGACGGTGATGCGGGCGGGCGACTGCGCCGCCTTTCCGGCCGGCCGCGCCGACGGCCACTGTTTCGAGAACCGCACCGATGCCGAGGCGCGCTTTCTCGTCATCGGCACCAGGGCCCCGCAGGAGGTGGTCACCTATTCCGACGTGGACATGATGATCGAGACCGTCGGAGGTGCGGCCCGTTTCACCCACCGGGACGGCACCGACTGGACCGGGCCGCGATGACCGCCCCGCCCGCCCACCCGCCAAGCACGCAAGCCCGCCGGCCTCCCGCATCCCGAAAGGACCGCAGATGACCGATTTCACCCAGACCACCGATGCCGACGGCATTTCCACCATCACCTGGGACGTCGCTGCCAGATCGATGAACGTGATGTCGCTGGCCGGGTTCGCCGAGCTTGACGCCCTGATCGACGGCTGCCTCGCTGACCCGGCCGTCAAGGGCGTCATCATCACCTCGGGCAAGAGCGATTTCGCAGGCGGCATGGACCTGAACGTGATCGCCGGGATGCGCGACGCGGGCGGTGCGCAGGCGATCTTCGACGGCGTGATGCGGATGCACGCCATCCTGCGCAAGATCGAGCGCGCGGGGATGGACCCGAAGACGCTGAAGGGCGGCAAGCCCATCGTCGCCGCGCTGCCGGGCACCGCGCTTGGTATCGGGTTCGAGATCCCGCTCGCCTGCCACCGCATCATCGCGGCCGACAATCCGAAGGCGAAGATCGGCCTGCCCGAGATCATGGTCGGCATCTTTCCGGGCGCCGGCGGCACCACGCGCCTTTCGCGCAAGCTCGGGGTGCTGGCCGCGGCCCCCTTCCTGCTGGAAGGCAAGCTGTCCTCGCCGAAAGAGGCCAAGGCTGCCGGGCTGATCGACGAGGTGGTGGCGCCGGAGGCCCTGCTGGCGCGCGCCAGGGAATGGATCCTGGGCGCCCGGGACGCCGACCTGGTGAAACCCTGGGACGACAAGGGCTACAAGATGCCGGGCGGCGCGCCCTATCATCCGGCGGGCTTCATGACCTTTGTCGGCGCCAGCGCCATGGTGCTTGCCAAGACGATGGGGGTCTATCCCGCGGCCAGGGCGCTGCTTTCGGCGGTCTACGAGGGCGCGCTGGTGCCGTTCGACACCGCGCTGAAGATCGAGGCGCGGTGGTTCACGTCGGTGCTGATGAACCCCTCTTCCGGCGCGATGATCCGTTCGCTCTTCATCAACAAGGAGGCGCTGGAGAAGGGCGCGGTGCGACCTGCGGGCATCGCCGACCAGTCGGTGAAGAAGCTGGGCATCCTTGGTGCCGGGATGATGGGAGCGGGGATCGCCTATGTCAGCGCCAGTGCCGGGATCGAGGTGGTGCTGATCGACGCAACGCAGGACGCCGCCGACCGCGGCAAGTCCCATTCCGAGGGGCTGCTCGACAAGGGCGTGCAGCGCAGGAAGGTCACGCCCGAGAAGAAGGCCGAAACCCTCGCCCGCATCACGGCCACCACCGACTACGCCGCGCTGAAAGGCTGCGACCTGGTGGTCGAGGCGGTGTTCGAGGACATGAAGGTCAAGGC
>CAZCPY010000285.1:0-1889 GCA_964499865.1 uncultured Rhodobacterales bacterium | reverse complement strand
CATCGCCGCGAGGGTCGTCGTTTTACCAGAACCGGTGGGCCCCGTTACCAATATTAGACCTCTGGGTTTTTCCGACATTTCCCGCACCACATCGGGCAACCCCAGTTTTTCAAAATTAGGAATTTTGGAACTGAGCGCCCTGAGACAGGCAGCGTAGGTACCCCGGTCTTTGTAAACGTTGACCCGGAAGCGAGCTAAACCACGGACACCGTAAGAGCAGTCCAGTTCCCAGTTTTGCTCCAGGTTTTTCCGCTGTGTGTTGTTAAGCATACTGAAAATCAACCGTTGGCACTCCTCGGCAGACAGCGCCTGGTCACCAATGGGCTGCAAATGTCCGCTGATGCGGAAGTAGGGGGGAAGACCTGCTGTCAAATGCATATCGGAGCCGCCCATTTCGATTAACTGCTCCATCAGGTCTTCAATCATCAACTCCATGAGGCTTGCTCCTTTAGCGATTGGTCGTCAGTTTAGTCTGGCTGGATGGCGTTAAATCTTGGGCTAACTCTAGAGAGTGCCAGCGACGAGAGTGCTAGCGCTTCCCCTAAGCCGAGCCCCAAGAATCAGGAAGATTCATTTGCGAGTCTGGTCTACGAAACCCTAGTCTACCCATTACGGCTATGAGAGTTTCAAGGTAAACCTTTAATCCTGGAAACGGGGAGTCATACAGTATGGGCAATCTAACCATTCCTGCTTCAACTCAGCAGTACAGGTGCGACAAGTCAAAGACGTCTTGCGTTTCGCCCGTAACTCTGACTCTAACCCGGTATCGGTGAATGTTACCCGTTCCACTTCCTCCAATGTCGTTTGACCGGTACGCACCAGATTCAAGCTATAGGCCAGGAGAGTTTGCATCCCTTCCTCGACAGCTATCTCTTTAATTGATTCGGTGGGTGCGCCCTGGTTAATTAACGTTTGCAGACGCTCCGTCACACGCATCACTTCATAGACACCGCAGCGGCCCTTATAGCCGATACCACCACACTTCTGACAGATCTGATTTTTCGCTTTGGCTTCCTGGATTTCGTGGGGCTGCAACGTATTTGCTTTATATAGATTCAGTTCGCCATCACGGGAAGCAGACAGGCCAAACCTGGCCAACTCTTCACGGGACGGAGTGTAGGAAATACGACAATCGCTACAAACACGCCGCATAAGACGCTGGGCAACCACCCCAATCAAGGCACCTGACACCATGAATGGTTCAACACCCATTTCATCCAGACGAGCGATCGCCCCTGCTGCATCGTTCGTATGCAACGTCGTCAAGACCAGGTGTCCGGTCAAAGCAGCTTCAATTGCCGTTTTTGCTGTTTCCCGGTCGCGCGTTTCACCCACCAGAATCACGTCCGGGTCTTGCCGCAGGAACGCCCGCAGAATGGCCGCAAAGTCCATACCCTTTTCCCGGATTACCTGCACCTGGGTGAGGCCGGGGAGAGTGTATTCAATCGGGTCTTCTGCTGTACTGATGTTGACACCCGGTTCGTTGCGTTCCGCCAGTGCCGAATAGAGAGTCGTGGTTTTACCTGAACCAGTAGGCCCTGTTACCAGAATTAAGCCAAAGGGCCGTCGCACCATCTCTTGAACGATCGCCAGCGATTCGGGATCAGAAATCAGCTTATCTAAACCAAGCTGGGTAGCGGAGTTATCCAGGATCCGCAACACCACCTTTTCCCCATAGCGGCTGGGTAGTGTATTGACCCGGAAGTCAATTTTCCGGCCATCAAAGATGCGGCGAATCCGCCCATCCTGAGGTGCCCGTCGCTCCGCAATATCTAACTGGGCAATGATCTTGAAACGAGCAGTCACAGCAGGAATAATTTTCTTGGGGAAAGGTTCAAAGGCTTCCCGTAATACGCCGTCCTTGCGGAAGCGCACCCGCAGAAACTCTT
>CAZCPY010000284.1:0-1892 GCA_964499865.1 uncultured Rhodobacterales bacterium | reverse complement strand
CCTTTTTCAGGTATTCCGCCAAGCGGACCTCGTCTTCGATCACGAGAATTTTCATGGACACATTGTCCACCAGCCGTTTCGTCGCCTCGATTACGAGTTGGTCATCTATCGGTCCGCATTTGGTCAGCACGCGGTCCCTAGAGTGAAGCCTCGCATTCATCAACAAACTGACGAGGTTCACCATGCGCAGAAGCTCCATCTTCACAGTCACCCGCACGCTTGCGGCCGCCGCCATCATGGTCGGCTCCCCGATGTTCGCAGCGGCTCAACACCAGATGGCGCAAGGCACGCCCGCTGGCGCCAACACGACCGAGCCGGCCCGGCCCGCAGCGCTCACGCGAGAACAGGTCCGCGCGGAGGTCGAAAAGGCGATGCGGGACGGCACGTGGCGCTGCCGGACCAGCAGTCGCGGCTGGTGCTCGAACGAACCCGTGGCGACCGCCAAGCCCGACGCAGACAAGCGCCAGTAGCAACGCCTGGGGGCGCACCGTGATTGCACGTCGGCGCATCCTGTTGCTCGCCGCATCGGCAACGTCGCTGGTACTGCTGGGTTGTGCCAGTACGGAGCGAAATATCAGCCGGCGCGGCGGCCCTTACTGTTATAGAAACGTCCGGAAGCGCCCGATTGTCTGCACTTCGCAGTCGACACCCGGCCTCGAAGTCGAGGCCGAGGCCAAACGCTTCGAGGCCGATCCCGATGCGTTGACCGTCTACGTGGTACGCAGCGGTTGGGGAGACACACGCCACCTCGTTGCAGTGTCGGGGGATGACTCGCGCCCCATCGAGACCGTGCCCCAGTCCATGGTCCGGATGCGCCTGCGGGCTGGCGTCCACCGCATCGTCTTTGACTTCGAGCAGGATCAGGGCGCCATCGAGTTCACCGGCGTCCTTGGTCAGGTCCGGTTCATCCGGCTTGCAGGGGACTTCTGGTTCTGGGGTGGTTCCTTTGGCTGGTCGCGGGAGGACGAAGAGATTACGAAGCGGCGCGCACGCCGAACGAGACTCGTCGGCGATCTGCGGATTCTCTAGCCGTGGCATTGGGGGCCAACGATGACTCGGTCCTCTTGTCCAATGCCGGCACGCGCAGTCAGGCGGTCGCGCGCCCGCGTCGTCCCGCCCGCAGCCCAGTTGTCCCGCGACGGCTTTTTCCGGTCTCTCCCACAGGACGCCTCTCCCGTTCGCTTCGTTCCTGCGCCAGCGAGTCGATGATCGGGCAATCGGGCCGATCGTCCCCATGACAACAATGCACGAGGTGCTCGAGCGTCGCCTTCATGGACTGGAGCTCCTCGAGCTTCTCATCCAGTTCTTCGATGTGGGCCTGCGCCAACGCGCGCACCTGGCGGCTCGGACGCTTGCGGTCCTGCCACAGCCCGAGCAACTCGCGAATCTGCTCAATGGAAAAGCCCAGGTCGCGCGACTGGCGGACGAAGCGCAGCGTGCTGACTTCCTTGTCCGTGTATTGGCGGTAGCCGGACTCGGTTCGTGCCGCTTCCGGAAACAACCCGACGCTCTCGTAGTGGCGAATCATCTTCGCCGACACCCCCGAGGCCTTCGCCGCTTCGCCGATGTTCATGCTCATCTGGTGCTCCCTGACACGGCCACGGGCTGCGATTGCTCCGGGCGCTGCGCGGCCGGCGCGTCAGCGGCACCCTGCCAGCGCCGCAACGTCAATGCGTTGGCCACGACGCTCACGCTGCTGAAGGCCATCGCCGCGCCAGCGATGACGGGACTCAGCATCCCCAGCGCGGCCAGCGGGATGCCAAGCACGTTGTAGCCGAATGCCCAGAACAGGCCCTGCTTGATCTTCGAGTAGGTACGGCGCGAGATGTCCAGTGAATCCGCCACGAGCCGCGGGTCGCCGCGCATGAGCGTGATGCCAGCCGTCTCGGTCG
>CAZCPY010000283.1:0-1909 GCA_964499865.1 uncultured Rhodobacterales bacterium | reverse complement strand
GGGTGGGAGAAAGAAAGGGCAGTTGGCAACGGCACGGTTTGCTGGAGGTCGGGAAAAAGCAGCAGCTCGTCGTAAGGCTCTCAAGCAAATTAAAGCCCGAAAGCATAATGTGGTTGCTTTCAAAATCTACAACTCCCTGTATCTACCGGATGCTCAAAGGGGCGTAGCGATTTCTGGAGGGGCGGGTTCCGGTAAGACTGCTAGTATGGTTTTGCCGATCGCTCAGTCTGCGATCGAGCAAGAAATGCCTACATTCGTCTACGACTTCAAATACACAGAACCTAATGACAGCTTGGTTTCGGTTGTTTTGCCTACTGCCGCAAAAGCTGGTTACGAGGTGCATGTCTTTGCGCCTGGAATGGCGGAATAAGAGATCTGCAATCCCCTGGACTTTTTAATCGACGATATGGACGGCATGGCAGCCCGACAGCTTGCTTCGGTCATGCACAACTGTATGCGATCGGAACACAAAAATGCGTCAGACGATCCGTTCTTCTCGATCGCAGGAGACTTGCTGATTCAGGCAGTGCTGCTTCTGGCAAAACAAACTCGCTTTCCAGACATGATGATGTGTCAGGTCATTTTGTCGATGACTGACCTTCCTAAACGCATTCAAAATTCTCCAGAGCTTAGTAAATTAACCAAAAATACCTTCTCTCAATACCTTTCGGTTGCTGGCAGTGAGAAGACCGCTGATAGCATCCGGGGAACTGCTCAAAACCTATTTGTTCCCTTTACGACACCTGGATTGGCAAACGCTTTTTGTGGCAAAACTACCATTCCATTAACCCTTGAGGGCAAAAAGCTGGTGGTGATTGGCATGGATAAAGCCATTAAAACCGCCCTGGCTCCCTTCCTCACAGGCATTATGCAAATGATCCTTGATCGCAATGTAGCGATCGCTCGTAAAGACCCGTTTGTGTTCATCCTCGACGAAGCCCCAACCGTTGGGATTGACCTGGCAACTGCATTTGCCACCCAGCGATCGGCAGGAGCAATTACGATCATGGGCTATCAGGATTTTGGGCAATTGGAGCAACGCTATGGCGAAGCAATGTCACGAACGATTCTGTCCAACTGTGCGACAAAAGCCTGGTTTAACCCGCAAGAGTTGAAATCAGCCCAATGGTCAAGCGATTACATCGGAGATGAACATCTGGCACTGAAGCAAAAATCAAAAGGGCACAGCGGTGGAAAAGCCAGCACTAACATTTCAGACAACGAACGCACCCGCAAATTATTCAGTCCTGACCAGTTTCTCAGACTGGCTCCAGGTAAGTGTATTTTGATCAACCCAGCGATCGCCGGAAAAGATGAGGTCAGCATCCCGATCGCACAGAAAATCAAACTGACAGAAGCGATTGAGCAACGACAAAATAAAGCCCGCAAATTGTGGAATGACAAGGTGAAAGGACGGCTTGCCGAGCGCAGCCCTCAGCCGAAATTGACGCGGGATGAATTGCGGGTCTACACCGAACGCATGATTGAGGAACGGGAGGCTGAAGCTGAGCGAATCCTGCCGCAACCGATGGAAGAAACGACAATCGCCAACGGCAAATTAAAGGTTAAGAGGTGAGCGCATGGTTTTTATTGATGCAGGTGCCGCCCATCGGGTGCAGCACGATGTGAATCAGGTTTATGAGGCGATCGCCCGATTGCTCTCCAAAATTCATTTAGAAAATAGTTGGCAGCAACCAGACGCAATTCCTCGAATTGATATTGAAGTAGAGGAAGGACAAAAGCAGCCAGTTTTAGAGGGAGAACTGATTCCACTATTGAGTGGACAAGAAGCTTACCCAGCACTGGAGGGGCAACCAGACCCATTACAACTGGAAGGCAGAGACTTTGCTGCCTTGCCTTATCGGGATTTAGAGCCTCTCGCATTGTCACCTCAACCACCCCTCAACCT
>CAZCPY010000282.1:0-1916 GCA_964499865.1 uncultured Rhodobacterales bacterium | reverse complement strand
AGACTTTTCTGCACCACTAAGCCCCCCCTCCATAGAGGGGGCTTTTTTATTGCTAATCCCAAAGTTGGGGATTAGTGCCTGGGATGACAGTTGCAGTCTCTAACAAGAATGGCCAAGGCGACCACTTTTCCTCTCAGTAGTAATTAACACTTTCCCTTCAAGCGATGTATGGGATGATACAAAAGTGTTCTTCTCAGTTTTGTGATGGTACCGATGTTTATTGACCGACATGAACATCATGTCTTTAGCTTTTGCTTAGGCGGGGTAGTACAACAAGGGCTGCGCAATGAGCAAGGGTTGTATGTTCTCTTTTTTTGTGCAAAAAAACGGTCTACTGCTGTCGATATTGCGCTATCGCAAGGAAAGTTAGGCGATTACACTGTGATTGCTGATAACAGAGATTTTTTTGAGGTGTGGATTGAAGTGAAACCTTCCACTTGCCCTTACTGGGATATCATCAACGAAGCAGCCTTAGCTGAAGTTGAGCAGGTTAACTGAAAACTAAATGCAAAAAACTTTAATCCTGCTTCATAACAAGATTTCTTGTCAGCAGGTGTTTTAGGAACGTCAATTCTCAACCCCTGCTCTTTCCATTGGAATAGTTCTCTCTTGGGAAAGATTTAGAAAAGATTAAATCATCAGTAGGGTATAGATGAAAGGTCTGAAAAGACAACAACACCCCTCCTCCTCACTATTTATTAGTGGGGATTTTTTTATTTAGACAGCTAAAATGACAGAAATAAAGGAAACGTTCCCCAAACCCCTAATCTAAGGGGTCTTTTTTTAGGCGATCCTTTGGTATGGATGTATCCTTTGTGTAGATTACTGCCGCCCGGGTTCTATCATAGATCGGGCTTTTTTTCGTAGCTTGATTCTTTCTTGAGAGAGATTTAGAAAAGACAAACCCGCTAGTAGGTTATAAATGCAAAGTCTGAAAGAAAGTCAACGTCATAATTTCCCGCTGTGAAGCGGGATTTTTATTGTGTCTGGTAGTCCCTAAGTCCTGCTGCCATCTCCCAGGAAGATCGCCCCTTGGTCAGACACCAGTGTGAAGCAGCAGCAGGGGAAATAGACTCGGGATATTAGCGGGAAAGGCTCGCAGCTTTTTGCTGCTCTGGGGTGACATCCAGATACCGGGCAAGTTCGTTTAAGCTCTCATGGTCCGGTGATACTGGAGATCGGTAATCAGGCAGGGGAGGCAGAAAGGCGACGATCAGCAAGTTTTTAGAATAGAGTTACAGTGAAGCAAACAGGCTCCTTATCGAGGGGAGCTTTTTTGTTGGGTTTGTTCTCTTACTGGAAGTCTAAAAAAAGACAAATCACTTGCAGGTGCTAAGTCTGAAAGAAGATGACTTTATTTATCTTGCTTCCAAGGGAAATTGAGGATGAAGACAGACTAGTTCGAGAATTAGCCACTCAATGACTCAAAGTACGATGCAGAGTAGCACTCAGCCTAGTATCTACAGCTGGGACAGTGCTAGTCGTAGGCTTCCAGACTTGCTGCTGGCAGACCGCTCTAGCGCGTTGGGCCACCTGAAAAAATTCTGGGTCATTCATGAGAGTTTCGGGTCGATTCAGCAAGGGGTGATACTGGAGCCGATTGCAGGAGATCGCCAGCCAAACTGCCGGAGAGGGATCCCAAATGCGCAGTGTTTTGTCGTAACTTCCACTGACAATACGCTTACTATCTGGGCTGTAGGCTACAGAACTGACCCCATCTGTATGGCCCGTGAGAGGTTGGCCGATGAGTTGGCCGGTTTGGACATCCCAGATGCGCAGTGTCTTATCGTCACTTCCACTGACGATGTGCTTACTATCCGAGCTGTAGGCTACAGACCAGACCTCACTGGCATGGCCTTTGAGAGGCTGGCCGATGGGTTGACCGGTTTGGGCATCCCAGATGCGCAGTGTCTTAT
>CAZCPY010000281.1:1518-1947 GCA_964499865.1 uncultured Rhodobacterales bacterium | reverse complement strand
ATGATGCTGGCGCCGGCGGTGGTCGGCACGTTCTGGAAGTACTTCTTCGAGCCGCAGTACGGCATCTTCAACGCCATCGTCAACGCGGTCGCGGACCTGGGCGTGTTCACGATGCTCGGCGACACGAAGCTGTCGCCCTGGGCCATCATCCTCGTCGACACCTGGATGTGGACGCCCTACGTGATGCTGTTGCTGCTCGCGGGGCTGCGGTCCATTCCCCCGTATCTGTACGAAGCCGCCGAGATCGACCGCGCGTCGGCCTGGACCACCTTCTGGCGGATCACCGTGCCGATGGTGATGCCCTTCCTGGTGCTGGCGCTGCTGTTCCGCTCGATCGAGAACTTCAAGATGTTCGACCTGGTCGACCAGCTGACCAACGGCGGGCCGGGGTCGGTGACCGAGCTCGCGTCGATCACGCATCTCGAGAGC
>CAZCPY010000281.1:696-1508 GCA_964499865.1 uncultured Rhodobacterales bacterium | reverse complement strand
GCGCACCGGCTATGCCTCGGCGCTGGCGATCATCCTGTTCGTCGCGATCTACGGGCTGTCGCTGGTGACGGTGCGCTTCCTCGAGCGGATGAAGCAGCGATGAAGTCGCAACCGCATTCCCCGCTGGAGCCGACACGGCGTGCGAAGACCTTCGCGGCGGTGGTCGTGATCGCCTACGCGGTGCTGTCGCTGATCCCGCTCGCGTGGATCTTCGCGACCAGCTTCCGCACACCCAGCGACGCGATCGCCTACCCGCCCAAGCTCGTCGCCGAGCCGTCGCTGATCGGCTACGTGAACCTGTTCACCACCCGCTCGCGCGTGTCGGCCGAGGACCTGGCGGCGCTGCCGCCGCCCAAGGACTGGATCGAGCAGGCCGCGCGCGACCAGCAGATGATCCTCGCCGGCCCGTCGCGCTTCGGCGACCGCTACCTCAACTCGCTGCTGATCGGCTTCGGCTCGACGCTGCTGTCGGTGGTGCTGGGCACGCTCGCGGCCTATGCCTTCTCGCGCTTCCGCATCCCGGGCAAGGACGACTGGCTGTTCTTCATCCTGTCGACGCGGATGATGCCGCCGATCGCGGTGGCCATTCCCGTCTACCTGATGTACCGCGCGCTCGGGCTGAACGACACCCACCTCGGGCTGATCCTGCTCTACACGGTGGTCAACCTGTCGCTGTCGGTCTGGCTGCTGAAGGGCTTCATGGACGAGATCCCGCGCGAGTACGAGGAGGCCGCGATGGTCGACGGCTACACCCGCTTCCAGGCCTTCGTGAAGGTCGTGCTGCCGCAGGCCGCCACCGGCATCGCCACCAC
>CAZCPY010000281.1:0-686 GCA_964499865.1 uncultured Rhodobacterales bacterium | reverse complement strand
GATCGTGGCCACCGCGATCTTCTGCCTGATCTTCGCGTGGAACGAATACGCGTTTGCGCTGCTGCTGACCAGCGGCACCGCGCAGACCGCGCCGCCGTTCATTCCGACCATCATCGGCGAGGGCGGCCTCGACTGGCCGGCGATGGCCGCCGGCACGACGTTGTTCCTGCTGCCGGTGCTGGTCTTCACCGTGCTGCTGCGCAAGCACCTCTTGCGGGGCATCACCTTCGGGGCGATCAGGAAGTGAAGGAGCGGAAATGAAGCTGCGCCGCAAACCCTCCGAAATCGTCTCGATGGTGCTGATCGGCACCGGCCTCGTGATGCTGATGCAGCCGTTCTCGATGGACGTCTTCAGCTACTCGTTCGTCGTGCTGCTCGCCGGCGTCGTCGGCTATTCGATCGCCGGAAAGCTTCCGCAATAGCCATGGCCGCCATCCAGATCACGAACCTGCACAAGCGCTTCGGCGACTTCGTCGCGGTGCGCGACTCGACCTTGCGCTTCGACGACGGCCGCTTCGTCGTGCTGCTCGGCCCCTCGGGCTGCGGCAAGACGACGACGCTGCGCATGCTCGCCGGGCTCGAGTTCCCGACCTCCGGCGAGATCCGCCTCGACGACGCCGACGTCACCTACCGTCGCCCGCGCGAACGCGACATCGCGATGGTGTTCCAGCTCTTCGCGCTCTACC
>CAZCPY010000280.1:355-1953 GCA_964499865.1 uncultured Rhodobacterales bacterium | reverse complement strand
CATCAGCAATCGCGCGAACGCTACGGGATTCCTATCGAAACCTATTACCCGGATGCAGGAGCCATCCAGCAATTCGTCACCGAGCGCGGCATCAACAGCATTTATGCTTCCGTCCAGAACCGCAAAACCTGCTGCCACATCCGCAAAGTCGAGCCGCTGTCCCGTGCATTGCAAAACACAGATGTCTGGATTAGCGGCGTACGGCGCGAGCATTCCGAGTCCAGGGGTGAATTGCCGTTCGGTTTGTGGGATGCAGGCAGGAATATCGTGGCGCTCTATCCTCTGGCGGATGCCGCGTTCGAGAGCGTCATGGCGTTTGTCAAAGCGCATGATGTGCCTTATAACCCCATGCATGAGCAAGGCTTCCCTTCCATCGGCTGCGCGCCGTGCACGCGCGCGATTGCGCCGGGCGAACCCATCCGCGCCGGGCGCTGGTGGTGGGAGGAAGACCAAAAGGAATGCGGCCTCCATGTGCAGGACGGGAAAGTGATGCGGTTAAGCGGAGACATCCATGCTGGATAACGGCCAGAAGCAATTGCTCGACCAGCTGATGGCGTCGCTGAACCGTGACCAGCGCATCTGGCTCGCCGGTTACATTAACGGCGCCGCGGGCGAAGCCGCGCCGCAGGAGCAGGCGAGCGCGCCCACCTTGCATATTTATTTCGCCACCGAAACCGGCAACGCCAAGGGCATCGCGCAGAGCCTGGAGAAAGCCGCCAAGGCGCGAGGCTTTAAGGCGAAATCCACTCCTTTAAGCCGCGTGAGGGTGGAGGATTTGGCTGCGCTCGACGAACCCGCCGTATTCATCAGCGCCACCCACGGCGAAGGCGATCCGCCGGACATGGCGAAGAAATTTTTCGAGCAGCTGACCGGCGGCGCGGTGGCGGACTTGAAAAAACTGCGCTATGCCGTGCTGGGACTGGGCGATCGATCCTACGCGCAGTTCTGCCTCGCCGCGACCATCGTCGATGACGAGCTGAACAAGCGCGGCGCGGAGAAATTCTACCCCACGCAGCTGCTCGATATCGATTTCGCCGCGCATGCGCCCTCCTGGGTCGAAGGCGCCTTGAGCGCTCTCGGCCCCGTCAGCGCAGGCGCGCCTAAAACGGCAGCCTTCAGCGCGCCCGCCACAGGCCGCGGCTATTCGCGCCTGGAGCCGGTGGCAGGCACAATCAAGGACATCGTCAACTTAAACGATCACGGATCGAACAAGGAAACCTTCCACATCGAAATCCGGTTCGAAGATCCCATCGTCTACAGCCCCGGCGACGCGGCGGGCATCATGATCCCCGCCGACGGCCAGACGCCGCCGCCTAGCCCAAGGCTTTATTCCATCGCTTCCTCCCAGGCGGTTACGTCGGACGAGTTGCATCTGACGGTAAGCCACGCCTACCACCTGAACGAAAACGGCATGCGCGAATACGGCGTCTGCTCGCATTACCTCTCCGGCCTGAAGGCGGGCGACCCCATTCAGTTCTATATCCAGCGCAACGCCCGCTTCAAGCTGCCGCCGAACGACGAGACGGACATCATCATGGTCGGCCCCGGCACCGGCATCGCCCCGTTTCGCGCCTTCATGCAGGAGCGGGCGGAGAAAG
>CAZCPY010000280.1:0-345 GCA_964499865.1 uncultured Rhodobacterales bacterium | reverse complement strand
GAGCAATACGCGCATACCGATTTTCTCTACCAGGCCGAATGGCAGGATTACTTAGGCAGCGGCTCCCTTACCCGCCTCGATGCCGCCTTCTCGCGCGACCAGGCGCAGAAAATCTATGTGCAGGACAAGATGCGCGCCCACGGCGAGGAGCTGCTCGACTGGCTGGAAGGCGGCGCGGCGCTCTATGTCTGCGGCGCGAAAGAGCCGATGAGCAAAGACGTGGAGGAAACGCTGATCCATCTCCTGGAACGCCGCAAAGGCAGCCGCGAAGAAGCGGAGAACGCATTGCTGCTGATGGCGGAAGAGGATAGGTACGTGAAGGATGTGTATTGACATATGTACATA
>CAZCPY010000279.1:0-1965 GCA_964499865.1 uncultured Rhodobacterales bacterium | reverse complement strand
TCCATAGACTAAGCTGGGCTTTACTAACTACCTTATGGAAGAACTCATTAGAGAGAAGCTGACATTTCACTTTCCTCACATCATTAATAGCTTTGGCAGCATTGAGAATTTCATGGCCGTGCTGCTGGCGACCGACTCATTAACAGATGAGAAGCTACATGCTCTGTTGGCTCACCCTGGCGAAGCCGTTGTCATCTCTCCCCTCAATTTAAGCTTCAGGCTCTATGACAACTACGCCAACATCACAGGTAACAGCTCCATCATTCTGGAAGAGCCTTACTCTGTTTACAGTGTGACTGGGGAGCTGCTTTACAGGGTGACGAGTCATGATGGAGTGTTCGGTCACTCGATTCTCGATCGCGCCCTCATCCTGCAATCAAGGCCTGCCGACTTCTACTACCTGCACTACAACACCTACGAAGGTAAGAAGACAGTGCTGATGATCGTGAATGCCCTGATCATGGAGCCGAAGAAGAAAGTTTCCATTGGTCCCACCCTACATGAACAGAGTCCCGTAGACCTGGTCACAGATCAGACCAACTCCATCTTGTTCAAAGTCACTAATGGCTATAGGAATATGGGACTGCCAGGGTTGCCTCTCTATCCAGCCATCACCTATTTCTTACCTGCACCTCCAGCGTTTGTACCAACTAGAAGTGCGATCGCATCCAGTCCTATGACTGAAAAAGTAACTTTTGAGCTGGAGATCGACCCCACGTTTGTCCTAAATCCCCAAACCTCAGGCTGGCTGATCATTAACCAGGAATCACTGACAGGTGAGCAGCCACTGAAGGTTACTAACATGTCAGGTGCAGGCATAGATAGATTTTTGGAAACTACCCCTGGTATCTATTACATCGGCGTGGGTAGTGAGATTGACGTACATAAGCTGAGGCAGAGCCTGGGTGTATTAGGTCAGCAGGCTCTGCCAGTGGCAGGAACACAGGCGATCAGAATTAGCGCAGGACTTAGCAAGAACTAAATCACCAGTGGCAGAATAAGGATAGGTCACTGCTCTCTTGTGGAGGTCGCGATGCCCCTTACCTTCAAAGATTTAGAAAAGGTGCAATCTAAGCTTGGTGACGAATACCGAGCTGAACTGGTCAACGGCAGAATCGAGGTTATGAGTCCGTCAGGATACGAATCAGAGGAAGTAGCCACTAGGGTCGCTGGGAAGCTGTTCAACTGGGTAGATGAACGCCGCCTTGGTCGAATTACTGGTTCTAGTGCTGGATTTATTCTTCCTGACTCTAATACTCGCGCCCCTGATGTCTCCTTTGTTCGGGCAGAAAGATTACACCGCGCCCCACGTAGCTTTGCTGAGTTAGCCCCTGACTTAATGGTTGAGGTTAAATCTCCCAGTGACTCAATTGAAGACCTGAAGCGCAAGATTGCTAACTTTTTACAGCAGGGAACTCAAGTGGGGATTCTGATTAACCCCGAAGATCGTACAGTGAGAATCTTTCAACCTGGAGAGGAAACTCTTACTTTGCGAGATGGTGACACTTTGACTATCCCAGAACTTTTCCCTGGTTGGTCTGTTGCTGTTTCTGATCTGTGGTCGCCAGTCTTCTAGCTGAACTACCAAACCAAGCTCATATCTAAAACGAATCCAGGTAAGACACCCTCACCTGAAAGTTGGTCTGGGTTCTTTAGAACTTCTACAGGGTGCCCCACTCGATAGATTTCTACATGGCGATTGTCCCGATCAATTAACCAGCCCAACCTAACCCCACTTGCCATGTACTCTTGCATCTTGGCTTGAATCTTTTCCAGGCTATCTGATGGAGATAGGAGTTCTAAGGCAAAGTCTGGGGCAATGGGTGGAAACCGTTTCTGTTGCTCTGGGCTAAGTTGGTTCCATTTCTCTAGTTTCACCCAGGCAACATCAGGAGAGCGATCGCCACCATTGGGCAGATTAAAGCAGGTAGAGGAATCAAACACCTTTCCTAAACGAGCTTGACG
>CAZCPY010000278.1:0-1981 GCA_964499865.1 uncultured Rhodobacterales bacterium | reverse complement strand
CACCCACGCCGCCAGCACGCCGTTGTTCATCGCCAGCAGGGCAGGGAAGTCGTTGTTGGAATCGGCCGGCGAAATCGCTTCCGCCGCGGTTGTTCGCTCCACGCGCACCGCTCCATCCAGATACGCTGCCGGTACACCCGGCCGCAAGTCGCCCGGCCGCACCGTGAAGCTTCCATGCGCCGTCTCCACCTGCAACTCCTGCGCCGTGCTGTCGATGATCACCCCCGGCAGGTTCAGATATCGCTGCGGATCCCGCAGCCGCTCCATCTCCCACGCACGCAGTGTGAAGTTGATGCCCTGCCGCGAACGCAGATCCCAACTGCTGCCCGCCACCTGATCGCCCGGCCGCGGGTGCCAGTTCCTCACACCCAGTACCTCGCCCCCGCGCGACGATACTTGTCCCTTCCACGATCGCGGTTCCTTGTCGGTGTGGCCGAACTCAATGCGCACGCTGCTGACGTTGTCCTTGAGCAGCGCAGCCCGCGGACTCGCGTTTGGCGACCCCTGTTGCGATCGGACATAAGGAATAAACAGTGCCAGCGCCAGAGCGCCGGCGGCGATTGTGGTTGCAACCTGTAGGCGAGCCATAGCGATTCCGCGCTGCATCTTATCACGATGCTTCGCCGCCTGGTGCTATCATGGCACCCAATCCACGCCAAGGAACGGACATGCAGGACATCCGCGACGCCATGAAACAGACCAACCGCATCTTCGAAGAGGCGATCGCTAGCGGCGACATGGACCGCCTGGCCGATGTCTACACCACCGACGCGCGCCTGCTCCCTCCTGGTGCGCCCATGGTGGAAGGCCGCGCCGCCATCCGCCAGTTCTGGAGCGTCGCCATCGAGGCCATGGGGGTCAAGTCCTGTTCGCTGCGCACGCTCCATGCTGATGCGGCCGCGGATCACGTCATCGAAATCGGCGAAGTTCACATCGAGATGGCCGGTGGTCACGCCCTCGCGAAGTACGTCGTCTATTGGAAGCCGCAGGACGGGCGCTGGAAGTGGCACCTCGACATCTGGAACCAGTCCGCCTAGCTCCCGCTCAACGCGGGATCTCCCGCTCGCGCGACAAGCTCGATCGCTTCTCCGGATAGGTGCAGCCCGACGGTCTCCTCCTCATCCACAATGTGATCGGCACCCGCCCGGCGCAGTGCATCGTGGTACTGGTGATAGCGTAGGCGGGCCAGAATCGGCACCTCCGGCGCAAGCCTCTGTGCCGCCTCCACCACCAGCCGGCAGGCCGTCGGATCCGGAACAGTCACCACCACCGCCATGCTTGCCCCGATGCCCACGTGCTGCAGCACTTCCGCCTGCGTCGCATCTCCCAACTCGATCGGAAACTGCAGTCGGTTCTCAGCCACCGTGTTCGGGTTCATCTCCAGCACCAGAAACGGAATCTTCCTGGCCTGGAGCCCCCGCACCACGGCCTGACCCGCCGGTCCGAACCCGATCACCACGACGCGCCGCCACGAGTGTGCCAACTCACTCCCCAGCGCCACCCGCGCCTCCACGGGCAGGCGTCGCAGTACCGCCGCCCAGCGCGGAGCCGCCCCAATCAACGCCGGTGTCGCAATCAAGGTGAGCAGCGAGATCGCCATCGACATCTGAAACAGGTCCTCCGGAAGAATACCCGTGCGATAGGCCGTCGCGCTTACCACGAAGGTGAACTCCCCAACCTGCGAAACCATCAGTCCCGTGGTCAAGGCCTGCCGCGGAGACCGCTGCACCACCCACACCGCCGCCGATGCGAGCAAGGTCTTCACCGCCATCACCACCAGGGCCAGAGATACCACCAGCAGCAGATACGATCCACTCAAAGGCAGCTGTGCCGCCGTACCCACCGATGCGAAAAACAGCGTTACGAAGATCGCCGTCAAAGGTGTCACATCGGCGCGCAACTGCGTCGCAAAGGGCGACTCGGCCAGCACGATGCCCGCCGCGAACGCCCCCAGCGACGGAGAGAAGCCCAGTGCATGCGC
>CAZCPY010000277.1:0-1994 GCA_964499865.1 uncultured Rhodobacterales bacterium | reverse complement strand
ACTCTGCATGTGGCCCGATGGCGTTCTGTATCTTGGGGATAGCTTCGACCCCGAGATGTATCAGCACAACGCGGTTTAGTGCTGTATCGCGCTCTTCGAGGTCGCAGTCATGAACGGAGTGGTGCTCATTTCCTACGTCCGAAAGCTCGAGGCAGAGGAGAACCTCGAGTCTGAAGAGGCCGTACGCCGCAGGGCGCTCACCCGAATGTTCCCCGTTCTGAGGACCAGACTTGTTGCTGCCCTCGGCATTGTGCCGATGGCGCTTACGACGGGCTCGGGAGCGGAGGTGCAGCGTCCGCTTGCCACCGTGGCCATCGGCGGGCTCGTGACATTCACCTGCCTAACGCTCTTCGTACTGCCGTCGTTTTTCCCGTGGTTCTCTTCTCGAAGCCTGGGCGACGCAGGTGGTAAGACGCCGAGCGTCCAACCCCTATAAGGCGACCTGACCCCTGCCCTCTTTCGATGGTTTGAGGGTCTTCGATCTATTACATACCGGCCCTAGTGTTCGCTCGACGGTCTCTCGGTCGAGGAGACCCAGACGCCAGGCTTCCTTCAACACGCCGCGAAGCGCCGAGAGATACCGGTTCGCCGTTGCCGGCGCGTACATCTGCTGCAATCGCCCGCGAAGCGTGTTGACGCGGGAATGCCTGAGCTCGTGCCACGCCAGGCTGTCCGCCGGCACTCTGCCCGCGGAAAGGACGTCGGCGATGGATTCGAGCGCTGCGCGAGTTACCCGTTCAGAGTCATCGCCCGGCCCAACGAGGTAGGCGGCCATGGGATGCGCATCGCTCGAGCGCTTCGCACAGGTCGCGCGGCCGGGGGACGGTTTGGAATGCTTCTTCGTAGAGTCCAAGGAATCCACGGGTGTTGAAGATATGTATTTTCATACGTAATAGATAGATCGATAGGGGCGACGCAAGAGACTCTCTCACGTTCGGGGCTTACGTTGCATCTCCTTGCGCCGAATTGGCAGTCCCGGAATAGATCCCCTTCGTCGCGCTAGACCACGCCGTCTGACCACATAGCTCCTCGATGGCAATTCGTATGTGCCGGCGGCACAGAACGCTTACCGGGTCCCGCCCGATCCTCGCGCGAGCCGGTAGGACAGCTGCTTTCTCGCGGAGAGTCCGAGGGCGACGCCGGCGTACGCGCCTGCGCCCGTTCCAATCAGAAATGCAACGAGACGAGCCCCGACGTCCCGAAGGATTGGCGCGCTACCACGGGTGCGAGGAGGAGCAGAGCAGGGCCGCCGGCAGGAACGGACGAATAGCCCTGAGATAGCGACCTCCCATGCCGGGTTCCGAGGATTAACAATGCGAGCACGCAGGCAAGATCACCCAGCATCCGAGTTTTCGATCTCTCCGCGCTCCCTAGAGGCTTGTCCAAGGATCTCATTCGCCGCATGGAGGAAGAGCCCGGCCAGTACGGCCCCCACCGCGATATCGGGCCAACGCGACCCCGTCCACGCAACGAGACCGGAAGCGGCCAACACCGCTACGTTCCCAACGGCATCATTGCGCGAATAGAGCCAGACGGCCCGAACCGTCGCGTCACCATCGCGGTGACGAAGAAGCAACAGCGCTGACGCCACGTTGATCGCCAGGCCCAGCACTCCGTAGAAACCCATCGCCGAGGCAACCGGGGTCGCCGGTGCCATTATCCGCCACACGGCCGATCCCAGGGTGAAGAGCCCGAGCCCGCCCAACGCAGTGCCCTGCCAGAACGCCACTCGATTGCGAATCGAGGCCGCCGCGCCCACCAGCGCGAGCCCGATTCCTGTCGCGACAGCATCTCCGAGAAAGTCTAAGGCGTCCGCTTGGACCGAAACGGATTTGCCGATCAATGCGATCGCGCCGCCGAGGACGAACATCGCAGCATTCAGCGCCACGACGAGCCTCAGCGCGCGGACGAATTCTGGGATCCGAGTGGCTCCGGCTAGGTCCACTCCACATGCATCTTCGCCATCGGCCGTCATCGTGTTCTCCTCTCCACAC
>CAZCPY010000276.1:1051-2009 GCA_964499865.1 uncultured Rhodobacterales bacterium | reverse complement strand
GCGTAAAGCAATCATTGCAATCACTGGGTTCTCCTTTAGGGAACTTCAGTCGTTATAGCAATATCTATGCCCTGCTCCGCTCGGTAGCTTCCATCATTGCTGAACAGGATTACAGGTTAGCAACCACCCAACAGTCCTTCTATTTGATGACCGCTACAGGCGATGACCTGGATCTACGAGCCCTGGACTTTGGGTTATACAGGAAAGCTGGCACCTATGGAACAGGCTGGGTATTGATTTCCTCAGCTAGTCCCTATGTCCTGCCAGAGAACTTAGTCCTCAGCTCAGCCGACTCACAGTACCAATACAAGCTGACTAAGGCAGTGACTACAGGTGGGGGCGAGTTTGCCATCCCAATGCAATCCCTGACAAAGGGAACTGACATTAACCTTTCAGCAGGTACTCGCCTTTATTCGTCATTTTTCCCCGGCGTAACTTTCACAATTGGGCGCTACAGAGACCCTTTGACGAACGAACCACAAATTGGTGTGACAGGAGGGCGCGATCCTGAGTCAGATTTCGCATTTAGAAGTAGAGTAATGCTCTACCTGCGAAGTTTAAACCTGGGCACTCTGGAGTTTATTCAGAGTGCCGTTCTTTCCGTCGAGGAAGTTTCTAGAGTTTTTATCAAAGAGCATACGCCAGTCACAGGCTACTTCACTGTGTACGTGGATTCCCAAGATTCAGCCATCCTGAATGAAGTCGAAGCCCTGATCAGTCAGAACAAGGCGGCAGGCGTTAGCTACCTGATCGACAGCATTGTTTCAGTACCAGTCAATGTGAACATCCTCCTGAAGGTGTCACCCTTTGCCGACTCTAATCAGGTACTTACCAGTGTTCGGGCACTAATCTCTAATTACTTTGACAACCTCTCCTTGGGGGAATCCATTCGCCCTAACAGTTTGGCTGCGATCGCCCTGCAAGTTGAAGGCGTACTGGACGCAGTGATGTTTAACCC
>CAZCPY010000276.1:0-1041 GCA_964499865.1 uncultured Rhodobacterales bacterium | reverse complement strand
CACTCCTGCCGCTGGCAACCTAATTACTTTGAGTAACCTCAGCATTACCCTGCAAAGCTAATGGACACTAAAACTTGCTTTTATCAACTACTGACCCTGCATGAACCTGGTGGCGAAAGTACTGTCAAGTCAGACCTAACGCCTTCAGGGAAAGTGTCTATTAGGCTCACTTTTGGCGATGACTTCAACAGGGTTGGCAAGCTGGAAGGGCAAGTTTTAGGGGTTGATCTGGACTCCGATGATGTCTTTGGTCCTAACTGCTTTAGCCCTAATTGTTTTGTTGGGGGTGGTATCTGGACGACTGCGGTGCGTACTGATGTCAGTAAGGTAGAGAACGGTGTCACCTACTACTGGCTCCCTGGCAGTCTTGATCCAGACGGCAACCTCTGGTTTGTGGAAGTTGGTAGCGTGTGTCCTGCGACAGGTCACTTTGACCTAAGAGAGTCTGTTGCGATCCAGTTTGAAGGACGCTTCTACTCTGTGAATGAAGTGGGAACTGGGTTAAAGGTGGCGGTTCTCAAGCGGGCTACCGCAACCACTGTTGAATGCGTTCAAACTTACATTGGGGAATACCCCATTCCAGATCGCTTAACCCGATCCAAGACTGGTTACTGTCTGGAGTACAGCGCCAAAGATCAAGAGACTGATATTGAAGCGATCGCCCTCTCCGTCCTGCGACTGCTGCATGTCAAATATAAGCATCGGGAACAGGGGCAGACCCTCTACTACTTCAATGACGAGGTAGATAGAAACCTGGTGCGAGTTGTTGAGGATAACTTTAATCGCCTGTCTAGGTTAGTCGATACGTTGTCTGTGACAAAGCGCCTAGGCAGCATCCCCAAGTGGGTAGCTACTTACTCTGAACCTGATCAGATTTATGGCGAACTCGCAGATGAGCGTTACAACAATCCTATCGTCAGGGTGTTCAGTGAGAATTGCTTTACTGAGTATTGCTTCGAGGTCGGGGAGGATCGGTTATTAGTTTCTAGAGAAGTCAGAACCCGCGCGATCGCCTGGTTGGCTTATGCCTTAGCTACCCAC
>CAZCPY010000275.1:631-2025 GCA_964499865.1 uncultured Rhodobacterales bacterium | reverse complement strand
AAGCGCCCCAGCCTCCGGCCTCAGATCTGCAGCCCCGGTTGTTTGTCAGTTGCGAAGCGGCCTACATTCCCGATCCTTTGCTGCTGGCCGCTCCCATCGCCCAGCGCTTACGGGAATTGGAGCTGACCCAGTTTCGAGATGCGATCGTCTTTGCCCAGGTGGCCGGAGAATCTCGCCCAGAATGGGCCCTGCGGGTTGATCTGACCCCAACCCAGGAAATTCTCAAGGACTGGGGCCGCTGGGGGGATGTGCAGGCGATTACCCGGCTGCTGGATCGGGTGCTGTTATCTCAGGGAACCCGGGCTTCTGCTCTGCTGAAGGAATCTACTCTGCACCTCTCCTGCCGGAGTACGGAATCTACACCGCCGGATCAGCAGACCACCCTGGCAACCATCGTCCCCCTGCTCGAATCCCTCACCCCTCAAGGAATTCGGGCGGCCAGCATCTATGGCTTGAGCCAGAAGGGCGATGGTAGTTCTGAACTGTTTCCCCTCTGGGTGCATTGGCTGGACTTGCCAGCCAAACATCAAGACGAGGGCGGCCATACTACCCTGGAATTGGCTCAACGGGGCAATCTGGGAGCGATTACCTTTTTGCTCACCCGGCTGCTAAACCCGAATCTGGATGACAAGTTGGCTACCGGGGGAATTCGGGTGCAGGTGCGGCAAAAAGGCGACCTGTTGCACATTATGACCGATGCTCCGGTATGTCCGGCCCAGCAGGCGATCGGTACCGCCGTTGTGAAGTTTCTCCAACCCTTAGAAATAGCTGGCATTACGGGCGTGCGGGTCTATGGGCGGCGGGCCGGACAGAAGCAACCCCTCTGGAGCTATGGGGTAGACTTTGGTTCTCGTAACTCTCTGGTGCCCGAGGTCACCCCCGACTTTGCCGCCACCGATATCTATGTTGGAGATTTGTTATCGCCGCCGGGGGCGCTGGTGGTGCGATCGGATCTGCCCCCAGACGACTGGCGATCAGTGCTGGCGGGATGGCTGAACAGTGCCCTGGTAGGAGTCCAGCGATCGCTGATCCAGACCCACCTGTTTGCTCCTTTAGAAAGTGAGAACTCCCTGCCCCAACCCCCTCAGGCCAAAACCGCCGGAAATCCGGGAGTCGCTCTGGTTTGGGGAGTAACGGGGGTTTTAGTAGTGGTGTTGTCCGACTGGCTGCTGGGTCAATCCCTCCAACCGGTTGCCTCTAGCCCCGACACCCCGATCGTCCAGGGTTCTCCCACGGTGGCTCCGACTCCCGTACCCTCCCCTGCGGCGACTCAGCCAGCCCTGCCCCGCCTATCTCTAAAAAAATCACGGGTAGGGGATGAAACCGCCTTTAATGCCACGGGGTTTACCGGGCCCGGTCGGCCCATGGTAGCTGCCCCCACAGCATCACAGCAG
>CAZCPY010000275.1:0-621 GCA_964499865.1 uncultured Rhodobacterales bacterium | reverse complement strand
CTCAGTCTACCGGCTTCTCCGCTCCAACCCAAGGCCGCGATCGCCACGGATACCGGTTCTTACCCAACCTTTAATAGCCGTCAGCTAGACGAAAAAATTGCCCTCTACAAGCAGTATGTGCAGACCTGGGGAGCCCCCGATGTCTTGATCATTGGGAGTTCCCGGGCTCTGCGGGGTATTGACCCCGTGGCTCTGGAGCAGGCCCTGGCCGAGCAGGGCTACCCAAAGGTCAAGATCTTTAACTTTGGCATCAATGGAGCCACGGCTCAGGTAGTAGATCTGATTGTGCGTCAGGTCTTACCCCAGGAAGCTCTACCCAGGCTGATTCTCTGGGCCGATGGGGCGCGGGCCTTCAACAGTGGGCGATCGGACATCACCTACAACGGCATTGTCGCCTCGGCGGGTTATCGCACCCTGCTGGCGGGCAATCCCCCGATTCCGGGAACCATGCTGGCCCAGACGGCTCCCCGGGCCGAATCTCCTAAATCCGGTAATACCACCGCCAATGCTGAGACTGCCCCCACCTCCGACACCTACCAGGGGCTGGAACAGGGGTTGAACCAGCAGCTAGGAGCCCTGTCGTTTCTTTATAGCCAGCGCGATCGGTTTAAGGAGCAATTG
>CAZCPY010000274.1:0-2027 GCA_964499865.1 uncultured Rhodobacterales bacterium | reverse complement strand
TTGGCATCGGTGTAGTCGATATCATCGTCCGGCGGACCCTGTTTCAGCCGCGACTCCTCCACCTTGGGGTTCTTCAGCAGTTCCTGGCCCGTTGCCTGCAGCTTTGTTTGAAATGGACAAACCAGCGTTGCCATGACGTTAGCCCTTCTCCAGGCTCAACTGCACGAAGCGCGTCAGCGAGGCTTCACTCGAAAGTCCCAATTCGCGTCCGGCCTCCGTCTGTTCCGCGATGCGCTGCTGCATCGCCTCATCCACCGGTCCGTCGCCGGCAAGCTTGCGCGTGATGCGTTCGTTCTGATCGCTCTTCACCTTGTGATCGAAAAACGCCATCTGTTCCTTGCGAATCTCCACCGGCGCAATCGACTCGCCCTGCCCGGCCACCGGCCTCGTGACGCGAAACGTCACCTCCTCCGGACCCGGCCCCGATGTGCCATAGCCGCGCACTGGACCGTAAAGCCGCCGCACATCGGCTTCGTTGCACTGGCCCAGGTACATCTCCAGCACGCGTGGATCGTAGAACCGAAAGTACAGCGTATCGCCCTCCGGCCCCTTCACCATCAACAGGCTGCGGAAGTGCCGCGCCAGCGTGGCCGCATCCGCCTGCCCCGCCACATAGATACCCCACGGCTTGCCCGCCAGCGTACTCTGGATCCACGCCAGCACACCTGCATCAACAGCAAACAGGTATGGGGCGATGGACGCCTTCTCCGCTTTGGCCTCGCCGCGATACAGACACATCGCCCGGGCTTCCCCGAGTTCCGCGGCTTTCTCCACCACCGCCGGCTCATCACACGCATCCACGATCGCCCACAACATTCCCTGCGCCGCCAGCCGGGCGACCTCCTGTTGATGCGCGAGCCGCAGCTCTACCAATTCCCTATCCGTGCTCATTCGTCAATGCGCCGCACTTCATTGTACTGAGGCGGCCCCTATGTCCACACGCGTCAAACGCCGGCGAAAAGCGTCATTCCCAAGCTCGCTTCCACCAACTTGCGAAGGTACCGGCCGGCGAGGCTCCGTTGTGCGAGCGGCATCCACAAAAGAAAAACGCCGCCATCCGGGTTACGAATGGCGGCGGACTAGGGAAGAAACGCGGACAGGGTCAGCGTGTAGAGAAAGATCGTTTCGAAAACCTACTGGCGCATATCGCGAACCTTCGGCGCGGCCAGGTAGCCGATCACACGGTCGCGATGCACTTCATTCACCACCAACTCATACGGCGTTCGTGCGCCGTTCACGTAGAACTGCACCGGCTCATTGATCGTGCGGTCCTTCTTCTGCACCTTGCGGTCATTGGCAATCAGGTCGATGGTGTAGCGATTCCGCTTCAAATCCGCTTTGCGCAACTGCACCGCCACATCGCCGATTCGCTGTGGCTCGGTCGTCTTGGTCAGCGTGAACTCGAAATAATAGCGTTCCCCCAGGCTGCGCAACGCCGCCAGTTCCTTCGCGTTGGTCGCGATCAGACCGCTCTGCAGACCCAGGTCGCCACGCACACTGAGCAGTTCCTGCAAGGTGCGGCCGATCTCCGACCGAGTCTGGTTCACTTCCGTTCGCACAAGCGTCACGTCGCTCGCGATCCCGCTGATGCGCGACGCCGTCTCCGAGGTCGAATCCCGCATTTCGCCCAACTGCGACGACAGCAGCCGGTGCTGTTCAATCTGCGCCCGTTGTTCTTCGGCCAGCCGCGCCGCCAGTTGATCGGAGTACTTGCGGGCATCACTCGCCACCCGCTCCTGCGCCAGCCCAACCGCGCGAAACGAACGTGCGCCCGTCTCGGCGATCTGCTGTCGCAACGCATTCATGGCCTGCAGCAGCCGCGCTTCCCGAGCCGCATTGTCGGACTCGGCCATTCGCACTTCCGAACGCACCGCCAGCCGCATCCGCTGCATCTCGTCCTGCATGCGAGCCGTTGTTGACAGCAGATAAATGTTGCTCGCCGTCAGCGCAACCGCCAGTCCCGCCGCGGCTACCGTCGACGCCGGCCACCGCGAAGACTTCGGACCTTCCGAAGCGGCGTCTGGCTG
>CAZCPY010000273.1:0-2027 GCA_964499865.1 uncultured Rhodobacterales bacterium | reverse complement strand
CTTTAGCTGTTTATATTTTTCAAGTTAGACTTTTTGGTGATCAAGGGAGGTCGCAAAAGTGATGCATTAGGGTCGTTTCTGTTTACGAAAAAAAAATGCTACGAAGAAGAGAGGTGAGCGACGACGGTCGATTTTGTTTACGCTTGTTTACAAACGAAAAAAATACGTCCTCAATGGGTCTTCAGGCTGGTTCATCATTCAGCAGATCCAAGAAAAAAATAGTTCGGTGAAACATAGGGGTCGTTTTTGTTGACATCTGTTTACAAGCAGCGCTTTGATGTCAAAGCATCATGCCGGTATTTAAAGTTAAGCAAAAACTCATTGAACTGTCTGTGTATCAAGAGGTTTTTTAGAAATGCTCTCTTTTAAAAATGCGATCCCCGGCCATTTAGAATAAAGGCTTGGATAGAGTGTAAAAGGTGATCGATAAAGGTCGTTTTTGTTGACATCTGTTTACAACGAAGAAGGTTTTATTTCGGATTTGCCTTTTTTTTTCAGCTCTCGAAGCGAAGCGGGAGAGAGCTTATGTTTACTGCGGCAGCTGTAAACATTTTATATTCTGATTGAATATAATTAGGCTTGTTTACTTGATGATAACTTGCTTATTTTCAATGACTTACAAAACAGCAGGTGATCAAGAACGGTCGGTCTGGTGATGCATCGGGGTCGGTGTAGAGATTCAAGAGGGTCGTTTCTGTTTATAACAGTGACTGAAAGAGGTCGTTTTTGTTTACGCTTGTTTACGAGGAGGGAAATTTTAAATGCGGATGGCGCTCCTCTAATATTCAGAATGCGAAAAAGATGCAAGCTGAACAGAGAGGAGAGCGAAGAGGGTCGTTTCTGTTTACAAGAATTTAGCTGCAAAAGCCCTTACCTTGTCGGAGACTTCCTTGGTGATCTGCCTTTTCTCATTCAGGAGATAGCTGACCATTTGGCCTGTAATTCCAAGATGGTTGCCGAATTGGCGGACGTTCATTTGCGATTTTTTATAGATTTCCCTGAATTCTTCTATATCGACGATTTTATTTTCTTTCTTCTCAAGGGCAGGGATTTCTTTATTGGCTTGGATGAGCCTTACTTCTTGGCCGAACCATTCAGGAGGCGTCAATGTGAGAGAGCAGGCAAATGGATTCTGGCATTCTGATGGCAGCCCCTTTTCGCCTGTATGCGACCATTCCCCTAGATATCCATGCTCTTTCATGTAGTTAAGCTCTGATTCGAGGGATCTGAGGTCGCGCAGCCTGTACTTGCTATCCGAGCCTAAGTGGCACCATTCCATTAAATTCGTAACAGAAATCTTCTGCTGAGGGCTCATTCTCCAAAAGATGGCCAGCAAAGGAGTTAGATAAATGGTCAAGGGGTGTTCCCGGTGGTTTTCCTGCGCGATTTTCTTAAGCAGCTTGGTATATTTTGCAGATTGGCCGTCTTTAGGATCGAAAGCATTCTTATACCAGAAGTCTGTAGCTCTGAGCTTGATTTTTTCGTCGATGATGACCTTATCGAATATTTCTTGCTGGAAGCCGTCGATGCTGAACAGCCTCTCCCCTCGAAGGACTTCGCTTTTTCCATCCTTCCTGCGGGCTGTAATGAAAAGGCTTTGGAAAATCCTGATGATTTCGCTAGCTGTCTTTTTCAACTCATGGTCGTAGGATCCATTGGCTTTTTTCTTATGCCCCAGCCTGGCCAAATGATCGTTCACGCTCCATATGAAATGGCCCTTTCTAAAATTCTCCTCCAAACCGATCAGCAAGCCTAAAAGATGCCGAAGGCCCTCGGCCCCGAAAGTGCGCTTGATATACAACGCCAGGCTGACTTCCCTGAAATGGATATCGGAACGGAAAAGAGAGATATCGATCTGGGCTGAAGCCTCTACTTTTGGGTTGTCGCTGATAACGGCGATATGCTTCGAGCTGACCTCTTCTTTCCCCCCTTCATAGGATGTAGTCTTTTCCACTTTGATGATGGAAGAGAAGAATTCTTCAGCCTCTTTCTGCTCTTTTTCCGTCCATTCAGAATGGGGTTTTGTC
>CAZCPY010000272.1:0-2067 GCA_964499865.1 uncultured Rhodobacterales bacterium | reverse complement strand
TCGAGCCGAATTTAACGAACGTTCCCAGGTCTTGCCAGCAGCGAATATATTCGTCACGATTGTCGCGATAGAGTTCCTTCAGGCGATCGCCCACCTTCTTGGCAATGTAATCTGCAATCCGCCGGACGGTGCGATCGTTCTGGAGGAAGCTGCGAGAAACGTTAAGGGGAATGTCTAAGCTGTCAATTACGCCCCGCAACGGCAACAGGAACTTGGGAATGACTTCTTCACAGTTGTCACTGACAAAGACCTGGTTACAGAAGAGTTTGATTTGACCCTTCGTTGTATCCACATCCGGCTTCAGTTTGGGGAAATAGAGGATGCCGTTAACGACAAAGGGATAATCCGTGTTCAGGTGTACCCAGAGCAACGGGTCTTCCTGGAACGGGTAGAGGTAGCGATAAAACTCTAAATAATCGTCTTTCGTGAGCGAACTGGGGGATTCCTTCCAGGGTGCTTTCTGGCGGTTAATTTGCTCAGGTGCAACGGGTTCAGTCGGAGTCGCTTCGCCTTCCTTCGGCGGCTCAATGGTTTCCAACCGAATCGGAACGGGCATGAAGTCACAGTACTTTTTGATGAGCGATCGAATTCGGTACGCTTCCAGATATTCCTGTTCTTCATCCATGAGGAACAGGGTGACCGTCGTACCCCGTGTCGGGCGCGTCGAATCGGTTAGTTCAAACTCAGTAGACCCTTCGCAAGACCAATGAACAGGTTGGGAATCGGGCTGGTAGGAGAGGGTATCCAGTTCCACCCGCTTTGCCACCATAAAGGACGAATAGAAACCTAACCCAAAGTGCCCAATAATTTGCTGGTCACCACTGGATTTGTATTTCTCGATGAATTCCTCGGCACTGGAGAAAGCAACCTGGTTGATATATTTCTTGACTTCTTCACTCGTCATGCCAATGCCATTGTCGGTCACTGACAGGGTTTTGGCTTGCTTATCGAGGGTGATCACAATTTCGGGTTCACCCAAATCACCCGAATAAGCGCCGGAATGGGACACCATTTTTAGCTTTTGAATGGCATCAACCGCATTGGATACGAGTTCACGTAGAAAGATTTCGTGGTCTGAGTAGAGCCATTTTTTGATAATCGGGAAAATATTCTCAGTATGAATACTGATATTGCCTTTTTCCAGAACAGTCGTCATGGGGTTGCTCCGGGTATGTAGGAAGGTGATGAATTGATGTCTGAAGATTATTTTGAGTGACTGCCTTCTATTGTAAGTAGGGTGTTGTCTCTACTAACGAATGCGGATTTCCCTACCAACCGTAACGGTTCCCTCCAGTATGGGCGATCGTGACTAAACCTGACTCTTTGACAAGGTTGAACCGATAGGGACATCGTAGCCAGAAGGGTAGGTCAAACCGCTATCCTTTGCACTGGGGCGTTCAGCCGAACGCCCCTACGGCTAGATTTGCAATTAGCTGGGCGAGATGAGACTAAGATTGATGGCTAATGGCAGTTTAATCGTGAAGGTAGTTCCTGAATTAACCTGGCTAGTAAGTTCGATTTCGCCCCGGCAAGCATCTACACACCGTTTCACAATCGCCAGCCCCAAGCCAGTACCATCGAAACTTCGAACATTACTGGCACGGTAAAATGGCTCAAATAATTGGGCTTGATCCGACTCTGGAATACCAATCCCTTGATCCTGAATTCGAAATATGACATATTCGGCTTCAGCTAATAATTCAAATGCAACAGTTGTCCCAATAGGTGAATATTTCACAGCATTGGCGAGAAGATTAATCAAAATTTGGCGAAGTACTTTTTCATCAACCGTTGTCATACCTTCAGCGATAGAACTAGTGAAATTAATCACGCATTTAGACTGCGTTGCCAGATGAATCTCTTCGATCAAGCTCTGGCAAAATTGCACCAATTCTAATGGTTCTTCCTTCAGATCAAGCCTGCCCGCTTCGACCTCACTAATTGCCACAATGTCATTCAAGAGCTGGGTCATGTTCTTGATTCCCATGCGGATGCGATCGAAATACTGCTCTTTTTTCTCTTCCGCAATATCACTACCCCTTTGTTGTAATAGCTGCGCTGCCATTG
>CAZCPY010000271.1:0-2072 GCA_964499865.1 uncultured Rhodobacterales bacterium | reverse complement strand
TGCTGAAGGGCAAGCAGGGCCGCTTCCGCCAGAACCTTCTGGGCAAGCGCGTCGACTTCTCGGGCCGGTCGGTCATCGTGACCGGGCCGGAGCTGAAGCTGCATCAGTGCGGGCTGCCGAAGAAGATGGCGCTGGAGCTGTTCAAGCCCTTCATCTACTCGCGGCTGGAAGCCAAGGGGCTTTCCAGCACCGTGAAGCAGGCCAAGAAGCTGGTCGAGAAGGAACGCCCCGAGGTCTGGGACATCCTGGACGAGGTGATCCGCGAGCACCCGGTGCTCCTGAACCGCGCGCCGACGCTGCACCGTCTGGGCATCCAGGCCTTCGAGCCGATCCTGATCGAGGGCAAGGCGATCCAGCTTCATCCGCTGGTCTGCTCGGCGTTCAACGCCGACTTCGACGGCGACCAGATGGCCGTCCACGTTCCCCTCAGCCTCGAAGCCCAGCTCGAGGCGCGCGTGCTGATGATGTCGACGAACAACGTGCTGTCGCCCGCCAACGGCGCGCCGATCATCGTGCCGTCGCAGGACATGATCCTTGGCCTCTACTACTGTTCGATGGAGCGGAAGGGCATGGTCGGCGAGGGCATGGCCTTTGCCGACGTGGACGAAGTGGAGCATGCGCTGGCCGCAGGCGTCGTGCACCTGCACGCCTCGATCACCGCACGGCTTCGCCAGATCGACGAGGAAGGCAACGAGGTCTGGAAGCGCTACAAGACCACACCGGGCCGCCTGCGGCTGGGCAACCTGTTGCCGCTGAACGCCAAGGCGCCGTTCGAACTGGTCAACCGCCTTCTGCGCAAGAAGGACGTGCAGAACGTCATCGACACCGTCTACCGCTACTGCGGCCAGAAAGAGTCGGTCATCTTCTGCGACCAGATCATGACCATGGGCTTCCGCGAGGCGTTCCGCGCCGGGATTTCCTTCGGCAAGGACGACATGCTGATCCCCGACACCAAGTGGACCATCGTCAACGAGGTCCGCGACCAGGTGAAGGAATTTGAACAGCAGTACATGGACGGCCTGATCACCCAGGGCGAGAAGTACAACAAGGTCGTCGACGCCTGGTCCAAGTGTTCGGACAAGGTGGCGGGCGAGATGATGGCGGAGATCTCGGCCGTGCGCGTGGACGCGAACGGCGCCGAGAAGGAGCCGAACTCGGTCTACATGATGTCGCACTCGGGGGCGCGGGGCTCGCCTGCGCAGATGAAGCAGCTGGGCGGGATGCGCGGCCTGATGGCCAAACCGTCGGGCGAGATCATCGAGACGCCGATCATCTCGAACTTCAAGGAAGGCCTGACGGTGCTGGAGTATTTCAACTCCACCCACGGTGCGCGGAAGGGCCTGGCCGACACGGCGCTCAAGACGGCGAACTCGGGCTACCTGACCCGCCGTCTGGTCGACGTGGCGCAGGACTGCATCATCCGCACGCATGACTGCGGCACCGACCACGCGATCACGGCGCAACCCGCGGTCAAGGACGGCGAGGTCGTGTCCTCGCTGGCCGAACGCGTGCTGGGCCGGGTGGCGGCGGACGACATCCTGGTGCCCGGCACCGACGAGGTGATCGTGGCGGCGGGCGAGCTGATCGACGAACGCCGCGCCGATGCCATCGACGCGGCCGCCGTGCAGTCGGCGCGCATCCGCAGCCCGCTTACCTGCGAGGCCGAGGAAGGCGTCTGCGCCATGTGCTACGGGCGCGACCTTGCCCGCGGCACGCTGGTCAACATCGGCGAGGCGGTGGGGATCATCGCCGCCCAGTCGATCGGCGAACCCGGCACGCAGCTGACGATGCGGACGTTCCACATCGGGGGCATCGCGCAGGCGGGGCAGCAGTCGTTCCTGGAAGCGTCCCAGGAAGGCAAGATCACCTTCCGCAACGCGAGCCTTCTGGCCAACGTGTCGGGCGAGCAGATCGTCACCGCGCGCAACATGGTCATCGCCATCGTCGACGAGGCGGGGGCGGAACGCGCGGCGCACAAGGTGGCCTACGGCGCCAAGGTGCATGTGAAGGAGGGCGCGGCGGTCAAGCGCGGCCACAAGCTGTTCGAATGGGACCCCTACACCCTGCCGATC
>CAZCPY010000270.1:0-2082 GCA_964499865.1 uncultured Rhodobacterales bacterium | reverse complement strand
ATGACTGCCAGTGAATGTACCGGGGGTAAAACCAAAAATCGCTTCGGTGCGGGTTGACCAGGTTTCCTTGCCCGTAATTACATCCAGATCCCAAATACCCATATCGGCTGCCTCCAGGGCCAGACGTAACCGTTCTTCACTGGTTTCCAACGCCTGTCGTATTTCCACCAGTTCGGTGATGTTGCGGGCACTACCAAGAAGGGCATAAACCTCCCCATTGGGTCGTTTTAAGGGGATCTTAACCGTGTCAAAGTGGGTAACACCCTGAGGCAGGGTAAATGTTTCCTGTCGCCGTGATGGTTGCCCCAACGTAAAGACCTCCTGATTAGACTCGGCAAGGCGTTGGGCATCCTCCGGCGCAAAACACGCGAAGAGCGTTTTGCCCTCAATATCCTGACGTGACGAGGCAAACATCTGGCTGGCGCAGGTATCGTTGCAGTAAATGATTTGCATGTTTTCCCGTGCCACCACGAAGATCGTGTCAGGAAGTAGGTCAAACAGGCTACTGAGTTCGTTAACGTGTCGTGCTGCTAGAACCTCCAAATCTCTATCATGAGACGAAAATGCGGCTTCCAGACCAGGATCTGCCTGTGCATCAGTTTGCCACTGTTGCTGGCTATATAACTGCTGGCTACCGAACAGATCATCCAGCGGCAGTTTAACGATGTGTTCCAGTTTGTTATCAGGCTGCTGCTGGTCTGTTGGTGGTTGGTGTGGCAGTTCCCGAATGAGGAACAGGGTACCCCCAGCATCGGGTTGATGGGCGTTCCCGCCGGGCAGGGGTGACCAGGTAATTTGTAACCATCGCTGGCGATCGCCCTCAGCATACGCATAACACTCCTTGCCAGACCAGGCAAATGTGATTGCCAGCATTGCCGGGTGACTTGCCAGAGGCAGAGGATTGCCCCACCGTCGCAGAGGCAATTGTTCCCAAAGCGAACTATTTTCCAAAGGAACAGGTCGATTGACCAGACAGGTAAATGCGGCATTACAGGACTGTATCGTTCCCGCTGCATCCGTCCAAACAATTGCCTCATCGACCTGATCTAAAGCAGCTTCCAGGTAGCAGAGACGATGGTGGTGAGGGGTAGGGGTAGGATCTGGCATGGGAACGAAGGAGTAAAAGGCAGAGAGTAACGGCAAGATTATCTTGAGGTGGTGCTGAATAGCAGTATGAATGGGAACGAAGTTTCAATTCATCCAACGCTTAATTCATCCTTGTCAGCAACGCCTGTCTTCTTTAAGATGCCCGGAGTTTGGTGGGAAGATGATCGCCCCACCACCATAACCTCACATCCTCACATCCGTTCTACAGATCAGATATCCTGGAAGACAGTCTTTATCGAACGATGTTCAAACCGAACCGATGCTGAATATCCCCCAACTGTTGGCAAAGGAACTGTCGCTCCAGCCTTTTCAGGTTACTAACGCGCTGGAACTATTTGCCGAAGGTGCCACCATCCCCTTTATTGCCCGTTACCGGAAGGAACGCACTGGGGAAATGACCGAAACCCAGTTGCGAGATTTGAGCGATCGCCACACCTATCTCACCGAGTTAGAAGAGCGGAAGCAAAGCATTCTGGAGTCCATTACCCAACAGGGTAAACTGACCCCCGAATTGCAGCGTCAGATCGAAGCCTGTTTGCAAAAGAACGAACTGGAAGACCTGTACCTGCCCTACCGACCGAAACGGCGAACTCGCGCCACTATTGCCCGCGAGAAGGGACTGGCCCCCCTGGCAGACTGGATTAAATCGCTCAATCTCCCAAATGTGACACCAACTCCCTTAGAAGCAGAGGCCACCAAATACATCTCGACCGAAAAGGGAGTGGGGACTGCCAGTGAAGCCCTGCAAGGTGCGGCGGATATTCTGGCAGAGGCCGTGGCAGAAACCGCTGAGTACCGTGCCTACCTGCGGGATTACCTGATGGAGTCGGGGGTGCTGGTATCCCAGGTGAAGGCAGACCATCCCGAAGGCTCGACGAAATTTGAGATGTATCGCAACTACCAGGCAAAGGTAGCGGCGATCGCCTCCCACAATCTGCTGGCACTCTACCGGGGTGAGGCCGAGGACATCCTGGA
>CAZCPY010000269.1:0-2087 GCA_964499865.1 uncultured Rhodobacterales bacterium | reverse complement strand
TTTGAGAAAGGCAACCATACAACTGATACGTTGCCGGGAAACTGGTAACCAGCAATGGCCTGATGTCAAACGACTCGATCACAGCCATTTGAGAGGGAGCGATCGCGGCTTCCAGATCCGCAGCTTCCAGATCAGGTAATGGGGCACCATTTACCACTGGACGAGCCAGAGTTTCACTCCAACAGCCTATCTGGTGTGATTGTTGTCGCCGTATATCAACCTGATAGAGAGAGCAACCACTGAGGGCAAACTGATGGATAAAGTCTTTTAAGGTCGTTTCTAAACCAGTGGTATTTTGCTCGTTTCCTAAGCACACGGGTTTAGGAAATTCAGAGAGTGAAACCGGCATTTGAATCTCCCCCTTGCCAAAAACTCAAAAACTACCAGAGCAGTCTGAACGTTTTGTAACTAGATACGTACAGCGAGCGCACGATCCAACGGCGGGAACACGTTTTTACATTACTTTGCTTTGCTTATTTTTACTTTCAAAAGTGAAAATGTTGTCAACGCTAGTTGCAACTACCAGGTTCAAAGTACGATTTCAGGACAAACTTCAGGATAAATTTCTACCAGTTTAACTGGCTTCAGAATCATAACTACCTTAACTGTTTACTGGTAGATTCCTGGCAAGTCGACATAATCCTTGAAATGTCGCTTATACCGCAGGGTAGATTTTAGTAAAACACTTACGTTAAAGCAATTACAGCTTGTAAAACTGGTTCCAACCATCGCGGCAAACAACCATATTTTTTACTTAAGTTCAAATTTCTTAATTTAGGGATCACGAGAAAATAAAGGAAAAGCCGTCTGCAAGGGGGGCGATGCAATTGCTAACTGAATGCAATTGCTAACTGAATGCAATTCCTAACTAAAGTCAAGTTTCGCTGGTAGCAACCCTTCCTTAGAGTATGGAAAGATCCAGACTCTCCCTCACCCGTGTCTGAGAAAGTTCGCTTTCCCAAATACGGCAGGCGTCTGGAGTAGCATCTATTCTCTGGGCACGGCGGGTTCCTGACCTATGATTGTTGCTGCTTCACTGACTTTAGCTAGGCTGCTAAGCCAGGGATTAACTCAGATTTCGCCTGAGCAAATTTCCTTCGAGCATCCCCGTCTGTGGCAGAAACATAAGCCAGGATTAAACCTGTATTGCTATCACGTTCAGGAAGCCGAGGGCGATCGGAGTTCTAGCTGCCGCTGGTTTGATCTGACCTTTCTTGTTAGTGTGGCCGACTACACATGCTTAGGTGAGCAGCATTTGCTCTCCGATATTTTGGTGATACTGTCCCAGTATCAACTGCTGCCTGATGGAGTTTTAGACCACACATTACGGGGAAATGGAGCCATACGAATGCGGTTTTTCGCGCAAGCACCCACCGAAAACATACAGTTTTGGACTGTTCTCTGTGTGCCATTGCAGTTAGCCTTGCATGTCACGCTGACAGTTCCCTATCGGGTACCCGTTTGCTCACCCGGATAGGAATCCTCAGGGTTGGCCAAGCGGACTCACTCAAACCATGCTTCCAGGAAACCGATTCAGTCGGACATGACTGAGGCCGTTGTGCTGGTTCTTAGTCGCTTAAATCTCAGTACCTCAGGCAACCGTTTATTAATTCACCCATCCTAATCCAGCAGTGGAGTATGAATCATGGCATTGGATTATTTTGCTCCAGGTGTGTACGTCGAGGAGGTCGATCGCGGTAGTCGCCCGATTGAAGGCATCAGCATGAGCGTTGCCGGGTTCGTTGGCTTTACCGAAGATGTACGCGGCGATGCGGATCTGTTTCGCCCCATTCTGATTACTAATTGGAACCAATACCTGGAATGCTTTGCCAGACCTGGTTCAGACGGTTTTACGGACTTTGATGCCTACCTCCCCTTTGCTGTGCAAGGTTGGTTTCAGAATGGTGGAGGCCGTTGTTGGGTTGTCAGCATCGGCACCAAGCTACCCGGTACACCACCACCACCCGTCGAAGAAACAGCAACTCGTCTGCTGACCTCAGCGAAGAAACCATCCCTCAGTTTTAACCTCCGTTTACCTGAGGCAGAGGGTAATCTACCGGCGCTCCCTTCAGCCGAGCGGATTACGG
>CAZCPY010000268.1:0-2115 GCA_964499865.1 uncultured Rhodobacterales bacterium | reverse complement strand
GGCCTATAGTGCCTGCACCATAAATTCTGCCGGGGCCCTGATGTTTACAGCCAGTCATAACCCGGCAGCCTACTGTGGCATCAAGTATCACCCCCACTATGGAGGCCCCGCCACTACGCCACTTACCGATGGAATTATGGCCAATCTGGAGCGGGTTTCTGATGCTCTCCCCCAGGGTTTACCGACTACCAGAATTAGCTCCTTTGATCCCCAACCTGCTTACCTGCAGTATCTTTATACCTTTCTGGATATCCCCCGGATACGATCGGCGCGCCTGAAGGTCACCTATGATGCCCTCTATTCCTGCTCCCGGGGCTACCTGGATGAGGCCTTGAATTACTGCGGCTGTACCCTCGAATCTATCCATACCGAGCGAGATGTGCTATTTGGGGGCAGTGCCCCCGAACCTACGGGACAGCAATTGACTGAATTACGGCAACGGGTGCTGGCATCGGAGGCAGTCGTAGGGTTAGCCACCGATGGCGATAGCGATCGCTTTGGCATTGTGGATGAACAGGGAACTATCCTGCCTGCCAATCTGGTCTTACTCCTGCTCACCCGCCATCTGGTCAAACACCGAGGCAAAACCGGGGCGATCGTGCGAACGGTTGCCACCACAAGCCTGCTCGATAATCTGGCGGCCAGCTATGGATTGCCCCTTTACGAAACTCCCGTGGGTTTTAAGTACATTGGAGAAAAGATGCGCCAGCACACGGTTTTAATTGGTGGGGAAGAATCCGGGGGCATGAGTATCCTCGGTCATATCCCAGAAAAAGACGGGATTTTGGCTAACCTGCTGGTTGTAGAAGCGATCGCCTGGGAACAGCGGCCCCTGAGTCAGTTGATCACGGAAGTACTGGCGGAAGCGGGGGGAACAATCCATACCTACCGGTTAGATTTAGCTCTACCAGACATGGCTCAACGGCAGCTCCTCGAAGCCTTTTGCCAGCAACCACCAACCCAGATAGCTAACCTGATGGTTAAACAGGTTGGCTACCTGGATGGGGTGAAGCTTTACCTGGAAGATGGCAGTTGGGTATTACTGCGCCCCTCTGGCACCGAACCGTTGCTACGGGTTTCCCTGGAGACTCGATCGGCGGCACAGGTTTCTGTGATTGCCGGTGCGATGCAGCGTATGATCGAAACACTGACCCTAGCAACTCCTCTGGCCTGAGATGAAAGCCCTGTCTACCCTTCTAACCGCCTTAATTTTGACTGCCTGGATAGGTGGGAGCGCTATTCTGGCAGTGCAGAATTTTACTCCCGTCTCTCTCCGGCTGTTGGGGTTGCAGTCTATCCAGGTTCCCCTGGGTCTGGTTCTGGCCTTTAGTGCAGGGCTGGGTTTAGTGGCGACGGCCATCGCTACCCCGCTCCTGAGTGCCGTTGGAGAAGACTTTGAAGATGAGGATTGAACCGGCAACAATTATCGATTACAGAGAGTAGACCTGACCATCAATCAGTAACCTGGTGATCCCCTTGGCCTGGAGATGGGAAGAAGTCTTTTGCAGAACCTTGCCATCGGGCAATTTGATCACCCGCTGAGTCCGGGGATTGGAATAACGCTTGGCAACCCGGTGATTGTCAAAGACGGGCAGGGTTTTTTCTTGTGTTTCAGCTTCTGGAATCTGCCCCAGGTCACCAAATTCCTTTAAAGGACGGGCGATCAACTCAGCCGAGCGATCGACCACCAGATAACAGGTTCTTGGCAAAGATGCTTCCGCCAGGGGTAACACCTGAACCAGCGCCGTCCCCTGAATTTTACTGACGACTAACAGCCCTGTTCCTTCCAGATCATCGTCCAGATCATCGTCATCCTCATCCAGATCGTCCTCATCCAGATCGTCGTCAAGGTCGTCTTCCTCATCGTCAAGCTCGGCCAGTTCTTCAGATTCCAGCAATTCTTCGGCCAGAATTTCTTCCAGGGCGGATTCTTCCACCGGATAACCAGCAAGCGTGCTTTCTGGAACGTCTTCTAGAACGGGTTCGATCAAGGCCACCTCTGAGGTGACTGGATGGTCGAGAACGGCCTCTATCGGGGCAGAAGTAGTTGGAGCGGAAGAACGCCGCCGTGATCGCCGCCCCTCAGAATGGACTGGTTCCGGCTCAGGCAGGGGC
>CAZCPY010000267.1:1188-2123 GCA_964499865.1 uncultured Rhodobacterales bacterium | reverse complement strand
ACCTTCACCGCTGTGGCGGGTGTGAACGGTTTCGATCCTTCGATTACCATCGCCGAGCCGACGGGGAGTTGGTTTGACCAGGAACGGCTGAACCGGATTGCGTTCAATGATGAGCCGCTGCACTTTCCGGGCTTGTCGCAGGATGCGCGGCTAGTGCATCGCTTTGAGAAGACCGGCAAGTATGCCGTGCAGGTGCGGGCTTTTGGCGGGCAGGGCGGACCGGACTTCACCTACCTGCTACGGATTGCACGGGGTGTGGGAGAGACGCCGTCGCTGCATCCGCCCGCGGGGAAGACCTGGGAAGAGCGGCGCTTCACACGCAAAGTAGGCGCGGAGTGGATGAAGAGTGTATCGGCGCGCGGACTGGGGCTGACGGCGAAGGAGCCGGTGGCGGTTGCCGGCGCGGAGGTGGAAGGCAAGGACGCGCCGCTGCTGGCGGTGCCGGGGATCGTGGAAGGTCGCATCATGAAGCCGGCGCAGGTGCAGCGGGTGCGGGTGGCGATTGATAAGCCGCAGGACATTGCAATCGAGGTGGAGACGCCGGAGGCGACGATGCCGCGCTTTAATCCAGTGGTACGGCTGCTGGCACCGGAAGGCCACGAGATCGTGACCAACGTCTATACGAAGCGCAACAACAACGGTCTGTACATGATGAAGATGATCCAGGCGAAGTCGACGGTGACGCTGCGATCGGCGGGCGAATACATTCTGGAGATTCGCGACATCACGACCGATGTGGCCGGGGATGACTTTGCGTATCGCGTGCTGGTGCGGCCGCAGATCGCTCATGTAGGCAAGGTGGACGTGCCGGAGGATCGGATCAATTTGGAGCCGGGAGAATCGAAGGCGGTGACGGTGAACCTGGAGCGCGAGGAAGGCTTCGCGGGCCTGGTGCTGGTGTCGGCGGACGGATTGCCGGCGGGTGTTACGGCGAC
>CAZCPY010000267.1:877-1178 GCA_964499865.1 uncultured Rhodobacterales bacterium | reverse complement strand
ATGGCGGTCGTGTGGAGCGCTATGTGGGCAAGCCGCAGACGTCGACGTTGCTTCTGACCGCTGCTGAGGATGCGACGCCGCATGAGATGCCGTCGGTGGTGCGTGTGTTGGTGCGGACGCTGGTGGAAGGAAAGGCGGCTCCGGCGATGGTGGTGAAAGAGATTCCGGTGATGGTGATTCCGCGGAGGCCTTCGTGAGGATTCTGGTTTCCATTGGGATGCTGGCGGGAGTGCTGGGGGCAGCGGAACCGGTCGCGTTACGCGTGGAGCCTTCGGTACGCACGTTGCATGGGCAAGGCGCG
>CAZCPY010000267.1:0-867 GCA_964499865.1 uncultured Rhodobacterales bacterium | reverse complement strand
AATTTCTGGCGATCGCGGTTGCGGGAGATGGCTCCGAGCGGGACGTAACGGATGAGGTGCAGTGGAAGGTTTCGAACGAGCAGGCGGCGTCGCTGGCGGGTGTCGGCTTGCTGCGCGCGGACAAGAACGGAACGCTGCGCGTTACGGCGTCGCTGGGTGCGAAGAGCGCGGCGGCGAGCGTGCGAATTGAAGGGAGCGACGCAACGCGGCCGTTTTCCTTTGGGCAGGACATCGGCCGTGTGCTGACGCGAGCCGGATGCAACAACTCCACCTGCCATGGCGGCGTGAAAGGCCGCGGGGGGTTCAAGCTTTCCAACGGCGCCCTGCATCCCAAGGACGACTATGAGTGGATCGTGAAGGGCGGCGTTTACCAGGTGCTGACGACCGAGGTGAAGGGCGAACGCATCCCGCGCATCGACGTGAAGCAGCCCGAGCAGAGCCTGTTATTGCGCAAGGCAAGCGGGCAGGTGCCGCATGGCGGCGGGCAGCGAGTCAAGCCGGATTCGGAAGAGTATCGCACGCTGCTGGATTGGATTCGGAAGCGCGCGGCGTATGGGCCGGCGGACGAACGCGAGGCGCGGGTGACGCGGCTGGAGGTGTATCCGAAGACGGTGACGCTGGAGCGCGGCGGGCGGCACCGGTTGCTGGTGACGGCGCACTTGTCGGACGGGCGTACCGAGGACTTCACGCGCGCCGCGGTGTACAGTCCGAATGACGGCGACGTGGTGACGGCTGGTTCCGATGGCGTTGTGAAGGCGGCGCGATTGGGCGAGACGTCCGTGTTGGTGCTTGCGGCGGGCGGCGTGGCGAGCGCGACCGTCGGTGTGGTGGGCGATCCGCTGCCGTCGTTTCCGAACGTGGCCAAGG
>CAZCPY010000266.1:602-2123 GCA_964499865.1 uncultured Rhodobacterales bacterium | reverse complement strand
CGCCTGGAGGGTGGCTTTGTCTCCACTCGTAGGCCCTGTGTATACTGCGTTATCCACTTCATTCAGGGCAACAGCACTCTCACCCAGAACCAAGCCCTGGGGAAGCGCACTCGTATTAGAATTGCTGGCATCGGCCTGGAAAACGGCCACCCCTTCATTGTTCAACGCCGCGATCGGGGTAATTACACCACTCATGCTTTGATAAGCAATAATCTGGTCACCATCCCCTGAAAAGTTGAGATCGCCAGATTCAGTCACCGTTCCCAGGGAAGCGCCAGGAGTGGTAGAAATCGTGATAACCGTTCCGGCCGCTACACCACCAGCCGGAGCAGTCCAGGTGATGGTTCCTTCCCCTGCTCGAAAAGCATTGGTATTCAGCCAACCGTTATCAGTAAAGAGAATGACTTCGCCAGCCGGAATATCGACAAGAGTGACGAATGCAAAGTTATCAGTGCCATCAGCATTGTATTGAACGAATGCGATATCACCACGATTGAGGGACATATAACCAAAATCTCCCAGTTCTCAGTGCAAATATCAGAAGTAGAAAGTGAATGGAATTGACCAGCCTAAGGGTGCAAGATGAGTCCTGGTAGAATTCCCACGAAAAAATCGCACAGTAAGGCATTAACTGTGCAAATAAGCTTTCCAGGTAGAATTGCTGAGGATTAGTTCTGCATCAACCAATCTCTTAAAGGATTCTGCGGCATAAGCTCCCATGCAGGGTTTAAGGGAAAGCTAAGATGCTATTAAGCAGTATGAAAATATCCAAAATCTTCATGAAATCTGGATTTTCAAACCAGGTAATTACGCTGGTTGCTCGCAATTTCTGGCTATTGAGCAAGTATAGACAACCGTTTCCATCGGTGATGGATAACTCTATAATGATGGATAGTTGAAATTATCCTCATCCCGATGGGCAAACGTGCGTGGCTCGACGACTTACTCGCCAACACCTATATTCCAAAGATTGCTCAACTTTCTGATACCGCCCGAGGCCACAACCAGGCTAAGGCAATTTGCCAGCAGTTGCGTCAGTCCTGGGCTGATCGGGGGCTGAAAACCTTAACCCAGCAGCAAGGGCTGATGGATGAAACGCGACGGGTGCTCAAGCAACGCTTCGGCCCAGACCATTTCGCCCTCGACTTCATCAAGTTCAGCCGGGAAGAGTACGTCCAAATCAACGACCAGAAGCAGGGCCGGGTAGCCGATCGCAATGAAGCGGTGCAGTTCCTCGACAACCCCGATGCGATTGTCACCAGGGCCGTCAGACTACTAGAATCTGCCGAATGGAGTGACAAAGCCGCAGGGCTCTCCGTTCTCACAGGCAGACGATCCAGTGAGATTCTCTCCACGGCGGTCTTTGAAAAAGTCTCTCAGTGGTCAGTCTCCTTTACCGGGGCACTCAAACACCGGGGAGAAGAGGTGGAACTTGAGATTGATCTGCTTTTGTGGAGTAGACTGCTGACATCCGTTGAGTAGGCTTTTCTTCCCAGGCCCCCACTCTAGGGAAGCCCAAAA
>CAZCPY010000266.1:0-592 GCA_964499865.1 uncultured Rhodobacterales bacterium | reverse complement strand
CAAAAGTTCATAACAGGCTCTAGAACAACGGCTAGTTCTCCATCGATCTCCAACTATTTCTCTAACTATCGCCACCTATGAAGATAATCAAAACCCTTGCCTCAGGAGTTCTCTTAACTCTCGGCTTTATGTTCTTGCTACTCGCCATAGTCAAGGGGATGGAAAAAGATCCCGGTAAGCAAAATAGCGACGCGCTTTTGGGTGGCCTGTTGCTGGGTATTCCAACCACCGTCTCAGGAGGACTGCTGGCATGGAATCTTTACCAGGCTCCCCGCAAGCACTCTGAAGTTCAGCTTCGGGAAACGTTCTTCCGTTTAATAAAAGCAGACAACGGTCGAGTTACACCTATGGGGCTATCGATGGCAACCGGAATTAGTGGGGAGGCAGCAAAGCTTTACCTGGACGAACAGGCCCGAGAATTTGTTGCTGATTTTGGAGTGGACGATCAGGGCAATGTTTACTACCAGTTTAGTTTGGGCAGCGTAGGATTGCTTGAACCCTAACTCAAAGCCAAGGCAGCACCTCCGAACCATCAACAAGCCAAATCATAAGACAAAAAGGCTACTTTGCGGCCTGTTGCAGCTTCGCTACC
>CAZCPY010000265.1:0-2138 GCA_964499865.1 uncultured Rhodobacterales bacterium | reverse complement strand
GATCGAGTCCTCGTAGTTGTAGCCGTTCCACGGCATGAAGGCGACGACCACGTTCCGCCCCAGGGCCAGTTCGCCCAGGTCGGTGCAGGGACCGTCGGCCACCACCTCTCCGCGGGCCACCACGTCGCCCACCTTCACCAGCGGCTTCTGGTTGATGCAGGACGACTGGTTCGACCGCTTGAACTTGCGCAGGCGGTAGATGTCGACGCCGGGCTCGCCCGGCTCCATCATCTCGGTCGCCCGCACGACGATGCGCTGCGCATCGACCTGGTCGATCACGCCCGCCCGCCGCGCCATGATCGCAGCACCGCTGTCGCGGGCCACGACGCCCTCGATCCCGGTGCCGACGAAAGGCGCATCCGATTGCAGCAGAGGCACCGCCTGCCGCTGCATGTTCGATCCCATCAGCGCGCGGTTCGCGTCATCGTTCTCCAGGAACGGGATCAGCGAGGCCGCGACCGACACCAACTGCTTGGGGCTGACGTCGATCAGGTCCACGGCTTCCGAGGGGTTCAGCATGAACTCCCCTTCCTTGCGCGTGGAAATCAGGTCGTCGGTGAACCGGCCCTCGACGTCCTGCGCGGCGTTGGCCTGCGCGATGGTGTGGCGCATTTCCTCGGTCGCCGACATGTAGACGACCTCGTCGGTCACCTTGTTGTCGATCACCCTGCGGTAGGGGGTCTCGATGAAGCCGTATTTGTTCACCCGGGCGAAGGTCGCCAGGCTGTTGATCAGGCCGATGTTCTGGCCTTCGGGCGTCTCGATCGGGCACATCCGGCCATAGTGGGTGGGGTGCACGTCGCGCACCTCGAAGCCCGCCCGTTCGCGCGTGAGGCCCCCCGGCCCGAGCGCCGACAGGCGGCGCTTGTGGGTGACCTCGGACAGCGGGTTGGTCTGGTCCATGAACTGGGAAAGCTGCGAAGACCCGAAGAACTCGCGCACCGCCGCCGCCGCCGGTTTGGCGTTGATCAGGTCCTGCGGCATGATCGTGTCGATTTCCACCGACGACATGCGCTCCTTGATCGCGCGTTCCATCCGCAGCAGGCCGACGCGGTACTGGTTTTCCATCAGCTCGCCCACCGACCGCACCCGGCGGTTGCCGAGGTGGTCGATGTCGTCGATCTCCCCTTTGCCGTCGCGCAGTTCGGTCAGCGCCTTGACGCAGGCGACGATGTCCTGGCGGTCCAGCGTGCGCTGGGTGTCGGGCTTCTTGAGGTCCAGGCGCATGTTCATCTTGACCCGGCCCACGGCCGACAGGTCGTAGCGGTCCTTGTCGAAGAACAGCGTGTCGAACAGCTGGCTCGCGGCCTCGACGGTCGGCGGCTCGCCCGGGCGCATGACGCGGTAGATGTCCATCAGCGCGGTGTCGCGGCCCATGTTCTTGTCGGCCGCCATGGTGTTGCGGATGTAGGGACCGACGTTGACGTTGTCGATGTCCAGCACCGGGAACTCGGTGATCCCCTGGTCCAGCAGGACCTTGACGGTCCCGGCCTTCATCCCGCCGTCGCGGTCGTAGTCGACGGTCAGCTCGTCGCCGGCCTCGACCCAGATCTCGCCCGTGCCTTCGTTGATGATGTCCTTGGCGACATACCGGCCAAGGATCTGGTCGAAGGGCAGCAGGATTTCGGCGAATGTGCCGTCCTTGGCCCACTGGTTCGCCATCTTGGGCGTGACCTTCTCGCCGGCCTTCAGCATCACCTCGCCGGTGGCGGCGTTGACCAGATCGAACGGCGGGCGGGTGCCCGACATGCGCTTGGGGAAGAAGGTGGTGGCCCAGCCCTTGTTCTTGACGTGGCGCCAGGTCACGGTCTGGTAGTAGGCATCCATGATGCCTTCCTGGTCCATCCCCAGCGCGTAAAGCAGCGTCGTCACCGGCAGCTTGCGGCGGCGGTCGATGCGGGCGAACACCACGTCCTTGGCGTCGAACTCGAAGTCCAGCCACGAGCCGCGGTAGGGGATGATCCGGCAGGCGAACAGAAGCTTGCCCGAGGAATGCGTCTTGCCCTTGTCGTGGTCGAAGAACACGCCGGGCGACCGGTGCATCTGGCTGACGATCACGCGTTCGGTGCCGTTCACGATGAACGTGCCGTTCGACGTCATCAGGGGCATGTCGCCCATGTAGACGTCCTGTTCCTTGA
>CAZCPY010000264.1:1871-2152 GCA_964499865.1 uncultured Rhodobacterales bacterium | reverse complement strand
GTTTAGATACGTCCCTGAGGTTTTTGTTGAGATTTAGTTGGTTGTAGCCAGGACTTCCTGAATTTTGCTGCGAAATTCTCCCTTGGGATGGCCGCCTTTGACCTCTCCCAGAATCTTAAACTCGCCCTCGGGAGAGTCACAGATGATGTAGGTAGGCCAGCCCATTTCGGCCTTATCGGGATACTGGGTGAGAAGAATTTTGCGGTACTTGCGATAGGTCGCAGTGTCCTGCATTTTGACATCAATAAACTGCAATCCCAGTTCTTCAGTTACCTTCTGGT
>CAZCPY010000264.1:0-1861 GCA_964499865.1 uncultured Rhodobacterales bacterium | reverse complement strand
AAGACATCTTGTGGCATATTCCGCAGTCTTCCGAAGAAAATTTGATTACAGCTCGATCCATAAAGTCCTGTCCTCCAAAAATTGCCTCGTCTCAGGTTGTGACACTGCCCGGGACGAAGCACAAGTTTCTTGATTTTAAGCCAGGACACCAGGATCAAAAAACCGGCCCTTTGAGAGGGCCGGTGACTAAATCAGGGTGCATCTACCAGATCACTCCTTCCCATCGCAGCAGAATTCATCCGGAAAAACTTTGTTTGAAGGTTTACATTGGGCCGAAAATGTTTGAATTTTCGGTAACTTTCCTGGATCCCAATCGTCTAGGTAAATAGCCCATGTCATGATAAATAAGCTTTCACAAAGTTTCGAGGATGATTCAGAGCATTTACCAGGTTTTGATTTGCGCCACACCCGATTGATCCTGCCAAAATCGTCACCGCTGTTGTTACAAATTTTTTCAATCTAACGTCAAATCTTTCATGATTCTCAAAATGATCCGTCTTTCTTCTTTCTGGTTGTCTACTCAGGTAGGGGTACGCTAGAAGAAAGTACCATTTATGCTGATCTGTAATAAGTCGCTGCGGATAGCTAAGGTAGAACGCGATCGAAATGTGGGGTTTGGCGGTAAGCATCTAAACCATTTCCTTGGAGAGTAGCTGGGACCCAGGAATTTCATCTTTCTGTGACCCGCTCCTGGGGTTGTTACGGGGAGATTCGCTATCGGCCTTACCAGAGCCCCAGCAGACGGGCTTCGATCCGCTCTATCCCAGCAGTCAACCGATCGCGAACCTGGTAGCCTTTGGTCAGAAACTCTACAACGCTCTGTTCTATGGCACGATCCGCGATAGCTGGATGACTGCCCAGGGGATTGCCCAGCACCGGCAGGAAGTGTTGCGGTTGCGTCTGGGGCTGAAAGATAACCGGCTGCCCCGGCTGCCCTGGGAGGTGTTACATGCGGGCAACCGCCCCCTGGCTACGGGCACCGATGTGGTATTTTCCCGCTATTATTCCGGCGCTACTTCGATCGCCTCGCCGTTTCAGTTTCAGTTGCCGCCGGACTCTGACTCCTCCCTCAAGATTTTGATGGTGTTAGCGGCTCCCACCGACCAGGATGTGCTGGCCTTGAAGCAGGAAGCCCTCCATTTGCAGGAAGAGTTACAGACTAATTTTCGCAGTGGTTCCCGGGGCGGTCGGTTCTCAGATATTCAACTGACGATTCTGGAGCAACCCGGACGGGAACAACTGACCCAGGCGTTAGAACACAACCACTACCAGGTATTGCATTACGCTGGCCACAGTAATTTGGGCAATTCTGGGGGCAAGCTCTATCTGGTCAGCAGCAAAACTGGTCTGACGGAAACCCTGAGCGGCGATGACCTGGCCGGTCTGCTGGTCAATAACGGCATTCGCATGGCCGTGTTTAACTCCTGTCGAGGAAGTTATACCGCTACACCGGAAACCAACGGTGGAGATGGAGCAGGTAACCTGGCTGAGGCTCTGATTCGGCGGGGGATTCCGGCGGTGCTGGCCATGGCCGAAAGAATTCCCGATAATGTCGCCCTGAATCTGAGCCGCCTGTTCTACCGCAATTTGAAGCAAGCCTACGCGATCGACCTGAGTTTGAATCGGGCGCGCCAGGGGTTAATTTCTTCCTACAGCTCGAATCAATTGTATTGGGCTCTGCCAATTCTCTATCTGCATCCCGAATTTGATTGCTGTTTGAAACCCGGTACGGCAGACCCGGAAATGGCGGAGGGGTTGTCCCCGTCTGAAGCTGTTGCGGTGGCCCCTCCAGGGCCGACTCAGGCTCTCAATGGCTCTAGCAGTAGCTATATCGAAGCCTTGGATGAGGACTCCTTTGATC
>CAZCPY010000263.1:0-2154 GCA_964499865.1 uncultured Rhodobacterales bacterium | reverse complement strand
CCAAAGGGGCTTATCAAATTAAACTTTCGTCTGCATCTGGTGAATTGCCTGCACACGGTCACGAACACTAAAAACACGAAATTATGTTAAACAAAATAATACATTTCGCACTCAACAACCGCCTGCTCATTGTAGTAGCTTCGGTAGTGTTGATTGTGTTTGGCTCGTTTGTAGCCACAAAAATGGAAGTGGACGTATTTCCTGACCTTACTGCTCCAACCGTAGTTGTGCTTACCGAAGCACACGGTATGGCTCCCGAAGAAGTCGAGAAACTCGTTACATTTCCCATAGAAACATCTGTAAACGGTGCAACGAATGTGCGAAGGGTTAGAAGCTCTTCTTCGGCAGGAATTTCCATTGTTTGGGTGGAATTTGAATGGAATACCGACATTTTTAAAGCTCGGCAAATTGTTAATGAAAAAATAAGTGTCATTGGCGAAAGATTGCCTAATGGCGTTGGCAATCCTACGCTTGCTCCACAATCGAGCATTATGGGAGAAATAATGCTCATTAGCTTAACGGCTGATTCCACCAACCAAATGGATTTGCGAACTATTGCCGATTGGACGATACGACCAAGATTATTAGCAACCGGTGGTGTAGCACAAGTCATTGTAATTGGTGGTGAATACAAGCAATACCAAGTTTTGGCGTCTCCCACCAAAATGAAGCATTATAATGTTTCTCTTCCCGAATTGCTCAAAGCAAGTGAAGAAGCCAATGGAAATTCATCAGGTGGCTTTATCAATCAGTATGGCAATGAATACATCATTAAAGGGATAGGCAGAACAAATTCAGTTGATGAATTGGGCAAGACGGTTATAAAACGTATTGATGGAAATCCTATAAAAATTGAGGACGTAGCAGAAGTAAAAATTGGTGCTGCACCAAAAATTGGTGATGGTTCGCTAAAAGGTGAACCTGCGGTAATAATGACAGTAATGAAACAGCCCGCTACCAACACCCTTGAACTGACTGATAAAATAGATGAATCGGTTGCCGATATGCGGAAAAACCTACCCAGTGATATTCACATCAATACTCAAATTTTCAGACAAGCAGATTTTATTAATGCATCCATTAGCAACATTCAAAAAGTATTGTTGGAAGGAACTGCCTTTGTCATCATCATTCTCTTTTTGTTCTTGATGAATTGGCGTGCAACAGCCATTTCTCTTGTAGCAATTCCTATTTCATTGATTGTAGCCATTCTAACCTTAAAATGGTTGGGATTTACTATAAATACAATGAGTTTAGGCGGTATGGCAATTGCCATTGGCGATTTGGTTGATGATGCCATTATAGACGTTGAAAATGTATTTAAAAGACTAAAGGAAAATGCTAAAAAACCAATCGAACAACAAGCCAACAAACTGAAAGTAATTTTTGATGCTTCATTTGAAATCCGACATTCAATTATCAATGCAACGTTCATCATCATCGTAGCATTTATGCCCTTGTTTTTCCTCTCGGGAATGGAAGGCAAATTATTAGCTCCGCTCGGCATTGCCTTTATTGTTGCTTTATTCGCTTCGTTGGTAGTTTCTATTACACTTACACCTGTGCTTTGCAGCTATTTATTGTCTAACGATAAGATGCTTGCAAAGCAACATAAGGAAAGTTGGTTGGTAGAACGCTTACAAAATGGCTACAGTAAATTATTGGAAAAAGCAATGCGTTTTAAAAAAGCAGTTGTTTTCTCCAGTATAGGATTGTTTGTTTTGGCATTGTTGGCATTCACACAATTAGGCAGAAGTTTCTTGCCCGAATTTAACGAAGGTTCATTGGTGGTAAGTGCGGTGAGTTTACCCGGAATTTCATTAGAAGAAAGCAATAAAATAGGCGTAAATATTGAAAAAGCATTGCTTACTGTTCCCGAAATAAACGTAACAACCAGAAGAACAGGAAGAGCAGAGTTGGACGAGCACGCACAAGGCGTAAATGCTTCTGAAATTGATGCTCCTTTCACCTTGGGCGAAAGAAGTCGTGCGGATTTTATGGAAGAGGTTAGGGAAAAACTCGCAGGTGTAACGGGTGCGAATATCACCATCGGTCAACCCATTGGTCACAGAATAGACCATATGCTTTCAGGTACTCGAGCCAATATTGCCATTAAAATTTTTGGAACTGACTTAAACAAACTTTTTTCACTTT
>CAZCPY010000262.1:0-2171 GCA_964499865.1 uncultured Rhodobacterales bacterium | reverse complement strand
GGCCTTCTTCAGGCCCCGCAGGCGAGACGAAAGGAATGTGCCGAAGGCACGCGATCTGCTTCAGCGGCCGGGTCAGGACTTCGGCTTTGGCGGTGTGAATCGGCGGGAGGTGTCGCGGGCGTCGGCGGGGGGGGAGCCGGGGCGGGGGGGCTTGTGGCTCTTGAACCCGGCCGACCGCGCGGGTTTCCCGTCGCCGCCGCCGTGCGACTTGAACCCGGCCGACTTCGGCTTGTACGGCCCCTTGCCGCCCTCGGCCGCAGGCTTGCCGTCCTTCCAGCGCGGCTTTCGCGGGGCGTCCGGGTCGCGGGGTGCGGCGTCGGTGCGGGGGGTCCAGGGCCGGGTTTCGCCCTCTGCCTTCGGCCGCCGCGGTGCGGCGCCGTCGTCGCGCCTGGCATAGGGTTTGCGCGCACCCTCGCCGTCCGGGCGTTTGGCGTAGGGCTTGCGCGGCGCCTCGCCGTCCGGGCGCGGGGTCCGGGGTTTCGGCGCCGCCCCACCCGCCGGTCGTTTCACATAGGGCTTGTGCGGCGCCTCGCCTTCGGCACGCGGCGCATAGGGCTTGCGCGGGGCGTCACTTTCCGGCCGCGGCGTGTAGGGCTTGCGCGGCGCCTCGGCCTCGGCACGGGGGACGTAGGGCTTTCGCGCGCGCGGGGCTTCCGCCTGGTTGTCCTGAGGACGGGGGCGGTAGGCGGGTTTCTCGGGGCGGGATGACCCTGTGGGTTCGCCCGCCAGCCGCCGCAGCACCAGGCCCGGGCCAATTTCCATCCCGTCCGCAAAGCGCCCGGCGACCGCCTCGGCCACCTGCACCCAGGTTTCCGTCTGCTGCACGCGGATGGCGCCGACGGAGTCCTTGGCGATCCCGCCAGCATCGCAGAGCTTGGGCAGAAGCCAGCGCGCCTCGGCCCGGCCCTCGTGCCCCACGGGCAGCGAGAACCATGCCGAAGGCCCGAACTCGCCCCGCGGCTTTGGCGGGGCGGGGGGCGGCGCGTCGGCCATGTCGGACAGCACCTCGGGCGCTGCGCGGCCCTCGCGCCACAGCCGCACGAAAGCCGCCGCCGCGGCCTCGGCGCCGTAGCGGGTGACGATGGCCTCGGCCACCGCCGCCTCGTCGCCCGGCGGCGCCCCGAGATAGGGATGGTCGAGCAGCCGCTCGTCCTCGCGCGCCTGCACCTCGTCGGCGGACGGCGGCGCGCCCCAGGCGGCCTCGACCCTGGCCTCGCGCAGAAGCCTCTGCGCCTTGCGGAATTCGCCTGGCGTCACGACCAGCGCCGAGATGCCCTTGGACCCGGCGCGCCCGGTGCGGCCCGACCGGTGCAGCAGCGTTTCGGCATTGGCAGGCAGGTCGGCGTGGATCACCAGGTCCAGCCCCGGCAGGTCGATGCCGCGGGCGGCCACATCCGTGGCGATGCAGACGCGTGCGCGGCCGTCGCGCAGCGACTGCAGCGCCAGCGTGCGCGCCTCCTGGCTGAACTCGCCCGACAAGGCCACGACCTGGAAGCCGCGGTTGCCCATGCGGGCGGCGAGGTGGTTCACGTTGGCCCGCGTCTTGCAGAACACCAGCGCCGCGCGCGCCTCGTGGAAGCGCAGGAGGTTGAAGATCGCCCCCTCGCGGTCGCGCGGGGGCACGGAGAATCCCGTGTAGGCGATGTCGGCGTGCTGGCGCGCCTCGCCCTGCGCCACGATGCGGGCGGCGTCTTTCTGGAACTCGGCGGCGAGGCCCGCGATGGCGGGCGGCACGGTGGCCGAGAACATCAGCGTGCGGCGTTCGGCCGGCGCCTGCGACAGCAGGAACTCCAGGTCCTCGCGGAAGCCCAGGTCCAGCATCTCGTCGGCCTCGTCCAGCACCACGGCGCGCAGCGCGGACAGGTTCAGTGACCCGCGTTCCACATGGTCGCGCAGCCGGCCCGGGGTGCCCACGACGATATGCGCGCCGCGGTCCAGCGCGCGCCGTTCGGTGCGGTAGTCCATGCCGCCGACGCACGAGGCCAGCGTCGCCCCGGCGTAAAGCCATTCGAATTCGCGCCGCACCTGCAGCGCAAGCTCGCGCGTCGGCGCGATCACCAGCGCCAGGGGGGCTGCGGCCTCGGGCAGGCCGTCGCCCATCACGTCGCCCATCACGTCGGGCGCGATGGCCAGGCCGAAGGCCACGGTCTTGCCCGATCCGGTCTGGGCCG
>CAZCPY010000261.1:0-2192 GCA_964499865.1 uncultured Rhodobacterales bacterium | reverse complement strand
CCGTCGATGTGGTCATCGCCAACCCGCCCTTCGGACCTGTCCATGACGACAATAGCAGGATTAAACGATTTGAGATTCCTGGCAACCGGAGGGGAACTCGCCAGATTGATCATGCGATCGCCCTCAAAGCCTTAGAAGCAATGAAGGATAACGGGCGTGGGGTGCTAATTCTAGGAGGCAAGCTTGGGGCAGACGAAGACCTCCGCTCCAACCGCTATAACTCCATAGAGAGCCGAGGCTTCTTCTACGCCCTCTACCAGCAGTACAACGTCACCCAGCATATCTCGGTGTGGGGAGACCTTTACCGTAAGCAGGGGGCAGGCTTTCCGATCGACCTTATTGTGATTGAGGGTAGAGGACAAGCCTCAAGAGATTTGCCAGCCGCCGATGTCCCACTCATTTATCAATCGTTCGATGCCCTCAAGGAGTTACTACCCAATGAGCCAATCCAGCAGCAAACAACCGGATTACCAGGATTACGCCAGCTATCCATTCGTCTGGAGTCCAGAATCGGGAGATCAAGAACTGTTAATGGTCAAGATTCCACCAGAGATGACTCAGATGAGCGAACCAGACTACAGGCGGTTGATGACGCTGCGAATTGGGTGGATGATTCACACCTGGATGGAACAGAGTGGCGAGGATCAGGTACAGACCCATCGCAGGCTGGCTGGGGCGTTAAGGAAGCTTTACCTCCAGGAATCTCCCAGCCTGTACGAGAACGCCGAGACCCAGGAACTCGAACCCCTGTGGTGGTGGACGCAGGAGTGGGCAGAGACATTTCTGGAGCGCAACGAGACATTCATGATTCGCTTCGCGGAAACGGAACTGGATTTCCCCGTTCCCATTCAGCCGAGCAGCCCGGAGATTCAACAGGGTTTGCAGGAGAGCCACGACAATTTCACGCTGGAGAACTGGCTAGCCAACCTGACCTACGGCATGACCAGCGATTAAGCCTTCATCCCAATACAGCAGCAAGGATTCGACCGATGGCAATCACAGAGCAAGAGCATCTCGCCTCAGATGCGACCTTGAATGTTGCTTATATTCCCCGCAGCCAGGGTAGGACACCCGGCACTCTGATCCCCGCAAACATGGCAACAGCCGCTCAGATTGCTCTCGACAAATTAGAGCAAGCCGTTGGGGATGTCGATGCATTTGTACAGCAGCGGTTAGGGTATGAATCGAAAGAGCAAATGTGGCGGTATCTCTACGCCGAGCAAGTTGACGCAAATGCCCTGGCTTTCTGGCAGCGCGATCGCGAAAAGGTATTTCTCAATGGCGACCAAACGGGCAACGGAAAGGGACGGTTCTGCGCCAGTCAGATTGTAGACGCGATGAACCAGGGCTATATCCCCGTCTTTGTGACTCAAAAGCCCAACCTCTATGTCTCAATGCTCGAAGACATAGCAGACATCGGTAAGCCAGGGGTCAAAATCTTTGCTACCAATAGCAACGCAGCACTGGATTTACCAGACGGAACCAAGCTAAGGGCATCCTCCCCAACCGAGAAGCAGGCAGAAATGCAGCAGCTTCTAGAGCAAGGAATGGGAAGCTACAACGCGGTGTTTACCACCTATAGCCAGCTTCAAACCGTCAACAATGAAGAACCCTTTCGTCGAGACTTTCTGCGAGAGCTTGCCTCCAGAGCCATTTTTATTTTTGATGAGGCACACGAAGCAGGAGGCAGTACCGGAGAGAAAACCTGGAAGAGTGCCAGCGATGCCCCCGATCGCTCGGAGTTTGTGCGAGAACTGATCGATCGCAGTGCGGGAGCCGTCTTTGCCAGTGCTACTGCGGTTAAAGACCCGGCAGTGATGGATCTCTATGCCCGTCGCTCCGATGCAACGGCAGCGGTGAGCGATATTTCATCCCTGCAACGAACGTTGAAAGAAGGAGGCGTTCCACTTCAGCAAATGATGGCAACCAAGTTTGTTGCTTCTGGTCAAATGCTGAGGCGAGAGCGATCGTTTGAAGGTATTACCTTTGCAGCCAAAACTGTTGGTGTGGATCGGGAGATCGCCGATAACATCTCTGGCATCATGCGGGCGATCAGTCAGTTTGATTTAGCCAAGGAAAAGGCGGTTCAGAAACTCAGCAAACAACTCAAAAAAGAAGCTAAAGCTGCCAGCGAGGATAACTCCATTGGGCAAACCTGAGCGCGGTCTACCAATTTTACGTCCTTGATGAAC
>CAZCPY010000260.1:508-2213 GCA_964499865.1 uncultured Rhodobacterales bacterium | reverse complement strand
CGAAATCGAACGGGACCGAGACGTGGTCGTGCAGCACGAGCCAGCGGCCGTCGATGCGCTGCAGAACGTTGGTTTCCCGGACCCACATGTCGACATAGGGGCCGCCTTCAATCGTCCCTTCAAGACGGGTCAGGCCATAGACGGTAGCCAGATCACCCTTCTGGTAGACGGTCAGGTCTTCGATGCTGATCACCAGATCATCGGCGAACATGCCGAAGAAGGTGATCCAGTTCTGCCGCCAGATCGCTTCGCCGTCGAAGGCCATCTCCAGACCCGCGTCGGTCGGTGCGGCCATCAGGTCGTAGGAGAAGATGTCATCGACATAGAAGGACATCATCCGGTTCAGGTCTTGCGAGGCAAACGCCTCCAGCCAGGCGGCGCGGGCGGCGGCGACCTCGAAGGCGGCGGCGCGATCTTCGGTCGCGGCGGGCACGATCACCTCAAAGGGCAGCTCGGGTGCGGTCTCTTGTGCCGCCAGCGATGAAGCACTGAAAACGGACGCGACAAGCAGGGCGATCCCGAACTTGGCGTGTTTGCTGTAGGTGATGGGTTTGGTCATTTGCGCAACTCCTTTTGTGTGCCAGCCGAAGTTAGGCGGGGTTGCTCGAACGATCTATGTGAGATAATACGTGTCTATATCGCATTCGTTCAGGATACGCGCATGTCTGCCCTTGTCGTCGATCCCCTCTCCGATGTGCTGGCCTTGCTCAGACCCCACGACTGTGTTGCGGCGGGCCTTGATGCCGGGGGCGACTGGTCCATCCGCTATGCCCCGCACGCCGGCCTGAAATGCATCGGTATCGACAAGGGCGGCTGCTGGCTGGTCATGGATAGCCTGCGTGAGCGTGTCTGGCTGGCCGAGGGCGACTGCCTGATCCTGCCGCACGGCAAGGCCTTCGTCCTTTCGGCGCGCGGCGCCCGTCTGGGGGAGGCGGCAGAGACTGTGCATTCGGCGCCGGCGCACGGCGACACCGCGCAACTTGGCAGCGGTGGCGAGTTTTTCATGACCGGGGCGCGGTTCCTGCTGTCGGGTCAGGCGGCCGAAATGCTGATGGCGACGCTGCCCGATGTCATCGTGATCCGGGCCGCCGAAGACTGTGCGGCCAGCGATGAGACCGTGCGTTGGGCCATCACCCGTATTGCCGCCGAGCTTCGGCAGCGCCGCCCTGGCTGTGCCAGCTCGATCGAGCATCTGTCGCATGTTCTGCTCGTCGAGCTGATGCGGCTCCACCTTGAAGACGGCCAGGAGAACCAGATCGGATGGACCGCCGCACTGGCGGACCCGTTTCTGCGCCGCGCCCTGGCCGCCATGCATCAGGACCTGTCCGGCCCCTGGACAGTGGCGAGCCTGGCCGAGCGTGCCGGCCTGTCGCGCACAGCCTTCGCGGTCCGCTTTGCGCGGCTTGTCGGGCAGACGCCGATGGGCTACATGACCCTGTGGCGGATGCTCTGGGCGGCCAAACGCCTGGATCGGGACGGGACGTCCGTAGCCGAGGCGGCCGCCGAGGTTGGCTACGCCTCGGAAAACGCCTTCACGGCCGCGTTCAAACGGACGCTTGGAAAGACGCCGCGCCGGTTTGTCGCCGAAACAGTGACCGCGATCCCCAGTTGAGCGGCCGGCGGATTTACGATGCCAGGGCCGCGCAGGTCGCCTCCTAGTCGCGCGGCGCCTTGAAACGCCGGGTATGATCGACCAGCGCCCGCA
>CAZCPY010000260.1:0-498 GCA_964499865.1 uncultured Rhodobacterales bacterium | reverse complement strand
GGAACGGGGGCAGAAATTCTGTCAACAGCGGAACCAGCGACCCATCGTCAAAGTGTGCGCGCAGGCAGTCTTCCGGGGCAAAGGTGATCCCGGCACCGGCAACGGCCATTCTGAGCATCAGACGCAGGTCGTTCGTGGTGAACTTCGGGTTCACGGCGACATCGAAGGCGCGACCATCCTCGACGAACTCCCAGCGATAGGGTGCCAGGTCGGGGGCAGGCCGCCAGCCGATGCACGGGTAATTAACCAAATCCCGCGGATGGGTCGGCGCGCCATGGCGTGCCAGACAGGCCGGCGACGCGGCAGCGCGTTCTCTCTGATCGCCACCAAGGGGGATCGCAATCATGTCCCTCTCGATCACCGCGCCCAGCCTGACCCCGGCATCGAATCCGTTCGCGACAATGTCGAACTCGTCATCCGTGACGGTCACATCAACGGTCAGGTGTGGATGGCGTTCGATGAACTCCGCCAGGAACGGCCCCGAAAGGAAGGGCTCGG
>CAZCPY010000259.1:0-2233 GCA_964499865.1 uncultured Rhodobacterales bacterium | reverse complement strand
GTCCTGACCGCTTGCCGCCCGGTCATCAGCGGCTTACCCTGCTGTGATGACGCTGCCACAGATCGCCCCCCCCCTGATCGACCCCTTTGCCCGCGCCATCCGCTACCTGCGCGTATCGGTCACCGACCGCTGCGATTTCCGCTGCGTCTACTGCATGTCGGAAGCGATGACCTTCCTGCCCAAGGCAGAGCTGCTGACGCTGGAAGAACTGGACCGGCTGTGTTCCGCCTTCGTGCGGCTGGGGGTGGACAAGCTGCGCATCACCGGGGGCGAGCCCCTGGTGCGCAAGGGGATCCTCACCTTCTTCGAGGCGATGGCGCGGCATCTGGAAACCGGCGCGCTGCGGGAACTGACGCTGACCACCAACGGCAGCCAGCTTGCGCGCTTTGCCCCCGACCTGGCGGCGCTGGGGGTGCGGCGGGTGAACGTGTCGGTCGACACGCTGGACGCCGCCAGGTTCGCCGAGATCACCCGCTGGGGGCGGCTTTCGCAGGTGCTGGACGGGATCGCCGCGGCCCGGGCGGCAGGCCTCAAGGTCAAGATCAACGCCGTGGCACTGAAGGGGGTGAACGAGGACGAGCTGTTCACGCTTTCCGACTGGTGCGCGCGGGACGGGCACGAGCTGACCTTCATCGAGGTCATGCCGATGGGCGACATGGGCGGCACGGACCGGCTGGACCAGTTCTGGAGCCTGAAGGACCTGCGCGCCCGGCTGGAACAGCGGTTCACCCTGATCGACCTGGCCGAGCGCACCGGCGGCCCCGCGCGCTATGTCCGCGTCAAGGAAACCGGCCAGAAGATCGGCTTCATCACGCCGCTGTCCCACAACTTCTGCGAAAGCTGCAACCGGGTGCGGCTGACCTGCACGGGCGAACTGTACATGTGCCTGGGCCAGGAGGACATGGCCGACCTGCGCGCGCCCCTGCGCGCCAGCACCGACGACGCCCGGCTGGAAGACGCCATCCGCGCCGCCGTCGCGCGCAAGCCCAGGGGGCACGACTTCGACTATTCCCGTCAGGTCGCGGGCCAGGTCAGCCGCCACATGAGCCATACCGGCGGCTGATCTTCGTCGGCCTCGGCGGCCGCCAAGGGTCCGCAGACCCGGATCCGACCGGGCGGACCCTGCGGCCCGCGGCGCTTCCCTCCCCCCTCGTGGGGGAGGGAGAGGGTGGAGGGGCGCTTCCGCCCTGGCGTGGTGCCCCCCTTTCCCATCCCCTCCCCACAAGGGGGAGGGGAGGCGCAGGTGCGACGGGGGCCGCTTCAAGCCAGACCGCTTACCGCGCGGGCAGCACCAGCGTCTGGCCGGCGCGCAGGCTGTCGGCGGTCACAAGGATGCCCGCATTCGCCGCGTGGATCGCCGCCGCACGTCCCGCATCGCCATAGTAGCGCAGGGCCAGCGCGCTGAGCGAATCGCCGGGCAGCACCAGATAGCCGGCGGGACCGCTGTCCAGCGCGGCCGACACGGGATCGGCGGCAAGGTCTGAACCGGACAGGTCGCCCTCGCCGGCCCCGTCCCCCGCAAGGCCAAGTGCTGCCAGCAGCACGGGCGTATCGACGCGGCCTTCGGTCGTGCGCAGGTCGGCGGGCACGGCAACGGTGCCGCGGGCGGCGGCGTCGTTGACCAGCGCGTCGATGTAGGCCGGGCTTTGCCCCTCGGCGGCCGCCCCGCGCACCAGCGCGGTCAGCGGCGTGTCGGCCAGTGCTGCGGCGCGCGGGGGCCCGAGGTCGGCGAGCACGTCCGCCGACATCGCCGCCAGCGGATCGGTCGCGGCCGGAGCGGCGGCGGCCGGGCGCGCAAGGTCGGCCAGGATCGCCGCCGTCACCGCCTGGGGCGAGGCCGCCTCTGACCCGGGCGCCTCGCGCAGCAGGAACCGGAGCAGCACCCCCAGCAGCGCCACCGCCACCAGCGCCACCGCCGCGTAACCCAGGATCAGCCGCCGCATGCCCGTCTCTCCCCTCATCGTCCCGTCACCGTAAGCCCAAGCGCCCGCCAGTCGCGAAGGCCGCCGCGGCAGTGTTGCAGCCGGTCGGGCGGATAGCCCGCCGCGATCAGCGCGCCCACCGCCTGCAGGGCCGCATCCGCCCCGATGCCGTCGCCGAACAGCGCCAGCAGGGGCGGGTCGTCGAAACGGAAGCCGCCTGCCGCGGCGCCGTCCGCTGTGCCGCCGAGCGCGCCCAGGCTGTCAAACAGCATCGAAACGGGACGCCCGATCGGCGTCCAAAGGGGACCCCG
>CAZCPY010000258.1:1007-2237 GCA_964499865.1 uncultured Rhodobacterales bacterium | reverse complement strand
CCGATTCTGGTGACAGTGCCGATGGCGGAAGAGGTGCAGGAGCGGTATTTAGAGATACGAGAGGTAGGGACGGGAGCGGTGGTCACTGCGATTGAGGTTCTTTCTCCCAAGAATAAACGAGTGGGAGAAGGACGACAGGCGTATGAGCGTAAGCGTAACCAGGTGTTAGCCAGCCTGACTCATCTGATAGAAATTGATTTGTTGCGGTACGGGCAACCGTTGCCCATGAGAGGACTTACCGCATCAGATTATCGAATTTTGATCAGCCGGAGCGGTCAGCGCCCATCGGCTCAACTGTACGCTTTCAATGTTAGGCAGGAGATTCCCCAGGTTTCTGTGCCCTTAGCGGCAGGGGATGAGGAACCTGTTTTAGACTTACAGGCAGTGTTACAGCAAGTGTACAAGCGAGGACGGTATCATCTGGCTGTAGACTATACGCAGCTTCCTCAGCCACCCTTATCTGAAGCTGACATGGCCTGGGCGAGCAGTCTCTTAAGGGAGGCTGGTATCATTTAATCCGCCGAAGAGGTACCCCTGTATGCATTGGATACTCCAGGATGGTTTTTTTTCGGAGAGTGGATGGGAAGCGATGGTATCCACCCTGGAACGGTTTGAGATTTCCTATTCTGTCCATACCGTTGTTCCAGGTGTGGGTCACCTTAAGCCTGAGCCTGTCCTTGCCCACACCAATGTCATTTGTCTAGGGTCTTACACGCTTCGACACATGGCCGTGCAAAATGCATGGAGGCCAAGGGTTTTCGACCTCTATGGTGAAGATTTTGAGAAACAACGAGAACGCTGGGGTGAGCACATGCTCAACCATCGTGCTTGCGTTTGTACACTGGATGAGGCCTGCTTTACTGAGCCACGAATATTTGTGCGACCGCTCCATGACTCTAAGTCCTTTTCAGGAAAGGTATTCACAGCAGAGGAATTTGTGCAGATGCAGCGATCCGTGCGCGAAGGAAGGCAAGTTGGCAGTCTCTCTGGTCAGACAGAGATAATTCTCTCGGAACCCCAAAGTATCTATGCAGAGTATCGATTCTGGGTTGTCAGAGGTAGCTTGATTACCAGTTCCCTTTACAAACGTGGGAATCAGGTTTTTTACTCAAGTGAGGTGAACCCAAGAATCATCCAATTTGCGCGTGAGCGTGTTGCAGAGTGGGCACCCCATGATGCATTTGTATTGGATGTCTGCGAAACGCCAAAAGGTCTCAAGATTGTCGAGAT
>CAZCPY010000258.1:0-997 GCA_964499865.1 uncultured Rhodobacterales bacterium | reverse complement strand
ACACAATCAATTCTTCTGCATTTTATGCTGCTGATGTTCAGCGCCTGGTACTTGCTTTAGAAGAAGCATTCACCGAATGACGATCGGGAGAACGTACACCAGGCGTAAGTTTGAATTTAGGAGTTTGTCCGCTTACAATTGGCATAACTCTGCAATGAGGGGAGGTTGTCCGGCTAGGGGCAGTTTAACGGCTGAAAATATAGCTAGCATCCTAGGCGCTGGCTCACCTTCAGGATGGAAGTAAGTGCTGCTCATTTGCGAGTAATGGGTAGTTAAGAGTGTTGATTAATTTGAGTTATTCAGTAGACTGAAAACCTTAATATTTTAGATTTTATAGATGATGACGAACTTTAGAGACTCAGAAATTTTAAATTGTCAAGTTGCTTTTGAATTTCAATGTCCAAAATCCTGGGACTCTATGACGCAAACTGAGCACTCTAGCATTCGCTATTGTGAAGTTTGCAGTCAGAACGTTTATCTGTGTTTAACACCAGATGAGTTTATTTCAAATGGAAAGTTGGGAAGATGTGTAGCAATTCCCAAACAGATGCTTCCGGGGGCACCAGGGGAAACTCATTTAGATCATCTACTAGAGCCAGTATTTGCTGGACAGCCAAAGAAAACATGGCAACATTTAGAACATGATAAACAACGTTTGGAATGGTGGGATAAAGCTCTTGAAGAAGGCCCACTAAGCTTTCCTAAATTTACTGCAAAAGATTTTGTCGCACTTGCTCTAGAGTATATTTATCAAAAAGATTTTAAGCGCATCTCTACAATTGCTAATTTGCTCTTTGATAAGACAGAAACGTTTGAGATATTAGTAGAATTGGGAAAGTGTTTACTTGAGAATGGGCAAATACAACTGGCTGAAAAATGTTTAACCAAGGGCTATAATCTTCTTAATGGAGAAGTTGCCTCAACCTCTATTTTCTTTATGATGTCGTCGTTGGCGAATTACTTAGTTGAAAAACAACAAGTATTACTAGCTATAGAG
>CAZCPY010000257.1:0-2242 GCA_964499865.1 uncultured Rhodobacterales bacterium | reverse complement strand
CCGCGGCCCCTATTGCTTGTCTCGTCCACGAAGGACTGGACCCGCAACACTCCAAAGGAAGAGTATCCAGCCGTGCGTGCGATCTATGATCTGTACGGGGCCGGTGAACTGGTCTCGTTGGCCCACATCGATGCCAAGCACAACTACAACCGCCAGAGCCGCGAGGCCGTGTACAGCTTCCTGCGCGAGCACCTGATGCCGCGCCAGCGCCGTACGGCTGTGGTCACCGAGCAGCCAGTGCCGGCGATGCCCGACGAAGCCCTACGGTGGCGCCGCGCGTTCTCCGAGGAGACTGGCTACGCCGGCCGTTCGGCGATCTTCGCCTGGTGGCGGGAGATGGCGCAACGACAGGCGAGCACGGCGAGTCCGGAGGTGCGGCGCGAGCGCATGCGTGTCGTGATGGGTCTGGACACAGCGAGCCCGGCGATTGCTCTGACGTTGCCCGAGCGCCTGCTGCTGCAAAGAAGCGGCGGTGGGGAGCGGATTCCCGCCCGCTGGTATCCGGGCTCCCTGGCGGCAACCGCCGTATTCGTCGGACGAAACAGTGCGGATCTCCAGGAGTATCGCCAGTCGGGCTGGAGCGTGTTGTCCATGGACCCGTATCAGACCGGTGCAGCCGCCGCGTCACGTCCGGCGCTGCGCGGGGATGCACTGGTGTTCCGCTATTCCGACGATGCCTATCGCGTGCAGGACATCATGACCGCGCTGCGCTATGCTGCCGTCCGCGGCGTGCCCCGCCTGCTCTGCGGCGACACGGCGGCGACCTGGTGCTCCGTGGCGGCATGGCTTGCGCCATTTCCGGTGACGCTGGAAACGCCGGCGTCCGCCGAGGCTTTCGAGGACAAGGAGCGTTTCTTCGTTCCTGGATGGCTGCGGGCGGGCGGCTATCCGCCGAACGCGGCTTCGGTCCGTTGAACTACGGCGGAGGCTCCTCGACATGGCGGGCCAGCAACTCCCATTCGAGAGACATCCGCGCGGCGGGAATTGAGGTTCGCGTCCACTCGCGAAGCGTCCACGGCCGGTAGCCGGGCCCCTGCGACGCCTCTACCCATCGCTCGTAGCCGGCCACCCAGCGCATGAACGATTGCAGCAATCGCCGGCTGCGGCGAATCTGCCGGCGCGTCTCCGGCCGGCGCAGATTGTCCAGTTGCAGGTCCTGCCAGACTGAGTCGAGCATCCCCTCGTCGGCGATCCAACGCGGGACGAAGCAATAGCGGTTGAGGTAGATCCCTCCGCAGGCCGGGCGGCTGTAGCAGACGCCGAAGCCCCACAGCCGTACCGTTACGCCGTCTCGACGGAGCCTGTAGCAGGAACTGCCCCTTTCGCCCTCCGGGGGGCGGTTGCGGAGGAAGCCGTAGTCGAGCAGCAGATTGCCGCTGGGGCGGCGGATATCCTGTCCCCAGCACCAGCATTGCTGATGGAGCAGTTCCGCGCCGCGTGCCCAGTAGGACGGTTGGGCCTCCGGAGTCGGCAAGGGAGCGGTCATAAAGGGATGGCTGCGATGTCCTCCGCCTCTAGTTCAGCGACGCTTTTGTGAAGCTTATGCTGACGCCTGGACCCTGGCCCATCCAGGATGGCGATGACGGTCTCGAGCGGCGGGCATCCCGGCTCGCTGCAGCGCAGTTCGGTAACCATAACCACCGCTTCGTCGGAAAGGGCAAAGTGCTGCCGCACCCATTCTTTGATCTGGCCAACCCGCGCGACATCAGGTTTAGGAGTTGATCCGAACAGGTCCATTATTCCTTCTCCAGTCGCTGAAAGACGCGAACAACTCCTGCCGCCGAGGATGCGGCAAGTTGCGAATCATCGGGAGCCCAGCGGATCTGCGTGATGCCGCCTTCCAGGCGCGAGCCGCGCAGGGGCGTCGATGGTTTCCGCGGATTCCAGAGAAACAGATCGCCGTTCAGGCAGCCGGAGGCAATCAGCGACCCTTTGTGCTGGAATGCCACGGCGCTCAGCAGCGTGTTATGAGCATCCAACTGAATGGGCCGAGTGCCCGCCGGACCCTTGCCACCGCAGTCCCAGATGCAGACGATGGCGGAGCCACCAGTGGCCAGATACCGGCTCCCGGCATCCCAGGAGAGCTCGCGGACCTTGGCCGGGTAGCCGCTCATTTCAAGGTCGCGGCCGGTCTTGCGATACCAGAAGTGCACGCTGGCGTCCTGGTTGCCGGTGGCGACGTAGCCGCCGTCGGGACTCCAGGCGATGACCAGGATGGAGCCTTTCCATTCGAAGACACGCA
>CAZCPY010000256.1:0-2250 GCA_964499865.1 uncultured Rhodobacterales bacterium | reverse complement strand
AGCGGTCGATGGTCTGCTGCAGGGCGGTGCGCCGCTGCTCGTAGCGCATCAGGTCGACCGCCATGCCGCCCATCATCAGCATCAGCATGAACAGGACGAGGCCGAAGACGATCAGCGAACCGTCCTCGTTGCGGTGGAACAGGCGAAAGTGGCGGGCCAGGCGCCGCAGCGGCGTCTGGGCCCGGGTCGGGCGGGGCAAGGCAGGCGGGCAGCTCATCGCGACATCCCTCACAAGCAGCTTTCCCGCCGGGCAGTCGGCGGGAGGTGCCGTCCTTTCGCCGTCTTGGTGAACGCGAAGGGCGGCAAAGTTTCGTCCACAGGTCACTTGCGGGGCCGTCTGGGGCAAGAATGTGGCGTGGCGGCAGGCCGGACGGGCGAATTCGACAGGGCCGGAAACGATGCGCCGGGGGGCCCGCGATTGTTCCTCGGGCCCGAACAAGCCCGCACAACCCGCACGCGAACGCCGGTTTTGCCGCCCCCAGGCAGGGTTAACGCGGGCTTGCCGCGGCGAATCACTGCGGACAGGCCGCCGCAGGGACGAGGGCCGTTCCTTTTGTGATGAATTTCCGTGCAATCCGTCCTAGACCGGGGCCAGTGCCGCGACCTGCCGGAGGCCGCCGCACAAGGGGAGAGGGTCCATGCAGCACGCCGCCGAGCCGAGTTTCCGCCAGTCGGTCGACCTGATGTTCAACCGCGCCGTCCGCCTGATGGACCTGCCGCCGGGGCTGGAGGAGAAGATCCGCGTCTGCAACTCCACCTATACCGTGCGCTTCGGCGTGCGGCTGCGCGGCGCGATCCACACCTTCACCGGCTACCGGTCGGTCCATTCCGAACACATGGAGCCGGTGAAGGGCGGCATCCGCTATGCCCTGTCGGTCAACCAGGACGAGGTCGAGGCGCTGGCGGCGCTGATGACCTACAAATGCGCGCTGGTCGAGGCGCCCTACGGCGGGTCCAAGGGCGGCCTCTGCATCGACCCCCGCGCCTGGGACGCGCACGAGCTGGAACAGATCACCCGCCGCTTCGCCTACGAGCTGATCAAGCGCGACCTGATCCACCCGGCGCAGAACGTCCCCGCGCCCGACATGGGCACGGGCGAGCGCGAGATGGCCTGGATCGCCGACCAGTACGCGCGGATGAACACCACCGACATCAACGCCAAGGCCTGCGTCACCGGCAAGCCGCCGCATGCGGGCGGCATCCAGGGGCGGGTCGAGGCGACGGGCCGCGGCGTGCAGTACGCGCTGCGCGAGTTCTTCCGCCACCCCGAGGACGTGGCCAAGGCGCGCCTGTCCGGCGGGCTCGACGGCAAGCGGGTGATCGTGCAGGGCCTGGGCAACGTGGGCTACCACGCGGCGAAGTTCCTGTCGGAAGAGGACGGCTGCCGCATCGTGGCGGTGATCGAGCGCGACGGCGCAGTGCTGGACCCGCGCGGCGTCAAGGTCGAGGACCTGCGCCAGTGGATCGCGCGGCACGGCACCGTCCAGGGCTACCCGGAGGCGGATTTCACCCCGAACGGCGCCGCGGTGCTGGAACAGGACTGCGACATCCTGATCCCCGCCGCGCTGGAAGGCGTGATCCACCGCGGCAACGCCGCGCAGGTCCGCGCGCCGCTGATCGTGGAGGCCGCCAACGGCCCCGTCACCTTCGGCGCGGATGAAATCCTGCGCCAGAAGGGCTGCGTCATCATCCCCGACATGTTTGCCAACGCCGGCGGGGTGACGGTCAGCTACTTCGAATGGGTCAAGAACCTGAGCCACATCCGTTTCGGCCGGATGCAGCGGCGCGCCGAAGAGGCCCGCTCGCGCCTGCTGGTGGAGGAACTGGAGCGGCTCTCCTCCGACCAGGGCCTGGGCTGGTCGCTGGCGCAGGACTTCAAGACGCGCTTCCTCGAAGGGTCGGACGAACTGGCGCTGGTGCGCTCGGGCCTCGACGACACGATGCGCACCGCCTACCAGGCGATGCGCAAGGTCTGGCATGAACGCGACGACGTCGAGGACCTGCGCGTGGCGGCCTACCTTGTCTCCATCGGCCGCGTGGCGCAGACCTACCAGTCCAAGGGCCTCTGAAGGCAGCACCCGGCCCCGGCGCCTGAAACAAATTGCGTGCCTTCGGCACATTCCTTTCCTGTCGGTCAGCGGCCGAAGAGGCCGCTTCCCTCCGTGAAGGGGGCGTTCCGCCCCCACCGCTCCCTTCGGTCGCTCCCCCCTGAGGATATTTGGGATCGGAAGATGAACCCGCCGGTCCCAT
>CAZCPY010000255.1:0-2286 GCA_964499865.1 uncultured Rhodobacterales bacterium | reverse complement strand
TTCCGCCAGCACCTTGCCCGCGCCCCCGGCCTGGCAGATGCCGAAGGTGAAGACGGCCGCCTCATAGGCATTGGGCACCCCCGGCATCGGGCCGATCAGCGGGTTGCCGTCGGGGGTATAGGGGATCGGCCCGTTGATCACCTTGGTCAGGTTGGCCTTCGCCAGCAGCGGCACCCGCGCCATCGCGTCGGTGATGTGCCACTCCAGCCGGTCGAGGTCGTCGGGAAACAACTGGAAGCTGAAATCCTCGGGCATCGGGTCGTCGGGCGTCGCCCAGTGCGCCCGGCAGGGGTTCTCGTAGGGGCCGAGGTTGAAGCCCATCTTCTCCTGCCGCAGGTAGTAGCTGCTGTCCACGTCGCGCAAGAGCGGCAGCTTGCGCCCTTCGGCCTTGGACCAGGCCTCGAGCTCGGGGATCGTGTCGAACAGCAGGTACTGGTGGCTCATCACCATCATCGGCACCCGGCGGCCGAACATCCGGCCCACCTCGGCCGCCCGGTAGCCCGCGGCGTTGACGACATACTCGGCCCGCACCTCGCCCTTCGGCGTGTCCAGCACCCACTCCGCCCCCGTCCAGCGCGCGGCGGTCACCGGGCAGAACCGCTCCACCCGCGCCCCCGCCGCCCGCGCCCCGGTCGCCAGCGCCTGCGTCAGCTGCGCGGGGTCGATGTCGCCGTCGTAGGGGTCGTACAAGGCGCCGGTCAGGTCGTACGTCTCGACAAAGGGATAGCGGTCGCGGATCTCGGAGGGGTCGAGCAGCGCGAGATCCATCCCCTGTTGGCGCCCCATGCCCACCACGCGCGCGAACTCCTGCCGCCGTTCGCGGCTGTGCCCCAGCCGCACCGATCCGGTGACATGGTAATTCATCGGATAGCCCACCGCGTCCCCGAGGCCCCGGTACAGCTGCGCCGAATGGCGCTGCATGTTCATGACCGACCAGGACGCGCTGAAGGTCGGCACGTTCCCCGCGGCGTGCCAGGTCGACCCGCTGGTCAGCTCGTTCTTCTCCAGCAGGATCGCGTCCCATCCGGCCTTCGCCAGATGGTAAAGGCACGACGCCCCGACCGCGCCCCCCCCGATCACCGCCACCCGCGCCTGCATCGCCATCCCGAACCGCTCCCGCTTCCGCGCGCGACTATCGCGCCGCCGGGGCCGCCGTTCAATTCGGCCCTGAACGTTCTATTGATCGACAAAGACGATTGAAGCCGCGTCCTCGCCGGAATACTCCGGGATCCGGGGCAGCGCCCCGGGGCCAACCGCGGGGGCGACGCCAGCCATGCATCCCGACCAGATCGCCACCTTCCTCGACCTGACCGACACCGGCAGCTTCCACCGCAGCGCCGAACGCCTCGGCCTCACGCAGTCCACCGTCTCGGCCCGCATCGCGGCGCTGGAGGCCGACCTCGGCGCAAGGCTCTTCTCCCGCGGCCGCGGCGGGGCGCGGCTGACCACCGAGGGGCTCAAGTTCGCGCCCCACGCCCGCGCGCTGGCCCATGCCCAGGCCGAGGCGCGCCGCGCCGTGGCGCCGACGGGCGAAGCCGCGCTCACCCTGCGCCTGGGCATCCAGAACGACCTGGCCGGACCCCGCCTCGGGCCATGGGTGCAGGGCTTCCGCAGGGCGCTGCCGCAGGCGGCCTTCTACATCGAGCCCGACTATTCCCGGCAGATGTGCCGCGACCTCGCCGCCGGCGCGCTCGACTTCGCGGTGCTCTACTCGCCCCTGCCCGACCCCGACCTGCACTTCACCTCGATCGGCGAGCTGCGCTTCCGCATGGTCGCTCCGGCCCCGATCGCCCTGCCCGGGGTGACCGCCCAGGGCTACATCCGCGCCAACTACTCCGCCGCCTTCGCCACGGCCCATGCCGCAGCCCTGCCGCAACTGGCCGAAACCCCGCTGGCCGCAGGCCAGGAAAGCGCCGTGGCAGCACTCCTCGCAGGCCTCGGCGGCGCAGCCTATGTCCTGCCCGACACGGCCCGCACGCTGGCCGCCCATCCGGTCGAGGGCGCCCCGGTGCTGACCCAGCCGGTCTTCGCCGCCACCCACCTGCGCCACCGCACCTCCCCCCTGCACCGCGCGCTGCTTCGCGTGGTGCAGCGGGCGTTCTCGGCCACCTGACGCAGCGCCCTGCCCCGGCGTCCGAAGCAAATCGTGAGGTGCCCCTAGTGTTCCACACCTGACGTAGGATTCCCTATCATGCTCTGCCGTGTCATGATCGGTGGATGAGACGTTCCGACAACCGCCGGTTTCTGCAGATGTGCGGCCACTACCTGATCGAGCCGACGGCCTGC
>CAZCPY010000254.1:1749-2287 GCA_964499865.1 uncultured Rhodobacterales bacterium | reverse complement strand
GTCAGATGTGTATAAGAGACAGATATTTCCCTGGCTAAAGGTGAGAAGGAAATACTTAGTGAAATCGGTAATACTGGATTTCTTAAGCGGAAGTTGCTCCCTCTTCAAGAAAAATTCGACCATATTTTAATTGACTGTCCACCTAGCTTAGGGCTCCTAACTGTTAATGCCTTAGCTGCAGCAGATTCAGTCCTGATCCCTGTCCAATGCCAGTTTTTTGCTTTAGAGGGTCTCAGGCAACTCCTGGAAACAATTAAAGGAATTCGGAACCGGGAAGTAAATCCCCAGTTGCAAATTTTAGGAGTGATTCCAACTATGGCAGAGAAGAATACTTTGACAACTCAGGATGCTCTCAACACATTGAAAACAATGTTGACAGGAGTCGAGGTCTATGAACCAGTGCCCAAGTCAGTCAAGTTTGCAGAATCAAATCTGGCCCGAGAGCCGATTCACATCTACTCTAAGGACAAGAAATTAGTTGCCCCCTATCGGGCAATTGCCAAGAAATTGTTGAAGCAGGTGAAGTAATGGCTAAGCG
>CAZCPY010000254.1:0-1739 GCA_964499865.1 uncultured Rhodobacterales bacterium | reverse complement strand
CTTTCAATGGCAGATGAGTTTTTAACGAAGACAGAAGACTTCCTGGATTTTGTCGGCGCCAAGGTTGAGAGTCCATTTTATTCCGCACCAGAATTTTCTTCCCCCTCTCAATCTCTATCTAATCAATGCATTCCAGTTATCGAGATCCATTTACCTGAACAGCAACCTCGACGATACTTTTCGCCCAAAGCGATGGAAACCTTGATTGCTTCAATTCAAGAACATGGAATCCTGCAACCTATTTTGGTTCGACCCCTGGAATCCGGCAATGGGTATGAGTTAGTGGCAGGAGAACGTCGCTACCGGGCAGCTCAGGCAATCGGGCTAGAAAAAATCCCAGCTGTTGTGCGAGACTTGGAGCCTTCGGCCGCCGTTCAGGTAGCTCTTTTAGAGAACCTCCAGCGGGAAGACCTTAACCCCGTTGAAGAAACAGAAGGAATATTACAGCTTCTCTGTATTAATTTAGTTTGCTCTCCAGAAGAGGTAATCTCTTTATTAAACCAGGTCGCCCATATCCGAAAACAAGGAGGTGAACTTACGAATAACGTTATTCGTAAGCAATGGGATACGGTTGAACGTCTGTTTGCCGTTATTGGTAGGTTGACTCCAGATAGTTTTCGCAGTAACCGATTGCCACTACTGAATCTACCTGAGAGCATTTTGGACGCTCTGCGTCAGGGAGAAATAGAGTACACCAAGGCACGGGCGATCGCACAGTTAAGAGACGAAGATGAGCGACAGAACTTGCTGGAGAAAGTGATTCAGGAAGATTTGTCTGTGCGCGAGATCCGCAACTATATTAAAGCTCTGAACCCATTACCAACTCATGATGACTTGCTGGAACGAGTCAAGCTTGCTTATCGCAAGCTCAAGCAGCAAAAAATCTGGGAAGACCCTAAGAAGAGAAAATCTCTTGAAAAACTGGTAGTTCAAATGGAAGAACTGTTTGAGTAAAAATACTCAACCCCATTAAATTATCGAGGAGCTCCTCGATAATTTCCATCTCCTTAAAATCCTGCTTGCTCAGCTTGCGATGACCTGGCAGGAGACTGCATCCATTCCGGCGACCTGCTGATTGTGGATCGCTCCCTCGACTTCGGCAGTAGGCTTCCTAAAGAGAGTGTGCCTGAAGTTTCTACAGTGATGGTTGAATCGGTAGTGAAGCCATCGATCGATCGATCCCGCCCAGGGTCAATGACTGCAAAACCTTCTATGCCTTATGTGAGATTGAAACCAGCCCATCTGCTTTAACTCCCCTACATTAACAGTTCGTTGGAATCCACCCCTTTTCAATGGGCAGGGTATGATGTACCCCATCAATCGTCATCGCCGCCAGCACTAACCTCTAGGTCCTCGCCTGGTCAAACTACGAACCAGGGCTGATTCGTTACAGCAAAGTCAGCTTTGGAAAGGGATAGATCCCGCCTGGCTATTAACGCCTCATAGGCTACATCTATATCAAATAACCTATTAGGCAGATTTAACCAACTATTGCCAACCTGAGATTCTTTCAAATTCGGTCTGGTAAACCTGTAATGTCTTTTCCTCACTACAGACTATCAGCACTTGTCCGATCTCTGTCGTTTGAAACAAAAATCGTCCGATCGTCTCAAAGGCAACACGGGCAGCTATTTGCACTGGAAATCCTAAAGCACCTGTGCCGATGGCGGGGAAGGCAATCACACGGAAGTTTTTCAGCACTGCCAGATTTAGACAGTTCTCATAGCATTGAGCTAAGG
>CAZCPY010000253.1:0-2318 GCA_964499865.1 uncultured Rhodobacterales bacterium | reverse complement strand
CCCCAGGGTGCAGGAATGGATTCACCTTGTAAAGGAACTTAGTTTTCCATGTACTCAATCGCCTTAGGAAATTGTTCTTCTTTTGCCCATTTCAGAGGAGATTTACCATCAAAAGACCTCAGGTTCACATCAGCGCCCCACTCAATTAAAGCAAAGATTTTTTCTAAGCGCCTTTGCTTTATGGCAAATATTAAAGCTGAACTACCATTTGAATCTATTGAGTTAACATTTGCACCTGCTTTAAGGAGGGTTAAAACGTTTTGCGTATGTGCAAGCATTAGTGGTGTAACATCATCAGAGTTACTTACGTTAACCTTAGCACCTTTTTGCACTAAGTCATAAACCATGTCTGGATATCCATACATTGCAGCTTTGAAAAGAGCAGTATCGCCACTATTATCCTGAGCATTTATGTCTATCTCACCACCCAGCAAAAGTCGGACAATTTCGATGTTATTTAGCAAGCAGGCTAATATTAAAGGAGTGACTCCTTCCTTAGATTTAGCACTAACATTCGCATTGCCCTTCAATAGCAGCCTTACCATATCAACTGCCTCCACTCTAATAGCTAACATCAAAACCGATTCACCATCTTTATCTGTGACATTAGGGTCTAGACCAGAGGTCAACAATTGCCTTAAACGATCTGCTCTACCTTTTAAAATAGCATCGGAAAATAGTTCATAGCTATTCTGTCGGCTTTGAGCATAGACGTAGCTTCCAGCCTGAAATAGCATTGCAGCTATTAGAACTATTATTCCAATAAGCACAGAAACTTGTTGAGCAATGAAAATGGTGCGCTTTGTTAGCATCTTTTACCCCTTTTATTTACAATCGTTAAGAACCCATTTGTCGATCTTCGCCTGATCGTCATCAGATCCGTCATCTGGAATACCTAACGCCTTAATTATGTTCTTGTGAACACCAAATGCCAGATGCAAAGTTTCGTGAACATAGACATACATTACTGTTCTAGTGTTCCTGATGTTGTCTATTTCAGAAGTGATATAGACTGTCTGAGTTTGAGGGTTAGTTAACCCAACCCTTCCGAGCGGATTATTCTGGCGATGATAGTTTAGATATTCTCCCAAAGTTAGACCTAAAGTCGCTTGATTGGAGACGTCAGATGCAGTAAATCCTAAATCTGAAAGCTTCTTGCTCCAATCTGAATGGTCTTTGTCAACAATGTTCCAAGTAGCTGCTCCTGCTAGTTGTTCTACTGTTACCCCTAGCTCACTAAAGGCATTATTTAAGACTGCCTTGCAGTTCTTGAAGTACTGAAAGAAGTTTTTTATTTCGCTTGTAGCGGGAGCTTGTTGGCTTCCAGAATTACCACTACCGCTATTCCCGTTCTGAACTGGATTAGAAGCGGAAGAGCTTGAACTGCCAATACACCCCCAAACTGGACGCCCAATGGCATCATAACCAGTAACGGCCCAAATCCCGCCCGCTCTCAAGCAACCATCTATACCATAATTGTGATATGGAGGCACGTAAGCAAACTCTCCTGTTGGGTCTACGAAATTGATCGGGTCATTATGAACATAGGTGTAACTGTTAAGGCTTTGCGGGCGTTTGACGTTAGCAGCCCTCAACCCAATCGGATCGGGCGTCATGTACCGCCCACGTGCAGAGTTATACATCCGCGCTTGGGCATAATCCAGCCCGGAACTATCTCGCTCGTATCCAGTGAATTTCTTAGAGTTTAGGTTCATGTTGCCCGAATTCGACCATTCGGTCAGCGATGCTCCGTAAGGATCAAATTGCCCTTTATAGGCCAAGTTGCCGCTTGAATCTGTCAATGCACGAGAACTCCCCAAGTGATTTACATGCAGCCAGTAAAACTGTCCATCTGTTGCTTGCATGGCAACAATTTGTCCGCCCAGGTCCACATACGCCCGCTGGACGCTTGAAGCCGTCACTTCCATCACCGACTGGCCGAGCTTCGACGAGTAGACATAATACGTGGTCACCCCGCTTTCGGTCTTCTTCACCCGTTTGCCGTCGCCGTCGTAGCCGTAGACGTTGGCTCCGCCCGTGCCGACTTCTTTCAGCCGATTCGCTCCGTCATAGCTGTAACTCTGTCCCATTCCCGTCGTCATGTTTCCGGCTGAATCATAGGAATACCCGTAGCCCTGGCTGTCGCTGTTAATGCGGTTGGTACTCGGCGCTCCGCTGGCGTTGGTCTCTGGTAATTCAGCGTCAAGCCCGAAAAGTTCTTGATGTTGCCCCATTCGTCAAAGCTGTAATTGCGGCTGAAGGCGTTGGGTGCGGCTCTTTTAGGACGACACCCAATTGCTGAAAATACAACACTTTAT
>CAZCPY010000252.1:0-2365 GCA_964499865.1 uncultured Rhodobacterales bacterium | reverse complement strand
ACTGGAACGACATGGTGATCCCCGACACCACGCCAAGCGCGAAGGACAGGGCGAAGACCTTCACCCAGAACATGTAGAGGTCCATCCACTTGGCATCCCGCGTGCGGGCGAAGCGCAGCTTGAAGAACAGCAGCACCCAGCCCAGCGCGATGGTGATCGTGGGGAACAGGATGTGGAACGAGATGTTCGCGGCGAACTGGATGCGCGACAGCAGAAGGGCGTCCATCGGGACCTCCTAGGGTTGGCGGAGAAATAGGGCGCAAGGGCCGCCCGGCAAAGGTGCCGCGGCGCGGCACGGCGCCGCGGGGACAGCGATGCCCGGGGTGGACTCTCGCCGCCCGCCCGCGCCAGGATGCCAGCATGATACCCGTTTTCGACGGCCACAACGACCTTCTGTTCCGCCTCGCGCGTGCGCCTTCGCGGCGCGCGGCGATCTTCCTGGACGGCGACGGGACCGGCCACCTGGACCTGCCGCGGATGCGGGCCGGGGGCTTTGCGGGCGGGCTGTTCGCCGTCTTCGTCGCCCCGCGCGAGATGGCCGACCCCGCGGCGATGCAGGCGGCGATGGAGGCCGCGGCCTATGACCTGCCCCTGCCGCTGCCGGCCGCGCCCGAGCCCGCGACCGCCGCGGCGCTGGCGCAGGTCGGGCATTTCGCCTGGATGGAGCGCGCCTCCAAGGGCGCCTTCCGCGCCTGCACCACGGTCGAGGCGATCACGCAGGCGATGGCGGACGGCGCCGTCGCGGGCGTGCTGCACATGGAGGGCGCCGAGGCGATCGGGCCCGACCTCGACGCGCTGCACCTGTTCCACGCGCTTGGCCTGCGCTCGCTGGGCCCGGTGTGGAGCCGCCCCAACGTCTTCGGCCACGGCGTGCCGTTCCGGTTTCCGGGCGACCCCGACTGCGGGCCGGGGCTGACGGAGGCGGGCCGCGCGCTGGTGCGCGAGGCCGCGGCCTTGGGGATGGTGATCGACCTCAGCCACATCACCGCGCAGGGCTTCGACGACGTGGCGCGCGAGACGGCGGGCCCGCTGGTCGCCACCCATTCGAACGCCCATGCGGTGACGCCCTCGACCCGCAACCTGACCGACCGGCAGCTTGCGATGATCGCCGAACGCGACGGGATGGTGGGGCTGAACCTCGCCACCGTCTTCCTGCGCCCCGACGGGCGGCAGGACCCCGCCTGCGGCTGGGACCCGATCCTGCGCCACCTCGACCACCTGCTGGACCGGCTGGGCGAGGACCGCGTGGGGCTGGGGTCGGATTTCGACGGGGCGACGGTGCCCTCGGTCATCGCCGACGCCGCGGGCCTGCCGCGGCTGAGCGCGGCGCTGGAAGCGCATGGCTACGGCGCGGCGCTGGTGGAGAAGTTCGCGCACCGCAACTGGCTGCGGCTTCTGGGCCGCGTCTGGGGCGAGACGACCTAGCCGACTGCGGTCGGTTCCGGGCCCGGGCGCTTCCCTCCCCCCCCCGTGGGGGAGGGAGAGGGTGGGGGGGGCGCCCGGCCGGTCGGTGGGCCCCCCCCTTTCCCCACGGTGGGGAGGGCAGGCGCCTCGGGCGCATCGCGCGGGTAGGGGTGGACCCTCGGGCTCAGCCCCGTGGCGCGCGGCGGGCGAGGATCGCGATTTCCGAGGTGCGCGCGCGCACCTCCGCATCGCTGCCGAAGCCGTAGCGCGCCCAGCCCGACAGGTCGCGGCGCATCTCCGCCGCCTCGGCCGCGCGGCCCGTGGCCTCCAGCGCTTCGGCCCGGATCAGCATCAGCGTCGCCACCAGCGAGGCGTTCTCGGAGACCCGTGCCACCGGCAGGGCGGCGTCGGCGCGGCTGATCGCCTCCTGCGCGCGGCCCGCCGACAGGGCATGCGCGGCAAGCTGCATCTCGACATGCGCGGCATGCACGCCGCCGCCGGGCAGGCCGCGCCAGATCCGGCCCGCCTCGGCCAGTGCGGGCAGGGCGGTCGCGGGGTCGCGCGCCAGGGTCAGGCGGCCAAGCGCGAAGATGCTGAGCGCGAGCCGACTGTCCTGCCACCCCTGCGCCCGCGCGATGGCGATCGCCTTGCGCGCCGCCGCCTCGCGCGCGGGCAGGCCGCCGCGGCCCGAGAGCGCGATCTCGATCTGGTTCTGCCACAGCCGCGGCGTGGGGCCGGCCACCGCCCCGCCCATGCCCCCGCCGCCGGGGTTCAGCCGCGCGAGGATGCCGGGCAGGCGCGCGGCCACCTCGGCCTCGGTCATCCCCGAGGCAAGCTCGGGCGCATACAGCACCCGCAGCACCAGCATGTCGAAGCCGGTCAGCACGTTCTGGAAGTTGTCGTCGTTGAAGACGCTGTCCGACAGCCGGTAGAGGTCGTTCAGCGGCCCCAGCGCCTGCGC
>CAZCPY010000251.1:0-2415 GCA_964499865.1 uncultured Rhodobacterales bacterium | reverse complement strand
GGGTTCAACCGCCGGCACCCCCCCAGGAAACCATCCCGCTACGACTTGCCGAGCTGCGGCCGGCCGAACAGCGTCGACGCGCGGCTGATCGGGCCGAGCTCGGCGGTGGCCGCCAGCAGCGCCGGCGCCAGCTGCTGCATGCGCGCCACCGTCAGCCGCTGCTTCGGGCCGGCGATGCTGATCACGCCGACCGCCTCGCCGCGGCGCATCACCGGCGCGGCCATCGCCGTCATGCCCGGCGCGAACACCTCGTCGATCATCGCGTAGCCGCGCACGCGCGCCGCGTGCAGCACGCCGAGCAGCGCCTTCACCGTGGTCGGCGCGTTCGGGCCGTAGTCCTTGGGCTGGCCGAAGCCCTGGCGGCTGACGAGCTCGAGCGCCCGTTCGTCGCTCAGCGTCAGCAGCCAGGCATGGCCCGACGCGGTGCACGACAGGCGCGCGTCCATGCCCATGTCGGGGTCGTAGCGCAGGCCCTTGCGCGTGCCCTGCGCCTTGGCCACCCAGGTGAGCCGGTCGTCGTCGACGATCGCCAGCCGCACCAGCTCGCCCGACTCCTTCGCCAGCCGCTCGAGCAGCGGCTCGGCGATGTCGACGATGCCGGCACTGCTCAGGAAGCCCAGCCCGAGCGACGCGAGCTTGGACGTGAGCATGTAGTCGCCCTGGCTGCGCAGCTGGCGCACGTAGCCGCGCCGCTGCAGTTCCACCAGCAGGCGGTGGCAGGCGCTGCGCGGGATCTCCAGCTCGTCGGCCAGCGCGGTCAGCGCCATGCCTTCGGGCTGGCCGCACAGGCGTTCCAGCAGGGCCAGGCCCCGGTCGAGGGCAAGGGTCATGAGTGCTTCTTTCCGTAATGCGACAAAGGTTTCCGCTTGGGAAGGCGTTCCAACTTCGATTTCCAGAATAGCAGCGCACCCCCTGCAGGGACCCCGGAAACAACGGACGAACGAAGGAGACGGATCGATGAAGCTCGAGATCGTGGCCGCTGCGCTGCTGTCGCTCGGCGTGCTGACGCCCCCGGCCGCCTGGGCCGACGCGGCGGCGCTCGCCGACTGCTGCAGCGCCGGCGACAAGGACTTTCCGAAGGTCGGCGGCAACCTGGGCAACCAGAACTACAGCCGCCTGCGCCAGATCAACAAGGGCCTGGTGAACAAGCTCGGCGGCGCCTGGGTCAACCGCATCGAAGGCGGACTGAACACGGGCACTAACCAGAGCACCGCGGTGGCGGTCGACGGCGTGCTCTACATCGAGTCCGCGCTCGGCAACGTGGTCGCGGTCGACGGCAAGACCGGCGCGACGAAGTGGAAGTGGACGACGCCCCACGGCGGCATCACGCGCCGCGGCGTCGCGGTCGCGAAGGACCTGGGCACCGTGTTCACGCTCGCCCGCGGCAACCGCCTGGTGGCGCTCGACCAGGCCACCGGCGCGGTGAAGTGGGAGAAGGTCTACCCGCCGGCGAGCGACCCGGCCTACGTCGGCAACGTCGAGAAGGTCGCCCTCGTCTACCACGACAAGCGCCTGTACGTCGGCACGAACGACGGCAACCGCGGCGCGGCGCTGTCGATCGACGCGACCGACGGCACCGTGCTGACCACCTTCTGGGGCGTGCCGCGTCCCGGCGAGCCCGGCTACGACACCTGGGGCGGCGCGGCCGAGAACCTGCGCACCGGGGCGACGCCTTGGATCCACCCCGCGGTCGACCCGGGCCTCGGTCTCGTCTACTGGACCTTCGGCAACATCCGCGGCGGCTCGTCGCAGAACGGCTCGCAGCGGCCGGGCACCAACCTGTTCGGCAACTCGATCGTCGCGCTCGATCTCAAGAGCGGCGAGTACCGCTGGCACTTCCAGTCCGTGCACCACGACATCTGGGACATGGACAACGTGATGGCGCCGGTGCTCGCCGACGTCAAGATCGACGGCCGGGATCGCCAGGTCGTCATCTACGGCAGCAAGACCGGGATGTACTACATCCTCGACCGGCGCGACGGCAGCGCGCCGCTGGGCATCGACGAGGTGCCGGTCAAGCAGGACGCGCGGCAGGCCAGCTGGCCCACGCAGCCCTTCCCGCGCCAGGGCGCGTGGACCGAGACCTGCGTGGTCGACGAGCCGCTCGGCGGCCCGGTGCCCGGCAGCCCGAACCGCGCGGTGCCGAACTACCTGCAGGGCTGCCTGTACGACGCGCACTGGGACATCCCGCTGCTGTCGATCCCCGGCCATGGCGGCGGCGCCGACTGGAACCACCAGTCGTTCAGCCCGCGCACCGGCCTGGTCTACACCGGCATGGGCTACGTGGCGTCGGCGCATTCGCTCACCGAGGCGAGCAACGGCCTGCGCCCGCCGGGCGAGTACCAGACCGGCGCGGTGGGCGCGGTCGATCCGTCGACCAACCTGGTGCGCTGGAAGAAGCCCATGCCGTATTCG
>CAZCPY010000250.1:0-2539 GCA_964499865.1 uncultured Rhodobacterales bacterium | reverse complement strand
AGGGGCCGCCACGACCCCTGCGTCGGCATCCGCGCCGTGCCGGTGGGCGAGGCGATGATGGCCTGCGTGCTGCTCGACCACCTCCTGCGCGACCGCGGCCAGACCGGCGGGGTGCGGGGCCGGATCGGCTGAGGCGAGGGGCCGGTCCGCGCGGAGCCGCGCCCCGGCCTCGCGCCGGGGCCTCCGCCGTCGCCCGCGCGCCACCTGGCGGGCGAGGTCCCGGGTCTGGCCCGGGACGGGATCTTCCCTCGGCGCCCTACTTGTATTCGATCAGCCCGCGCCGGCGGCGGCGCAGGCGGTTCCAGTGGAACTCCACCACCCCCAGCGCCTCGGCCACCTTGCCCGCGGGCGTCAGAAGCCCCGCCGCCACGCCACCGGGCTCGCCCCGCCAGCGCCAGGCCAGCCGCAGCGCCTGCAGCGGCCAGGCCACCAGCACCAGCCACCCCGCCGGGTGCACCAGCCCCGCCGCCAGCGCGGCGAGCGGCACGCCAAGGCCCCAGACCAGCGCCCGCCGCGTCTCGCCCACCCAGTGCCGTTCCGGTCCCGCGCCATGCAGCCAGGCGCCTTCGGCGAAGGCATGTCCCCCGCGCCGCATCCGCCGCCACCACTGGCCGAAGCGCGTCATCGCCGCGTCGTGCAGCGTCATCTCGGCGTCGATCCGCCAGACCTCGCCGCCCGCGCGGATCAGGCGCAGGCACAGTTCCGGCTCTTCCCCCGCGATCAGGTCGGCCCGGTAGCCGCCTGCTGCCATCACCGCCCCGTAGCGCATCAGCGCGTCGCCGCCGCAGGCGCGGGCGGGGCCTTGGGGGGTGTTCCACTCGCGGTCGGCCAGCCGGTTCCAGACCGACGCCTCGGGGTGCCTTTCCCGCCGCCGCCCGCAGACGACGACCGCCCGGGGATGCGCCGCCATCGCCGCCTTTGCCGCGGACAGCCAGCCCGGATCGACCGTGCAGTCGCCGTCCACCAGCTGCACGAAGACCGGCGGGTCGGCATCCAGCGCCTCGAGCCCCGCATTGCGCGCCCGCGCGGCGGTGAAGGGCTGGCCCTCGTCCAGCCTGACCACCATCGCCCCCGCCGCGGCCGCGGCGGCGAGGCTGTCGTCGGTGGACCCGCTGTCGACATAGACCAGCCGCCGCACCCGGCCCCGCAGCGCGCCGAGGCAGGCCACCAGCCGCGCGCCTTCGTTGCGGCCGATCACCACGGCGTCGGTCGGGGCGTCCTGGAGCTGGGGCGCGGCAAGCGTCATCGCCGCGACCATAGGCCGCCGCCCGGCGCGGGGCCAGCGCGGCAAGGGCGGTTTTGCTTCCGGAAGAGATGGTTATCTGCTATTCACCCTGCCCGAGGGCGGGGGCCCGGGCGATTCCCTGCGGGGTGGTGCGGCGGCGGGTCCGTCGGCACCCGGCGGGGGCAACCGGTGCCTTGGCCTGCTGCAAGGCGGGTGCGACCGACGTAACCCGTGCCGGGGGGCCCCTTGGGCAGTCCGGCGCCAGCAGGGACCAATGGCCGTGATGGCAGACCACAAGCCCTTGATGATCGAGGCGCAGGCCATCGCACATCCTGGGCCTTCGCCGATGGACGACGACACGTTCCGCAAACTGGCCGAAGAGGCCCGCCGCGCCCCCGGGCCCGGCGTGCCGGTCTTCGGCCACACCGGCGGCACCCCGCGCGCACCCGCGGAACCCGTGCGCAACCTGCCCGTCGTGCTGCCCCCGCTGTCCCCGCCGGACCCCGCGCGCACCTGGGAAGCCCTGGCGCAGGTGACGCTGGACCAATCCTGGCTGGCCGGAAACGGACTGTTTCCGCAGGCCTCCAGCGAACCCGCCGCCGCCGCCTTCGACATCCTGCGCACCCGCCTGTCGCAGGCGATGGCCGAACGCGGCTGGAAGCGGCTGGCTGTCACCTCGCCCACGCACGGCTGCGGCAAGAGCTTTGTCGCCGCCAACCTTGCGCTCAGCCTGGCGCGGCGGCCGGGGTCGCGCACGGTGCTGGTGGACCTGGAACTGCGCCGCCCGGGCCTGGCCACCCTGCTGGGTGCCCCGCCGGTCGGCGCCCTGTCCGAGATGCTGTCGGGCGCGCAGCCGATCGGGTCGCACCTGTTGCGCCATGGCCCCTCGCTGGCGCTGGCGCTGAACGACCGCGGCATCGCCAACGCCTCGGACGTGCTGCAGGCGCCCGCCACCGCGGCGGCGCTGGATGCGATGGCCGAGGCCCTGGCGCCGGACCTGATGATCTTCGACACGCCGCCGGTGCTGGCCAACGACGACGTTCTGGCGGTGCTGCCGATGGTGGATGCGGTGCTTCTGGTGGCCGACGGCACGCGCACCCTGCCCGCCGACATCACCGCCTGCGAGCGCCTGTTCGCCGACCGCAGGCCGCTGCTGGGCGTGGTGCTGAACCGGGCGCAGGATCTGGAGCTGAACCGCTACCGATATCGCCTGCGGCGGGGGCGCTAGGGCGATGGGGCAGATCCAGTCCTTGAACGAACTGCTCGGCCTTCTGCTGCGCCGCCGCCTGATGATCGCGGCGGTCTGGGTCGGGC
>CAZCPY010000249.1:0-2578 GCA_964499865.1 uncultured Rhodobacterales bacterium | reverse complement strand
GCGTGGACTTGCCGCAGCCCGAGGGGCCGACGAAGACGCAGAATTCGCCGTCGTCGATGCGCAGGTCCACGCCGTGGATCACCTTCACCTCGCCGAACTGCTTCGCCACCTTGTCGAGTGTCACCCCGGTCATCGCTGTCCCTCCCCGCAAGTCCCTCTAGGTCTTGTCTTCCGGAAAGCGCCAGCTTTCCGCGGCCGCGGCGATGCGCGCGGCGGTATCCCTGATCTGCGGCGCGAGCTGCGCCATGTCGTCAAGCGTCGTGCGTGCGGTCGTCGAGGTGACCGAGATCGCGCCGATCACCCGGCCCTGGCGGGACAGGACGGCGGCGGCGACGCAGATGATGCCGGGCTCGTGTTCCTGCCGGTCGAAGGCGAAGCCGCGGGCGCGGATGGCGTCCAGTTCCGCCAGCAGGGCGGCGCGGCTGGCCAGCGTGTGCGACGTGTGGGGGTGGAAGGACTGGCGCGCCAGCGCATCCTCCAGCATCTCGGGCGGCAGGCAGGCCAGCATCGCCTTGCCGACGCCGGTGCAATAGGCGGGCCCGACCTTGCCGGCCTGCGCGAACATCTCGACCGGCCGGGTGGCGTTGCGCTTGTCGACGTAAAGCACCTGGCCCTGGTCAAGCTGCGCGAGGTGGATCGTCTCGCCGGTTGCCGCCGCCAGCGCGTCGACGAAGGGCCGGGCGATGGGCGCGAGCGAGGACTGCGCCCAGGCGGCATGGGCAAGGCGAACAAGCCGCACCCCCAGCGCATAGCTGCCGCTGTCCGAATCATGGGCCAGCATGCCCTGATGCACCAGCGTCTGCAGCAGACGGTAGAGCGTGGCCTTGGGATAGGGGGACAGGCCCTGCAGTTCGGCAAAGCGCACCGGGCGCCCGAGGCGCGCGACAAGGTCCAGCACGTCGAGCGCCTTGCCCACCGTGCCGTCGCCGCCCGCGCCCGGATGCGCCCCGCCTGTCGTCCCGCCGTCCGCCATCGCCCCTCCCAGGGCCGCTGCCAAGGCCGCTGTTGACAGGCTAGAGGATCGCCGACATACTTTCAATATTCAAGACAAAGTTTCAAATAGTGGAACCAAAAGGGAGGAACCAATGGTCCATATGCGCACAGGCGCGCTCGCTCTCGCGGCGCTGCTCCTGTCGACGGCGGCGTTCGCGCAACAGCGCGTGCTGACGTTCACCACCGACAACAACGATCCCGCGCCGAAGGCGGCCTGGGAACAGCTGGTCGCCGATTTCGAGGCCGAGAACCCCGACATCGACGTTCAGCTCAACATCATGGATCGCGAAGGCTACAAGACCGCGATCCGCAACTTTCTGACCACCGATCCGCCGGATGTCGCCAACTGGTATCCCGCCAACCGGATGAAGCCGTTTGTCGATGCCGGGCTGTTCCTCGACATTTCGGATGTCTACACGGAGAACGGGCTGGACAAGCAGCTTGCCTCGACGATGCCGATCGTGACGCAGGACGGCAAGCAATACATGGTATCCTACACCTACTACCAGTGGGGCATCTACTACAACAAGTCGGTCTACGAGCAGGTCGGCGCGACCGTTCCGGCAACCTGGGACGAGTTCATCGCCAACTGCGAGAAGTTCAAGGCAGCGGGCATCGACTGTCTGACCACCGGCTCCAGCCAGCTGTGGCCGACGGCGGGGATCTTCGACTATCTCAACCTGCGCACCAACGGCTATGAGTTCCACAAGGCGCTGACCAACGGCGAGATCCCCTGGACCGACGACCGGGTGCGCGCGACGTTTGCCGAATGGGCCAAGGTGGTGCCCTACACCACCGCGAACCATGCCGCGATCGACTGGCAGGACGCGGTGCCGCTGATCGTGCAGGGCAAGGCTGCGAACTATGTCATGGGCAACTTTGCCGTCGCCGCGTTCAAGGAAGGCGGCATGACCAACGACACGCTGGGCTTCCTGCCGTTCCCGACGATCAACCCGGACGTGCCGCGCGCCGAAGAGGCGCCGACCGACGCGGTGTTCATCCCGGCGGGGGCGAAGAACGTTCCCGACGCGAAGAAGTTCATGGCCTTCGTCGCGCGTGCCGATGTGCAGACCAAGCTGAACGAGGCGCTGGGTCAGTTGCCGGTCAACTCGGGCTCGGCGGTCGGGGACGATCCGTTCCTGAAGGCCGGGTTCGAGCTTCTGTCGACGACGCCGGGCGGCATCGCGCAGTTCTTCGACCGGGACGCGCCGGCGGAAATGGCGAAGGCCGGGATGGAGGGCTTCCAGCAGTTCATGATCCAGCCCGACCAGCTTGACGCGATCCTGACCCGGCTGGAACAGGTGCGCGGCCAGGTCTACAAGTAAGGCTTTCTGCGGGCGCCGTTCGCGGCGCCCGTGACACTGCTGTCCCCGGGGGCCTTGCGCCTTCGGGGACGTCCTTCCCGACTGGCGAGGTGCCCCGATGTCGACGTACTGGAAGGCGAACCAGAGACGGCTGGCACCCTTGCTGTTCCTCGCCCCCGGCCTCCTGATGTTCGCGGTCTACGTGATCATCCCGATCTTCCAGTCGATGTGGATCAGCTTCTACGACTGGGACGGGCTGGGCGAGGCGACCTGGGTCGGCA
>CAZCPY010000248.1:1296-2605 GCA_964499865.1 uncultured Rhodobacterales bacterium | reverse complement strand
GAGCAAATGCATCTTCATCAACAAAAACTTGCCGTAAAGCAGGCTCTGCAACTGCTCGAAATTCAGTTTCAGTAAGTACATACATAGAAATGTACCTATACAGGCTACAAGAAATATAGGGAAAGAAAAACCTTACTGGTTTTTAAGAAAGAAACTCTATCACTACAGATTCATTTCTATCTTGAGCGCAGTGTATAACCTCCCTCACCTTTCAGATGATAATCTCCGTCCGTGCCGTCAGACGGCCTTCATCGTAAATCTAGCTTTTTACAGAATTTCAACTTCTCGAAGAAGCTTTTCGCCAGTCTCATCACCATAAATATGTGACAAAAGACCAGGTCTTTTAAGTAAGCATAAACTTGCTTGTCCAGAGTAGGAACATTTGCCTGGAGAGCTTCAACAAATTCTGAAGTTCCTCCTAAAAGTGCCAGACCTTCTTCTACTAACATTAACCCCCATCTGCCGCTTGCTGAGAAGATAGTAATGTACATTCCATACACATCCATCTTCAATCGAACGCCAATTAAGTTTGTGCTACCTGGTTGTCCTGCATATCCTGCTTCAAATTCAGATAGCGGAATGTAGCAATGATTTGGTTCCTCAAAGCTTCTTATTGTTTTAGTAATGTAGCAAGCTGTATCTCCAATGGTTTTAGCAGCCCTAACAATCGCTTTTGAAGGAATCGCTTCTTCAAAATCAAAGAAACAAGGATACAGAATTCTGCGGGCAGAGATCCCAGGTGCAAATGGTGTAACAGTAGGGTTACTTCCTGTGAAGACTTGCCTGAGAAGAGGTTCAGCTTCTAATTGAAATTCTACATCTGTTAGGGTTCGCATCTCTCAGTCCCGACAAGTAAGATGTTTGACGACCAAGTAGAATCAACCAGTTGCTCTGACCAGCCATCGGGAACTTCCATGGTAATTGTTGCCATAACGGATCACCTTGAACAAACCAGGGGCAGCTTCACGCCAGGACTACATCAACTCTATGATACTGAACCTCCCTTTGGGATAGCTGATTATGTGAGATCGGCTCTGCGTGTCACACTTTTCCAGTGAACTATCACGGGTCCGTTTTTGGGACTCTCGGAAAACACAACCAGGCTGAAGAGAAAATTAGGGTTCTGGGCGTGACCTGCTGTCCCACAAGTCATCCCTCAATCTACGTCTCATAAACTATTTTCTGGCTGATAATGGGACATCCCTTCTGGAGGAGATGACCATGTTGGTAGGTTGTGCACGGGTGAGTACCGATGACCAGCATCTCCATTTACAACTGGATGCCCTCAAAGCGGCAGGTTGCGACAAGC
>CAZCPY010000248.1:0-1286 GCA_964499865.1 uncultured Rhodobacterales bacterium | reverse complement strand
GGGCTAACCGATGCGTTGGACTATGTTCGTGATGGCGGTACTCTGGTGGTATGGAGGCTCGATCGCCAGGGGTTAACGGAAATTACAGTAACCTTCGGCCAAACTCCCCAACTTTTCGACAGCAAACTTCCCTGCCTCATAAGTACCGAAAGCAGCAACCCCTGTACCTCCAACAATTAAAGCGCCCATTACTACAGGTCCACCAACGGCTGAAGTAACTACTGCGGTCGCTGCCGCGCCTGATGCACTACTACCCATCATTCCAGCAGCAGTACTTGTTAGACCACCCAAACCTAGTTGAGAAACTGCTGATGCAATGCCAGCATAACCACTGAGTGCCCCTGCTCCTGCCGCTGAAGCAGATGAAACAGCTCCTGTAACTGTTGCAGTCGCTGCGGCTCCTTCTTCGATAACTCGCCATGTTGAACTATCAACACCATTTAACTTATCAAAATAGGCACCACAGAATGCTTCTGGAGTCATATCTAGAAAACGTTTTGCATCACGAATGAGTTGCTTATTGGAAAGGAGTTGTTCTGCAATTTGAATGGGGTTAGCAGCTAGTGCTGGTTGAGATTGGATAAAGCCAAAATGCAACGTAACGACAAGAGCAATTAAAGATGCACAGAGAATTTTCTTAAACCACTGGGACATAGAAATTGTTGACCTTCAAGCAAGGTGAGTGTTGCTTCTCTCAGGGTTCCCAAGGCTTGGAGTTAAGTGATTGTTTTATGGTCCTTAAGCGATACCTTTACAGTCTCTAAACAAACCGGCTTGATAGCCAACTTTGTTGCGTAAACGGTTGTTTCTGGTTGATGGGTAGGGTTGATCTGCATATCTGAATATAGATAATTCCCTGGCTAATGGGTGTCAGGGGGATTTTTCTTAGAGAACTTCAGGGCTAATTTACGAGTTTATGTTCCCTAAGACACAATTTTAATTACCCGGGTGGCCACCTGAAAAAGCGAGATACGCCATAAAAGCACCCAAAGAACAATAACCCCGGGTGCTATTGGCGATCGGGATTTTTTATTGGGGTAGCCCTATATTGAGCAAGCGCGTTAAAATTCCCGTGGTAAACAACAACATCGCGCCTAGACAGATTCGCCCTTGTCACCTGGGGGCTTCTTTAGTTAGTGTTTTCTGAGTAGCTGTGCCCCTTATAGCATCAGTATTCCAGAAAAGTTTCAAATAGGGCACTAGAGAGCTAATTTGGAGCAGAATGGAATACCCACAACGGTTTTCTATCGTGCGTTACAGGGTATTTTCAGAGGATTCCTTAAGGA
>CAZCPY010000247.1:0-2629 GCA_964499865.1 uncultured Rhodobacterales bacterium | reverse complement strand
GAACGTGGTCGTCGCCTTCATGCCGTGGAACGGCTACAACTACGAGGACTCGATCCTGATTTCCGAGCGCATCCTCAAGGATGACGTGTTCACCTCGATCCACATCGACGAATACGAGGTGGCGGCGCGGGATACCAAGCTCGGGCCCGAGGAGATCACCCGCGACATCCCGAACGTGGGCGAAGAGGCGCTGCGCAACCTCGACGAGGCGGGCATCGTCTACATCGGCGCCGAGGTGCAGCCGGGCGACATCCTGGTGGGCAAGATCACCCCCAAGGGCGAAAGCCCGATGACGCCCGAGGAGAAACTGCTCCGCGCCATCTTCGGCGAGAAGGCGTCCGACGTGCGCGACACCTCGCTGCGCCTGCCGCCCGGGGCCTATGGCACCGTGGTCGAGGTGCGGGTGTTCAACCGCCACGGCGTCGACAAGGACGAACGCGCCCTGCAGATCGAGCGCGAGGAGGTCGAGCGTCTGGCGCGCGACCGCGATGACGAACTGGCGATCCTGGAGCGCAACATCTATTCGCGCCTGCGCTCGCTGATCCTGGGCAAGGTGGCGGTCAAGGGGCCGAAGGGCGTCAGGGCCAATTCCGAGATCACCGAGGACCTGCTCGGCACGCTGTCGCGCGGGCAGTACTGGCAGCTGGCGCTGGCCGAGGAAGACCAGGCCCGCGAGATCGAGGCGCTGCACGACCAGTTCGAGGCGCAGAAGCGCGCGCTCGACCACCGTTTCGAGGACAAGGTGGAAAAGGTCCGCCGCGGCGACGACCTGCCTCCGGGTGTCATGAAGATGGTGAAGGTCTTCGTCGCCGTGAAGCGCAAGCTGCAGCCCGGCGACAAGATGGCCGGCCGTCACGGCAACAAGGGCGTGGTGTCCAAGGTGGTGCCGGAAGAGGACATGCCGTTCCTGGCGGACGGCACCGTCGTCGATCTGGTGCTGAACCCCCTCGGCGTGCCGTCGCGCATGAACGTGGGACAGATCCTGGAAACCCACATGGGCTGGGCCGCGCGCGGCCTGGGCCTGAAGATCGACGAGGCGCTGCGCGAATACCGCCGCAAGGGCGACCTTACCCCGGTGAAGGAGGCGATGAAGATCGCCTACGGACCCGAGACCTACGAAGCGGCCTTCGACGGCCGCGACGAGGACGACCTGGTCGAACTGGCGCAGAACGTGGCCAAGGGGGTGCCGATCGCCTCGCCGGTGTTCGACGGCGCCAAGGAGGCCGACGTCAACGACGCGCTGCGGCGGGCGGGCTTTGACACCTCGGGCCAGTCGGACGTCTTCGACGGCCGCACGGGCGAACGGTTCCAGCGCAAGGTGACGGTCGGCGTGAAATACATGCTGAAGCTGCACCACCTGGTCGACGACAAGCTGCACGCCCGGTCCACGGGTCCGTACAGCCTCGTCACCCAGCAGCCGCTGGGCGGCAAGGCGCAGTTCGGCGGCCAGCGTCTGGGCGAGATGGAGGTCTGGGCGCTGGAAGCCTACGGCGCGGCCTATACCTTGCAGGAAATGCTGACGGTGAAGTCGGACGACGTGGCGGGCCGGACCAAGGTCTACGAGTCGATCGTCAAGGGCGAGGACAACTTCGAGGCCGGCGTGCCGGAATCGTTCAACGTCCTCGTCAAGGAAGTCCGCGGCCTCGGCCTCAACATGGAGCTTCTGGATGCGGAGGAGGAGTGACCGGATGGCGGGGTGAACCCCGCCCTGCGGCCTTGGGGTAGAGCGGGGTTCACCCCGCCACGCCCTTCCTTCCGCCCCCTTTCAAGGATTTGAAAATGAACCAGGAACTCTCGACCAACCCGTTTGCCGCCCCGGCTCCGGCCAAGACCTTCGACGAGATCAAGATCTCGCTCGCCAGCCCGGAACGGATCCTGTCGTGGTCCTTCGGCGAGATCAAGAAGCCGGAAACCATCAACTACCGGACCTTCAAGCCCGAGCGCGACGGCCTGTTCTGCGCCCGCATCTTCGGGCCGATCAAGGACTACGAGTGCCTTTGCGGCAAGTACAAGCGGATGAAATACCGCGGCGTCGTCTGCGAGAAATGCGGCGTGGAAGTCACCCTGCAGAAGGTCCGCCGCGAGCGGATGGGGCATATCGAACTGGCCGCGCCCGTCGCACACATCTGGTTCCTGAAGTCGCTGCCCAGCCGCATCGGCCTGATGCTGGACATGACGCTGCGGGACCTGGAGCGCATCCTCTATTTCGAGAACTACGTCGTCATCGAACCGGGCCTGACCGACCTGACCTATGGCCAGTTGCTGACCGAAGAGGAATTCCTCGACGCGCAGGACAAGTACGGCGCGGATGCCTTCACCGCCAACATCGGCGCCGAGGCGATCCGCGAGATGCTGGCGGCGATCGATCTTGGTCCGTTGGCCGACCAGTTGCGCGAGGACCTCAAGGAAGCCACGGGCGAACTGAAGCCGAAGAAGATCATCAAGCGGCTGAAGATCGTCGAGAGCTTCCTGGAATCGGGCAACCGCCCGGAATGGATGGTGCTGACGGTGCTGCCGGTGATCCCGCCGGAACTGCGCCCGCTGGTCCCCTTGGACGGCGGCCGCTTTGCGACGTCGGACCTCAACGACCTCTACCGCCGCGTCATCAACCGCAACAACCGCCTGAAGC
>CAZCPY010000246.1:0-2632 GCA_964499865.1 uncultured Rhodobacterales bacterium | reverse complement strand
ATGCTGCCCGGCACCGCCGCGCCCGACCCCATCCCTTCCACCCACCAGACCCGGCCGACCACCACTGGCTTCGGCGGCGGGCAGGTCGACATCACCAACGGCAAGTTCGTCTTCAACTGCACCGAGGCCTACCGGGTGAAGGACGGCCGCGTCGTCGCCCCGGTCAAGGGGGCGACGCTCATCGGCGACGGCGCCACCGCGCTGAAACACATCCGCGCCATCGGCACCGATCTGGCGCTCGACCCCGGCATCGGCAACTGCGGCAAGAACGGCCAGTGGGTGCCGGTCGGCGTGGGCCAGCCCTCGATGCTGATCGGCGGGCTGACGGTGGGCGGATCGGCGGCGTGAGGGGGGGGATGGTACCGCCTCCCCGGCTCGAACGGGGGACCCCCAGATCCACAATCTGGTGCTCTAACCAGCTGAGCTAAGGCGGCACGCGGCACGGCTGATACGCCGGTCGCGCCTGCTTGACAAGGGTGTGGCTGGGGGCGGTCAGCCGCCCGCGACGCCCGCCTCGGCAAAGGTCGCCATGCCGGAATGGCAGGCGGCGGCCGCGCGCAGGACCGGGATCGCCAGCGCCGCGCCTGACCCTTCGCCCAGCCGCAGGCCGAGGTCCAGCAGCGGCGCCTTGCCGAGCGCCTCCAGCAGCTTGCGATGCGCCGCCTCGGCGCTGGCGTGGCCCGCGACCGCATGGTCCAGTGCCCCGGGGACGGCGCGTGCGAGGCACAGCGCCGCCGCGCAGGCGATGAAGCCGTCGAGCACCAGCGGCATGCGCAGCACCCGCGCCCGGGCCATCGCGCCCGCCATCGCCGCGATCTCGCGCCCGCCAAGGCGCGCCAGCGCCTGCAGCGGCGTGCAGGGCGCGTGCAAGGCCACACCCTCAGCCACGACCGCCGCCTTGCGGGCAAGCCCCGCGTCATCCACCCCCGTGCCGCGGCCCACCCAGTCCCCCGCAGCACCACCCAGAAGCGCGCAGGCGATGGCGGCGGCAGAGGTGGTGTTGGCGATGCCCATCTCGCCCACCGCCAGAAGATCGGCCTGCGCATCCACCGCATCCCACCCCGCGCGCAGGGCGGCGACGCAGTCGGCCTCGGTCATCGCCGCCGTTTCGGTGAAATCCGCCGTGGGCCGGTCCAGCTCCAGCGCCACCACGTCCAGCCGGGCGCCCGCGTTCGCCGCAAGCCGGTTGATCGCCGCCCCGCCGGCGCGGAAGTTCGCCACCATCTGCACGGTCACCGCCGCCGGAAAGGCCGAAACGCCGCGCGCCGCCACCCCGTGGTTGCCGGCGAAGATCACCACCTGCGGCCGGTCGATCCGCGGCCTCTCCAGCCCCTGCCATCCCGACAGCCAGACCGCCAGCGCCTCCAGCCGCCCCAGCGACCCCGGCGGCTTGGTCAGCACGCCCTGCCGCGCCTGTGCCGCGGCGCAGGCGGCGGCGTCCGGACCGGGGGCCGCGGCCAGCACCGCGGCGAATTCGTTCAGGCTGTCGAACACGTGGGGTATCTCCGCGGGTTGCTCTTGTCGCCCGCTTGGCTAATCCTCCCGGCCTTCCGAGGCCAGAGCCGAAAGCGACCCGATGACCCTGCGCGACGACCTGGCCGCGGCCGCGGCCCTGCTGACGCGCCTGCCGGTGCCCGACCACCGCCCCTCGGGCGCAGGCGCGGCCTGGGCCTGGCCGCTGGTCGGGGGCGCGGTGGCGGCCTGCGCGGCGCTGGCGGCGGCCTTGGCGCTGGCGCTTGGCCTGTCGCCCGTGCTGGCCGCGGTGATCGCGATTGCGACCGAAGCCGTGCTGACCGGTGCTTTGCACGAGGACGGGCTGGCCGACAGCGCCGACGGGCTGTTCGGCGGGCGCGACAAGGCCCGGCGGCTGGAGATCATGAAGGACAGCCGCATCGGCACCTTCGGCGCGCTGGCGCTGGTGCTGGTGACGCTGGCGCGTTGGGGGGCGCTGGTGACGCTTCTGCAAGCGGGCGACTACGGCGCGGTCATCGCCGCGGCGGCGCTGTCGCGCGCCGCGATGCCCGCGCTGATGGCCGCGCTGCCCAATGCCCGCGGCGACGGCCTGTCGTCCCTGACCGGGCGCCCGACCCCGGCAGCGGCGGGGCTGGCCGCGGTGGCAGGCCTTGCCGTGGCGCTGGTCGCGGCTGGGCTTTCGGCCATCGCCATGGCGCTGGCGTCGGCAGCGGCGGCGGTCGCGGTCGCGGCGGTGGCGCGGGCCCGCATCGGCGGGCAGACCGGCGACATCCTGGGCGCGGCGCAGCAATGCGCCCTGGTCGCGGCGCTGGCCGCGGCATGACGAAGCGGCGGCCCTTCCGGACCGCCGCCCCTGTCATTCCCGGACGACGCGCTCAGGCCGCCCGCGTCAGCAGCACCGCATCGACCTGACGCTGCGCGCCCTTCTCGTCGGTGCCCGCCACGGCGGCCACCTCGCGCGTCAGCCGCTCCAGCGCCGCCTCGTAGAGCTGGCGTTCGGAATAGGACTGTTCGCGCTGGTCGTCGGCGCGGTGCAGGTCGCGCACCACCTCGGCGATCGCCATCAGGTCGCCCGAGTTGATCTTCTGTTCATACTCCTGCGCGCGGCGCGACCACATCGCCCGCTTGACCCGCGCCTTGCCCTTGAGCGTGTCGAGCG
>CAZCPY010000245.1:914-2674 GCA_964499865.1 uncultured Rhodobacterales bacterium | reverse complement strand
GTGTTGCTGCACCCTGAACAGGTGCCGGAAATCGAGTCAACTACCGCCCGGTGGTAGGGCGGCACGTACAGGAAGTGAAACTCTCCCGCCGCATCCGTAACGCCTTGAACGGAAGCGCCACTGCCTACCGTGATGATCACAGTCTTCCCGGCGGGTGATCCTCCCGTGCTTGTCACTTTGGCGGTATGAGGAAGTGCCGGGCCAGCAGGCAACGCCTTCGTTGCGCCGCCCCCGATCAAGGTGATCAGCAGCGTATCCGCCGGCTTGCACCTTACTGTGCTGAACCGGTTCACAGGCTCAAGAATCGAATGAAACACTGTCCCAGGGCAGCTCGAACATTGCTGGTTGCGCCAGCTGCTGCTTTGCGCGGCAAAGTAGCTCGCCATGGTCGAATGCCCGCCGTAATCGGGCGACCCCGCGAAGTACTGCAAACTACATGTGGGCTCCCCTTCCGGCGGCGGAGCGCACATTCGAGTGTGCTCATTCATGATCCAGCCCGGTGCGCAGGCCAACCGCCATTCGACTACGCCTCCGACGTGATCGCCGTAGCCGATTTTTGTATAGCTGTAGTGGCAGCTACCCGGAAAGGTGGTGATTGGCTGAACAACAGAGGCGCAGGTGTCGGACGCCAGAGACCCCAGGTGAGGGCATGACAGCGTGAAGCTCTTGACCGCTTCGTAGGCGGGGCCAAATGAGGATGTTGTCAAGTCAAGTGAGTAGGGGCAGTGCATGTCACCCCCGGTGGCCCGATACGTAGGGACAGGCGGAATTTCTTGCGCCCGAAGCTCAGTGGTAGCAAGGCCAATCGTGAGACCAAGCACCACCCGCCAACTGAGGCTCCAGGGGATTGCGCGCGCAGTGATCCAAGCAAGGCCTAGCTCGGTCAAGAATGCTCGTCTCAGCCAGGTAACATGGTTTCGCGATTTCATGGGGCAACTCCGGAATCGCATACGGCGCAAGCTTCAACAGTGATCTGCTTGCGCGCGGTATTGCTACAGCCCGCGCAGCTAGCCGTGATGTGGTCAACAGTCGCCTTGTGATGCGGCGGAACATAGGTAAAGTGAAACTGCCCACTATCATCCGTAGTACCAGACAACGCACCGCTAGATCCAACAGAGATGCTCACGTTCTTGCCTACAGCCGGCGCGCCGTTTTCGGTCACTTGCGCCGTTTGGGGCAGCACCGGGCCCGCAGGAAGAGCCCTAGTCAAACTGTCGCCCGCCAAGGAGATGCTCAGGGGGCAGGAGTTGCCACCAATGCCATCTATTTCATAGATGCCGGACTCTTCTGGGACCGGGAGGCCCGCGTACTGCCCAGACGTGCGAAAGGCGGATCGCTCGACTCTACAAAGAAAGTTGCCTGGGTATCGCAGCCAAGGGACTGCGCCTAGCGCTACCCCATGGATCGTTGTGTTCCCACTCTGCATGGGATAGTCGGCTGCAACCATGCCGGAGCACACCTCGTTTGGCGTGAACCCCAAGATCGTGCGACTAGACGACCACGATTCTGACGTCCGGTACGGCCGACATTGCTCCTGCACGGCTGCAGGCACTGCACTGAGAAACGTAGCTGCAAGGCACGTGAAGGCAAGAGATCTGCACGCCGTCAGCACGAAAGTTAGTTGGCCGACCGGCGTCATTTGTTGCTGACGCATAGATCGCACGCTTCCACGGTGATCTGCTTCTGCGCAGTGTTCTCACAACCAGCGCAGCTCGCCTTCAAATTGTCAACCAGCGGCCGTTGGTAGGGAGGGACATAGG
>CAZCPY010000245.1:0-904 GCA_964499865.1 uncultured Rhodobacterales bacterium | reverse complement strand
GCGCACCGTTCTCTGTTACTTCAGCGGCCTGAGGCAGCACAGGACCGGCCGGAAGAGCCTTCGTTTTGTCTGGCCCAGACAGGCTAATGCGCAGGGGTTTATGGCAGCGCGAGGTAGCCCCTTCAAGCATGATGGGCCCGGTCTCAGCGTGAAGAATCGCTCCATCGGAGATTCGTGTAGTGGTTCGATGGAAGTGACATAGCCAGCCGTGAGTGCCGCCGAACTCACCTTGGTAGAAAGTACCCAGATAGCCGGTGCCTGTGGCTATGTAATCGCCGCCGTTCACATAGATCGGGTACGCGCGGGCGTATATGCGCGCACAGACTGCGTCAGCAGAGAAATCGAATATGTCGCCGTATCCGGACGAAACTGGCGCGTGATACGTACAACGCTCTTGGGCAACTGCTTCCGACGACAGCACCCTGACCACAAAGAGACACACCGCCAGCGCTATCGCTGATCGAAACTTCATTTCTCCTCCCTCAGCATCTAGCGCGACGTAGACCGGACGCAGTCGAGTGCGCCCCGCTCTCCGTGCTTTCCGATGGGCCGGGTCTCTCTTTATGGAGCCACCGACTGCCCAATGCCAAGGTAGTCTATAGATACTTTGTGTTTGGATGTAGGCTTTTTGTAGCAGCCCCTGTCAGTTCTGACAGGGCAGCGGCGTGAAGACCCCGGCGCGAGGGATCTCCACAGGGATGAAGGTCGTTTTCTCGACCGCCGTCCGCGCTACCGGGGTCCCTCTGCGCCCCTGAAACGAGAACGCAATCCGAACGTCTGCACCTAGCCGAAATTGCACTTCCTAGCTGGTGACCCCGCGCAAGCTTCAAGCATGGTTTCAACACAAAGCAGACACTTCACCTGACCTCGGTTGTCCCAACCGCCGCTATGCTCCGCTCACCCC
>CAZCPY010000244.1:0-2677 GCA_964499865.1 uncultured Rhodobacterales bacterium | reverse complement strand
CCTTGGTCGGGATGCAGCCCCAGTTCAGGCAGATGCCGCCCAGGTGCTCGCGCTCGACGATGCCGACCTTGAGGCCAAGCTGCGCGCCCCGGATCGCCGCGACATAGCCGCCGGGCCCGGCACCGATCACCACCATGTCATAGGTCGCAGCCATCCGTCTCTCCCTCGGAAAACCGGTTTACCCCTAAACGATCCCCCGGGCGCGAGCAATCAACCCGCCGGAATGGGGCCATGCAGTGCCTGCATGGCTTTCAACACGCCCGCATAGCCGCCGGCATCCATGAAGGCCTGCTCCTCGGCCGTCGTGGTCCGCCCCAGGGCGGCGTTGCGGAACGGAAATCGGCCGAAGCGGCGGATGATCTCGCGGTGCGCGCGGGCGTGCAGGTGGCTGTCCGGCAGCGGGTAACGGGTGGCAAAGCAGCGGATGCACAGGTCCTGCCGGGCCAGGTCCTCGGCGTGCATGAAGGGCAGGTAGAAGAACTGCCGCAGCGGCACCGGTACCGCCAGGTCCCAGTCCAGCGCCAGCGCCTCGCCCGCCGCCCCGCGCGCCTGCCAGTCGGTGGCGAAGGCCAGCGCCGTGCCGCGGTGGATGTTGCGCGGCATCTGGTCGGTCAGCAGCAGGTAGGCCAGCACGCCCTGCGGCCCGTCGCGCCAGTGCTCCAGCCGCCCCGCGCGCACGTCATCGACCGCCCCGCCCATGCGGTCGCGGCACAGCGCGTCCAGCGCCGCGCCGCCGGAATACCAGTCCTTCTCGCCCACGTCGTGGCACCAGAAGGCGATCACGTCCTGAGGTGTCATGCCGCTTTCTCCCCACGCACGGGGTCGGACGACCCCTTTTCCAGCACGGCGCCAACCGCCAGCGCCGAGGCATTGGGCGACACCGCGGCCGACCCCTGGCTCTTGGCCGGTGCGGCGCGCCGCGTCATCCGCCAGCCGGCATAGGCCGCCAGCCCGGCATAGAGCACCCCGATGAAGACGAAGAACCCGTTCGACCCGAAGGTCTCCAGCGCCCATCCGGTCACCAGCGGCCCGAAGATCGCCCCGAACCCGTTCAGGAAGATCAGGCCGGAGGACGCCGAGGGCATCTCGTCCCGGTTCAGGAAATCGTTCGTGTAGGCGATCAGCAGCGCATAGACCGGGTTGGTGATCCCGCCCAGCAGGAAGGCCACGACCAGCAGCGCCCGGAACGGCAGCGCGAAGGCCGCCGCCACCGCCATCACCAGCGCGGCGGCGACCGACAGCCCCAGGATCACGCGGCGCCGGTCCATCCGGTCCGACAGCCAGCCGACGGGAAACTGCAGCACCAGCCCGCCGACATAGAGCGCGGCGACGAACGCCGAGATCTGCGCCACCGAAAGCTGGATCATCGCCCCCCAGACCGAGGCCATCCCGAACATCGCGGCGAACACCCCGCCGGTCAGCAGCATCCCCACGCAGCCCAGCGGAGAGGTGCGGAACAGCCGCGCAAAGCCCATCGAGGTGCCGCTCTCGAACCCCGGGGCGGGCGTGTCGGCCAGCAGGATCGGCATGAACGCCAGCGACACCAGCACCGAGGGGATCACGAACAGCGTGAAGCCCGAAGGGTCGGCAGTGGTCAGCAGGTACTGGCTGGCGATGATCCCCACCATCTGCACGATCATGTAGGCCGACAGCGCCTGCCCCCGCGTCTCGTTCGACGCGGAATTGTTGAGCCAGCTTTCGGCGCAGACGTAGATGCCGGAAAAGCAGAACCCCGACAGCATGCGCAAGGCGGTCCAGGCCACCTCGTCGGGCCAGACCGGATAGACCACCAGAACCGCCGAGATCAGCGACCCCAGCGCCGCGAAGACCCGCACGTGCCCCACCCGCCGGATCATCGCGGGTGCCAGCCGCGACCCGAACAGGAAGCCCGCGAAATAGGCCGACATCACGACGGACAGCCCGTAGGTCGAAAACCCCTCGATCGCGCCGCGGATGCCCAGCAGCGTGCCCTGCACGCCGTTGCCCACCATCAGCAGCATGACCCCCAGCAGCAGCGGCCAGGAGGTGCGGATCACGCCCGGCATGCGCCCATCCTCGCGGCGGCACCGCCCCGGCGCATCGGCAGGATGCCCGGCGCGGCCGGGGGCAGGCTGCGCCGGGCGATCCGGGCCACTGCCGCCACGGCCGGGCCCGACAGCGCCGCCTTGTCGAAGAACCACGCCATCCGCCCGTTTCCTCCCGCCCGCCGCGGCAAGCCTAGCATGCGCCCGGGCCTGGCGGCAGGGCCGAAAGCGACACCGCGCCGCCCCCCTTCCGCCCGCACCCGGCCGACCTGCATCCGCGCCGCACGCAGCCGCACCCGGCCCGGCCAGACCGAGGCAGACGCGCCCTGTTCACCCCCCCGGCCGACCCGCTGGAGCCCTCCGGCACCGCCCTCGACCTGCCCGAGGCCGCGCGCCTGCGCCGGCAGGAGGGGCTTCCCGCGCAGGCGCGGGCGCGGGCCGGCAACCCCGGGCGCGCCATCTCTTCCCCGCCCGAAGCGCCCTTCCCCGGCCGCTGAAGTGAATCGCGTGCCTTCGGCACATTCCTTTCATCTCGCCTGCGGGGCCTGAAGAAGGCCCCTCCGGCTCGGGCGAAGGGGGGGCTCCGCCCCCGGAGCTTACGCTCCTCCCCCGGGATATTTGGGATCGGAAGATGAGACCGGCGGGTTCATCTT
>CAZCPY010000243.1:0-2689 GCA_964499865.1 uncultured Rhodobacterales bacterium | reverse complement strand
CGATCAGATCCACCTATGGTGTCTAAAGTCGAAGTGGTCGAGACGCTTGCCTGTGAAGCAAGTTATTAGCAGGGTTCGAGTCCCGCTAGACACCCCTAATCGGTATGTCTTCTCTTCAAATCCTTGCAAGCAAGCTGGAGGGTCTTAGACAACCATTGATAAGTTCTACTAAAGGCAGAAAATCTATACTACAGGGGAGATGGCCTGTTTCTGGACTAGGCGACCCTCAAAAACCCGTATTACAAGCGTAATCTCGTAGGTTTGAACGCCTTAAAAGTCCGATGTTGTCGTGGCCCTTCTGCTGGCCCGGCAGTTGTTCAGACTCCACAACGCTATTAGCAAAAGCTATGATTGGTTGAATTGATTAGTAATCTTGATAGAGATTTCTACTTCTTTAGAGCAAACGGTTATTTTTTCACGAATCATTGCCATACCCCTCACCGTTAGTCCGTCACCAAACTTACTGTTACCTTTTTAGGAGAATTTTTGGAAACTATTCTGGCTTCTCTATTGCCCTTCTGGGTTAATCGAATTCTTCAATTTGGAGAAACTATTCTCATCGTGGAATTGCATCTTTACGAAGATGATAGCTATTTTTAAAATCAAATATCTGAATGGATTGAAGAATTGAAATTAACTCAGATTCAAATTGAGCAGCTTAAAGCAATTGAGATTCAATACTTTAGTCAAACCAGCCAACTTAAACAGGAACTTTACCAGGCAGAATATGAGTTTGACAAACTTTTAGTTAGTTCAGCTTCAAATCAGCAAGTTCGCCAGGAACAACAAAAGCATGCGACACTGAAAATGAAAGCTTTAGAGGTATTTACTGAACAGTTCTTATGTATACGAGAAGTGCTAACCCAAGCTCAAATTTTACAGGTATGCGCCTCTCATGTTACAGCGGTTGAGGAATTGAATTTTGACGATATCATTCAGAGGCGTCAAAGGTTTTATGAGAATTGTGATGAGCAGCTTCGGGCGTATCTGGAAGATGAAGAAAAGCTCAGCTATGAGCTTCGAGCGTATCTCAGGAATCAGAGTAAATAAAGATTATCGGGAAGAGACGATAATGTACCTGTCCAGTTTCTAGACAACCCTGTTTGTGGCGGGCTAATCTAACAGTCTGCTTGCATACCGCCTGTATTAGGGTTACTTATTGGGAGTAAGGAGCTATCTGCGGTGGGTGAAGCGGGTCGTTAGTCCATATTGACAGAGAACTTTGGGTACAAAAGGTATGAAGAATCAAGTCGGTTCTAAGTTCGAGAATACTGCTAGCATTCCTTTTTATTGTTAGATGCAATGGTCTCTCGTCAGTTCCTGATTGAGGTTCGGCTCAAGCGAAATGAGGTACCGGGTTTCGAGCGGTATCCATTCTCACTTCCAACGGTGCGAACCTTGGAATCGTTACCACTGCATCCTGCAGTGACCTTCTTTGTAGGTGAAAATGGCTCGGGTAAATCGACGCTATTAGAAGCAATAGCTGTCTCCATTGGTTTTAATCCAGAAGGGGGCTCTCAGAATTTCCGCTTCGGAACCCGCGCGTCTCACTCGCTGCTTCATGAGTATATCCGCATCGCCAAGGGCGTGCGCCGATGGAAGGACGGCTTTTTTCTACGTGCCGAGAGCTTCTTCAACGTTGCTACCGAGATTGAGCGACTGGACTCTAAGAAAGGTGGAGGATCACTAATCAATTCATACGGCGGTAGATCACTCCATGAGCAATCCCACGGGGAGGCGTTTATGGCTTTGTTGCTCGACCGATTCCGAGGTGACGGACTGTATTTGCTGGATGAGCCGGAAGCAGCGCTATCACCGCAACGTCAGCTTGCCGCACTTGCCCGGATTCATCACCTTATCCAAATGGGCTCACAGTTCATCATAGTGACGCATTCGCCGATTCTGTTAGCGTATCCCCAGGCATACATCTACACTTTCTCTAGTGAGGCTATCGAACGTGTTGACTACTATGAGACCGAACATTACCGTGTTATGCATAACTTCCTCACCAATCCTGGGCGTATGCTCGATGTTCTGCTTACCGATGACGAGGTCTAACCTGGCATTGGAGCCGAACACCAAGAGCGATTACTGTTCAATCAAAGATGATCTGTGTCGGCTCAACTTAGACGTTAGCAGGAGAAAGAGAGAGCGTTTGTATTGAGTAAGGACTTCCTTCGTTTCTCCCACTTCTTTGGGTAGTACCTCTTTCTCGTACTGTAATCTCTCCATTTCCTCCGTTTTCCGCTGGTGGAATTACATTTTCCCTATCTCTGAAGCTCTAAAACCTGATTTGGAGAGGGCGGTTGTGCTCGGGTAGAAGTTCTCTAGACACTCGGTATTCTTTAGCAGGGTATGATGCAAAGAAAGCCCTGATGACTAGTTAGTTGATTAAACTTTAATTTGATTGCCATGAAATATTTAAGGAAATATTCTCAGCATTCATTAGGTTGTTTACTCATAGTTTCTATACTATTTCTTCTGGCAAATAAGGACGTTGCTTATTCAGGGACTCAAAAGGCTAAGTTTTCTGATACCTGCAAAAAGATTAAAATCTGGACGATTGCCAGGATTGAGTGGAACAACCCTGTAAAGTTAAATCTTGCTTGGCAGTATCCAGATTCTCCTCAAGCACTTTCAGCAATTAACCTTTCGGATTTACCAGGACCTAAAACTTATCCATTGAGAC
>CAZCPY010000242.1:0-2689 GCA_964499865.1 uncultured Rhodobacterales bacterium | reverse complement strand
CCGGGCCTGATCGACTGCCATACCCATGTCGTCCACGCGGGCACCCGGGCGCGCGAATTCGAGATGCGGCTGAACGGCGCGCGCTATGACGAGATCGCGCGGGCGGGGGGCGGCATCGTCTCGACCGTGCGCGCCACGCGGGCGGCGTCCGAGGCGGACCTGCTGGCCCAGGCCCTGCCGCGGGTGGACCGGATGCTGGCCGAGGGCGCCACCACCATCGAGATCAAGTCGGGCTACGGACTGGACATCGAGACCGAGCTGCGCCTGCTGCGCGTGGCCCGCCAGGTCGGGCAGGCGCGCGACGTGACCGTGCGCACGGCCTTCCTCGGCGCCCATGCGGTGCCGCCGGAGTTTGCGGGCCGGGCGGATGCCTACATCGACGAGGTGGCGATCCCCGCCCTGCGGCTGGCCGCAGACGAAGGGCTGGCGGATGCGGTGGACGGGTTCTGCGAGGGCATCGCCTTTTCCCCCGCCCAGATCGCCCGCGTCTTCGCTGCGGCGCAGGCCCTGGGCCTGCCGGTCAAGCTGCATGCCGAACAGCTGTCGAACCTGCACGGTGCGGCGCTGGCGGCGGCGCACGGGGCGCTGTCGGCGGACCATCTGGAATACCTCGACGAGGCAGGCGCCCGCGCGATGGCGGCGGCGGGGACGGTCGCGGTGCTGCTGCCCGGCGCCTTCTACAGCTTGCGCGAAACCGTCGTGCCGCCGGTCGCCCTGCTGCGGCAGGCCGGGGTGCGGATGGCGGTGGCGACCGACTGCAACCCCGGCACGGCGCCGATGACCTCGCTGCCGCTGGCGATGAACATGGCCTGCACCCTGTTCGGGCTGACCCCCGCCGAGGCGCTGGCAGGCGCCACGCGCGAGGCCGCCGCCGCCCTGGGCCTGCCCGACCGCGGGCGCATCGCGGCGGGCCTCAGGGCCGACCTTGCCGTCTGGGACGCCACCGACCCGGCAGAACTGTCCTGGCGCATTGGCGCCACCCCCCTGCACCTGCGCATGAACGGAGGCCGGATTGGCTGACCAGATTGCACTGACGCCCGGTTCCGTGACGCTCGACCAGTTGCGCCTGCTCTGGCAGGGCGCATCCGCCGTGCTGGACCCCGCGGCCCGCGAAGGGATCGAAGCGGCGGCGGGCGTCGTGGCCGCGGCGGCCAATGGCACTGTGGCGGTCTACGGGGTCAACACGGGCTTCGGCAAGCTCGCGAGCCTCAAGATCGCGCCGCAGGACACCGCCCATCTGCAGCGCAACCTGATCCTGTCGCATTGCTGCGGCGTGGGCGACCCGGTGCCCGCCCCGGTGGTGCGCCTGATGATGGCGCTGAAACTCCTGTCCTTCGGCAGGGGGGCATCCGGCGTGCGCTGGGACCTTGTGGCCCTGCTTCAGGACATGCTGGCCGCAAGCGTGACGCCGGTGGTCCCCGCGCAGGGGTCTGTCGGCGCCTCGGGCGACCTTGCGCCGCTGGCGCACATGACCGCGGTGATGATCGGCGAAGGCGAGGCGCAGGTCGGCGGGCGCATCCTTCCCGGCGCACAGGCGCTGGCGGCGGCGGGGCTTGCCCCCGTGGCGCTCGGCCCCAAGGAAGGGCTCGCCTGCATCAACGGCACGCAGTTTTCCACCGCCTTCGCGCTCGCGGGCCTGTTCGGCGCCTGGGATGCGGCGCAGGCGGCGCTGGTCGTCTCGGCGCTGTCGACCGACGCCATCATGGGCTCGACCGCGCCCTTCCACCCGGACATCCACAGCCTGCGCGGCCATCCCGGCCAGATCGCCGCGGCGGCGGCGCTGCGCGCGCTGCTCGACGGCTCGGCGATCCGTGAAAGCCATCGCGAGGGCGACCATCGCGTGCAGGACCCCTACTGCATCCGCTGCCAGCCGCAGGTCACGGGCGCCGCAATGGACGTGCTGCGCATGGCCGCCCGCACGCTGGAGACCGAGGCCAATGCCGCGACCGACAACCCGCTGGTGCTGACCGCGACCGGAGAAATCGTCTCGGGCGGCAATTTCCATGCCGAACCCGTGGGCTTTGCCGCCGACATGATCGCGCTGGCGGTCAGCGAGATCGGTGCCATCGCGCAAAGGCGCGTGGCGCTGATGGTGGACCCGGCGCTGAGCTTCGACCTGCCGCCGTTCCTGACGCCCGCGCCGGGGCTGAACTCGGGGCTGATGATCGCCGAGGTGACCTCGGCCGCGCTGATGAGCGAGAACAAGCACCTCGCCAACCCCTGCGTGACCGACAGCACCCCCACCTCCGCCAACCAGGAGGACCACGTCAGTATGGCCGCCCACGGCGCGCGCCGCCTGATGCCGATGGTGGCGAACCTGCAGCGCATCCTGGGGATCGAATTGCTCTGTGCCGCCCAGGGGGTGGAGTTCCGCGCGCCGCTGGCGACCTCGGCGCCGCTGGCCCGCGTGCTGGCGCGCCTGCGGGCCGAGGTGCCGCCGCTGGCGGAAGACCGCTTCCTCGCCCCCGACCTCGAGGCCGCCGCGCGGCTGATCGGCTCCGGCGCCGTCGCCGCTGCCGCTGGCATCACCCTGCCTCCGCTCGCCCCCTGACCCCCGGAGCCCCGCCCATGCAGAACCCGCGCCACAACCTTCGCGACATCTACCCGCCCACCGGCCCGGAAAGGACCGCCCGCACCTGGGGGGCCGAGGCCGCGATGCGGATGCTGATGAACAACCTGCACCCCGACG
>CAZCPY010000241.1:0-2692 GCA_964499865.1 uncultured Rhodobacterales bacterium | reverse complement strand
CCCGTGCCGCGCGGCCGGGGCCTGCGCCCGGGCGGGGCTGCTCAGGCGGCGGACCCCGGGACCACGCGCAGACGCGTGCCCCAGGGGTCCTGCGTCGCGGGCGCCGCCGCGTCGCCCAGCCGCGTCGCCAGCGCGGCGAAGGCCTCGGGCGCGGCGGCCAGCGTCACCTCGGCCAGCCCGACCTCGGGCCCGCGGCGCGGGCCCACGCCGCGGCTGTTCCAGACGTTGCCCGCCAGATGGTGGTGGTAGCCGCCCCAGGAGGCGAAGACCGCACCGGGATAGCGGGCCATGATCTGCATCCCGAGCGGCCCGCTGAAGAAGCCTTCCGCCGCCCCGGCGTCGCCGACCTGCAGATGCACATGGCCCACGACCGTGCCCGCAGGCGCCCCGGCCCAGGGCGCGGACGCGGCGCGCGCCAGGGCTGACAGGTCCAGCCTTTCGGTCGCCATCCGCAGCCGCCCGTCCGGCCCGGCCCAGGTGCTGCGGGGGCGGTCGGCATAGATCTCGATGCCGTTGCCTTCGGGGTCCGAGAGGTAGATCGCCTCGCTGACCAGATGGTCCGAGGCGCCTTCGAGCCTGAGGCCGGTCTCGGCCGCGTGCCGCACCCAGGCGCCAAGGTCGGCCCGCGCGGGCAGCAGGAAGGCCGTGTGGAACAGGCCTGCCGCCGCGGGGTCGCGCGGCCTTGCGGCGGGGTCGGCGGTCAGGTGCAGGAAAGCCCGCCCGCCCGCCCCCAGGGCGACCTCGGTCCCGTCGCCCGACAGGCGGGCAAGGCCGAGGGCGGCCTCGTAGAAGGCGGCCGTCCCGGCAAGGTCGCGGACGGTCAGGCGGACGGCGTCGATCCCGACGGGGGTCTCGGCGGGGGCGGTGGCGGGGGCTGTGGCGGTGGACATGGCGCGCTCCGGACGTGTCTGCTCGGGAGGTGGACCCGCCGCGGCGCCTGCGCAAGCCTGCATTTGCGGACCGCCCCTGTGCGCGGACGGCGTCCCGCCTTGCCGCCCGCCCCGCCAGCGCCTATGGCCAGAGGTTCAGGGCAGGGGGCGGCGCATGGCGGACTGGTGGCGCGGGGCGGTGATCTACCAGATCTATCCGCGGTCCTTCCAGGACAGCAATGGCGACGGCATCGGCGACCTGCCCGGCATCACCGCGCGGCTGGGCCATGTCGCCGACCTGGGCGCCGATGCGGTCTGGCTGTCGCCGGTGTTCCGCTCGCCCATGGCCGACATGGGCTATGACGTGTCGGACTATCGCGACATCGACCCGGTCTTCGGCACGCTGGCCGATTTCGACGCGCTGGTGGCGCGGGCGCACCGGTTGGGGCTGAAGGTCGTGATCGACCAGGTGATCAGCCACGCGGCCTCCGCCCATCCCGCCTTCGCCGAGAGCCGCCGGTCGCGCGACGGGCCCTGTGCCGACCATTTCGTCTGGGCCGACCCGCGCCCCGACGGCGGCGCGCCGACGAACTGGCTGTCGGTCTTCGGCGGCCCCGCCTGGACCTGGGAGCCGCGGCGGCGGCAGTACTACCTGCACAATTTCCTGCCCTCGCAGCCGGACTGGAACTTCCACGCCCCGGCGGTGCAGGACGGGATGCTTGACGTGCTGCGCTTCTGGCTGGACCGCGGCGTGGACGGGTTCCGGCTGGACACGGTGAACTACTACCATCACGACGCGGCCCTGCGCGACAACCCGCCCCTGCCGCGCACCGGCCCCGCCCCCGCCAATCCGCTGGAGATGCAGGAACAGCTCTACAACAAGAACCGCCCCGAGAACCCGGCCTTCCTGCGCCGCGTCAGGGCGCTGCTCGACGGCTACGGCGGGCGCACCACGGTGGGCGAGGTGGGCGACGGCGGGGCCACCGCGATCCGGGTGATGGGCGAATACACCGCGGGCGGCGACAAGCTGCACATGGCCTACAGCTTCGAGCTTCTGGCCCCGACGCTGACCGCGGGCCACATCCGCCGCACGGTCGAGGCGTTCTTTGCGGGCGCCCCGGACGGCTGGCCGTGCTGGGCGTTTTCCAACCACGACGTGATCCGCCACGCGACGCGCTGGTCGGACCTGGGGACGACGGAGGATGTCGCGCGGCTGGCGGCGGCGGTGCTCCTGTCGCTGCCGGGATCGGTGTGCCTGTATCAGGGCGAGGACCTGGGGCAGACCGAGACCGACATCCTGTGGGAGGAGCTGACCGACCCGCCGGGCAAGGTCTTCTGGCCCGACTACAAGGGCCGCGACGGCTGCCGCACGCCGATGGTCTGGGACGGCGGGCCGCAGGGGGGCTTTACCACCGGCAGGCCCTGGCTGCCGGTCAAGCCGCCGCAGCTTGCGCGCAACCTTGCAGCGCAGGCGGGCGTGGCGGGCTCGGTGGTCGAGACCTACCGCGCGCTGCTGGCCTTCCGCCGCGCGACGCCGGCGCTGACCGGGGCGGCGTTCCGCTTTCACGATGCGGCGGAGCCGCTGCTGGTGCTGTCGCGCGGCGACCTGCTTTGCGCCTTCAACCTCGGGCCGGCGGCGGTGGCTCTGGCCATGCCCGGAGGCCGGATGGTGGGGCCGTCGCAGGCCGCGCGCCTGACCGGGCGCAAGCTGCACCTCGGCCCCTGCGGCTTTGCCTTCGTGGCGGGGTCCGCCGGGGCCGGCTCGCCGGCCTAGATGTGAGTTCTCATCAGGTTGTTCACCCTTGTGAGGGGTGGCAGGCCGT
>CAZCPY010000240.1:0-2747 GCA_964499865.1 uncultured Rhodobacterales bacterium | reverse complement strand
CCTAACGATGGATTTCCGATTATGATGATTGACAACTTGAACAATAGCAATGTAGTTTGGCTTGTAGAACCCTTAGCTAGCACAACATATATAGGTCATGTTTCTGGTACAAATGGTGGAGATCTTGGTGTTTACCCAATTATTTACAGAAAGCAAATGCCAGATAATTCTGTAATTGATTATCCTTCCAATCTTACAATTCAAATCATTCCGCCAGGCGAGTTGTTTCATGTTGGTAGCACAACAAATGTATCTACAACACAAAGAGGAAATATTGTTAGTGTTGGTGTGAAAAATGGCTCTCTTAATTCTTCAGATTATTCAGTAAAGTTGGTAAAGGCAACAGGAGATCTTCAAGAATTTTCAGCAGCAATTAGTAATATTTCAGCAAATGGTTTTTCAATCTCAGGACATCCTGTTATGGATGCATTAAGTTTTGTTGTTCCTAATGACATTCCATTGTGGTCATATATAGTTGTTATTGAATTTAATAACAAAAAATATTGTGCTAATTGGAATTCACTTTTATCAATTAATTGAGTAATATAAATTTGGAAACAAAAAGACTTTGGTCGTGTCTCACGAACTAATGGGAGGTGACAATACATATTACGATAAAACAAAAAAGCTGCCTGATAAGGGCAGCTTTTATTTGTAGTTGTTATAAGGGAGAAACTACAAATGAATTACCTCGCCATACGCAGCTGCAGCAGCTTCCATAATCGCTTCACTCATGGTAGGGTGCGGGTGTACAGATTTTATAATTTCATGACCAGTTGTTTCTAAGTTACGGGCCGCTACCACTTCGGCAATCATTTCAGTAACGTTTGCACCAATCATGTGGGCGCCTAACCATTCGCCATACTTAGCATCGAAAATTACTTTTACAAACCCATCCGATGCACCGGCTGCTTTCGCTTTGCCTGATGCAGTAAATGGAAACTTACCCACTTTAACTTCATAACCGGCTTTCTTGGCAGCTTCTTCAGTATAACCCACACTGGCAATTTCTGGCGAGCAATACGTACAACCCGGAATGTTATTATAATTTAAAGGATGTGGATGTTGTCCGGCAATTTTTTCTACACAGATGATTCCTTCTGCTGATGCAACGTGCGCCAGCGCAGGGCCACGGACAACATCACCAATGGCATACACACCATCAACGTTGGTCTTATAATAATCGTCTACCAAAATTTTTCCTTTATCCGTTTTTACGCCAACTTCTTCTAACCCAATTCCCTCTAAATTGGTTACTACACCTGCTGCTGATAATACCACATCCGCTTCAATTTTCATTTCTCCAGTAGGTGTTTTTACAGTCGCTACACATCCTTTACCTGACGTATCTACTTTAGTAACTTCAGAATTGGTGTGGATGGTCATGCCCGATTTTTTAAACGACTTCTCTAATTGCTTCGATACTTCTTCATCTTCTACCGGAACAATGCGAGGCATAAATTCTACAATCGTCACTTCTGTGCCAATCGTATTATAGAAATAAGCAAACTCAACACCAATTGCTCCAGAACCAACTACTAATAATTTTTTAGGTTGTTCTTCCAACACCATTGCTTCGCGGTAGCCAATAATTTTTTTGCCATCAATTTTCATACTCGGCAGTTCTCTGGAACGACCACCTGTTGCTACAATGATGTGTTTCGCTTCATAATCTGTTTTCTTTCCGGTGGCATCAGTCACTTCTACTTTGCCTCCTTTTTTCAGTTTACCAAAACCGGCAATCTGTTCAATCTTATTTTTCTTAAATAAAAATTGTACGCCTTTGCTCATGCCTGCGGCCACATCGCGGCTGCGCTTTACCATATCGCGCATGTCGGCTTTTGCATCGCCAACAGAAATGCCATAATCTTTCGCATGTTTAATGTATTCGTAAACATTGGCACTTTTCAACAAGGCTTTTGTAGGTATGCAACCCCAGTTTAGGCAGATACCGCCCAATTCGGCTTTTTCTACTACGCCCACTTTCATACCCAGTTGAGAGGCGCGAATGGCGGCTACATAACCACCGGGTCCGCTACCAATTACCAATAGATCGTATTTCGACATAATTCTTCTTTTTAATTGCCGCCAAAGATACTGGCTAAACACGGCTTTCAAAACCGAAATTGATATCGATTTATAGCTTTTCATTACTTTTGGCGCATGAAACCTTTACATGCTCTATATTTATTTATTGGTGCCGGGTTGTTTGTGGCGGGTATGAATTGGCAAAAATCGGAACCTCTCTTTGGTAGCCTCGTGAAATATGCAGGCGTTGGGGTTTTGATTTATTTTTCTTACGCTTTTTTTAAACACTTAAAATCCAATAATGAAACTACTTCAGAATAAAACCGCGCTTGTTACCGGTGCTTCCAAAGGCATTGGAAGAGCCATTGCCCTTCGTTTTGCAGAACAAGGTGCAAATGTTGCATTCACCTATTTATCTAGTGTAGAACAAGGCCAGGCTTTAGAAGCAGAACTTGCCTCTAAAGGTGTTAAATCAAAAGGGTATCGTTCCGATGCATCTGATTTTACACAAGCAGATAAATTAATTAACGATGTGATTGCAGATTTTGGCTCGCTCGATATTTTAGTTAACAACGCTGGTATTACCAATGATAATTTATTGCTTCGGTTAAATGAAGAAGCTTGGGATAAAGTAATTAATGTAAACTTAAAATCGTGCTTCAACACGGTTAAGGCTGCTACTAAGCAAATGATGAAACAAAAAAGTGGCTCCATTATTA
>CAZCPY010000239.1:0-2754 GCA_964499865.1 uncultured Rhodobacterales bacterium | reverse complement strand
CGCCACCACCGGCGGCGCGACCGGCGGCGCAGCCGCGGGGGCGGGGGCGGCGACCGGCGCCGCAGCCGCGGAGGCGGCGGCCAGGGGCCCGGGCAGCGCACGGCCGGGCAGGCCCAGGATCGCGCCCGCGATCAGGGTCAGCACCGCTGCCACGAACAGCGCCGCCGCCCAGGGCCAGTCCCACAGCATCACCGTCAGCATCACCGTCACCGCGCCCACGCCCGCCGCGATCACCCAGCCCCCGAGCATCGGGGCATTCTTCATCGGAACATCCGCCATCGCCGTCTCCTCCTCCGGGGGCCCGCGCCCGGGCCGGTTGCCGCCAGCCGCCTAGTCCCTGTGCGCCGACACCGGCGGCGACAGCTCCCTGCCCGGCAGCCCGAGGATCACGCCCACGATCAGCGCGAGCAGTCCACCGACCGCCAGCGCCGCCGCCCAGGGCCAGGCCCAGAGCATCACCGTCAGCATCACCGTCACCGCACCCACGCCCGCACCGATCGCCCAGCCCGCCAGCATCGGGGCCTGCCTTGCCGCAACTTCCGCCATCGCCGTCTCCTTCGCTCGGGGGCCCCGCGGGCCCGGTTACTCCGTCTTCGCGCTGCGCTTCGCCTTCGGCGTCGCCCCGGCCGTCGCCGCCCGGCCCAGCCAGGGCGTGGTCAGCGGCACCTCGGTGCCGTCGATGCGCTTGACCGTCTCCTTCAGGTCATGGGCCAGCTGCGCGCTGGCGTTGTACTTCGTCCGCCCGCTTTCAAGATCCTTCAGGCTGGTCAGCCCGCCCTTGGGTTCCGACGCATAGCGCCCGTTCTGCGGCCCCGGGACCGGCACCTCTCCGGCCGCGAACCGGTCGAGCAGACTTTCCAGGATCCCGGGCGTCAGGTCCTCGTAGTAGTCCTTGCCGATCTGCGCCATCGGCGCATTGGCGCAGGCGCCGAGGCATTCGACCTCTTCCCAGCTGAACCTGCCATCCGCGCTGACCTGATGCGCCTTGCCCGCGATCCGGCGCTGGCAGACCGCCACCAGGTCCTCGGCTCCCATGATCATGCAGGACGTGGTGCCGCAGACCTGCACATGCGCCACCGACCCGACCGGGTGAAGCTGGAACATGAAGTAGAAGGTCGCGACCTCCAGCGCACGGATATAGGCCATGCCCAGCATGTTCGCGACATGCTCGATGGCGGGGCGGGACAGCCACCCCTCCTGCTCCTGCGCGCGCCACAGAAGCGGGATGATCGCGCTGGCCTGCCGCCCCTCGGGATACTTGGTGATCTGGGCCCGCGCCCAGGCAAGGTTCGCCGGGGTGAAGTCAAACGAGGCAGGTTGGTGAGGGTGAAGGCGGCGCAGCATCAGTATTCGATCTCCTGGTCGGAGTTGAGCAGCCGTTCAAACCGCCAACTAACTCCTGGTATTGACATGCCGATGATTGTCCCAATTGCGCCAATCACCAGAAAAGCAACGATCCCTGTTAACCAACCAACGACCGTCTTTCCTGACCGATTTGCCATATGAATTCCGGCATATCCCGCGCCGAAAAACGAGCCAAACAACATTGCCCGATGGGAAATTCTGGCCAGGAACTTTTCGGCGAAAGAGCCAACCGGCCGACTCTCCCCCCATACGGCAATTATGGTGTCAACGACGCTGGCGAGAAAGAAAAGTCCGCCGTAAATGCCTCGAGGCAGCGCCCAATTCGGAAGCTCCCTGGTATTCACCGGTCGATCTCCCCGAAGACCACGTCCATCGTGCCGATGATCGCCGACACATCCGCCAGCTGGTGCCCCTTGCACAGCCAGTCGATCGACTGCAGGTGCAGGAAGCCGGGGGCCTTGATCTTGGCGCGGTAGGGCTTGTTGGTGCCGTCGGCCACCAGATAGACCCCGAACTCGCCCTTCGGCGCCTCGACCGCGGCATAGACCTCGCCCGCGGGGACGTGGAAGCCCTCGGTGTACAGCTTGAAATGGTGGATCAGCGCCTCCATCGAGGTCTTCATCTCGGCGCGCCTGGGCGGCGCGAGCTTGCCGCGGGTCAGCACGTCGCCGGGCGTTTTCTTCAGCTTTTCAACTGCCTGGCGGATGATCTTCGTGCTTTCCCGCATCTCGGCCATGCGGCAGAGGTAGCGGTCGTAGCAGTCGCCGTTCTTGCCGACCGCGATCTTGAAGTCGAACTCGTCATAGCATTCGTAGGGCTGCGCGCGGCGCAGATCCCAGGCCATGCCGGACCCCCGCACCATCACGCCGGAATAGCCCCAGTCCAGCGCGTCCTGTTCCCCGACGATGCCGATGTCCACGTTGCGCTGCTTGAAGATGCGGTTCTCGGTCAGCAGCGTGTCGATGTCGTCGATCACCCGCGGGAAGGCCTCGGCCCAGGCGTCGATGTCGTCCAGAAGCTGCGGCGTCAGGTCCTGGTGCACGCCGCCGGGGCGGAAATACGCGGCATGCAGCCGCGCCCCGCAGGCGCGTTCGTAGAACACCATCAGCTTCTCGCGCTCCTCGAAGCCCCAGAGCGGCGGTGTCAGGGCGCCCACGTCCATCGCCTGCGTGGTGACGTTCAGGAGGTGGTTCAGGACGCGTCCGATCTCGGAGTAAAGCACCCGGATCAGGCTGGCGCGCCTGGGCACCTGCACGCCGGTCAGCCGCTCGATGGCCAGACACCAGGCATGTTCCTGATTCATCGGCGCCACATAGTCCAGCCGGTCGAAATAGGGCAGGTTCTGCAGGTAGGTGCGGCTTTCCATCAGCTTTTCGGTGCCGCGGTGCA
>CAZCPY010000238.1:0-2792 GCA_964499865.1 uncultured Rhodobacterales bacterium | reverse complement strand
GGCCATCGCCCCCGCGACCGTGCCCCTTGCCCCCGCGGCTGCCGGCGAGGTGATCGCGGGGACGGACGAGGCAGCGGGGGCGATGGCCATGCCGGTCGACGCGCTGCCGCCGCCCCCGCCCGCCCCGCCGCCGGGCGCCCTGGCGCGGGCCCTGCCCCCGGGCACCGCCGCACCCGAGCGGCGGATGCGCAAGATGCTGCCGGACACCCCCGACGTGATGGCCTTTGCCGCCCCGGCGCCCGAGCCCGAGGCGGGCGGGGTGCTGGCGGAAAGCAACCTCGCGGTCGCCCCGGCCGATGTCCCCGTCCTCCGGCCGCAGCCCGAGACGACCGAGGCCTTCGCCAATGCCGCCCCCAACCCGGTGCGCCAGACCGCGACCGACCCGGTCTCGACCTTCTCGATCGACGTCGACACCGCCTCTTACGCCATCGTGCGGTCGTCGCTGATGGGGGGGATGCTGCCCCCGCCCGAGGCGGTGCGGATCGAGGAGATAGTGAACTACTTCCCCTACGCCTGGCCCGCGCCCGCGGCGGACGAGGCGCCGTTCCGCGCCACCGTCACGGTGATGCCCGCACCCTGGAACGACGGGCGGCGGCTGGTGACGATCGGCCTGCAGGGGCGGCTGCCCGCGCTGGACGACCGCCCGCCGCTGAACCTCGTGTTCCTGATCGACACGTCGGGCTCGATGCAGGACGCGGGCAAGCTGCCGCTGCTGAAGCAGTCGCTGCGGCTGATGCTCGGGGAACTTCGGCCCGAGGACCAGGTGGCCATCGTCGCCTATGCCGGATCGGCGGGCGAGGTGCTGCCGCCCACGCCCGCCGGCAACCGCGCGGCGATCCTCGGCGCGCTCGACCGGCTGGACGCGGGCGGCTCGACCGCGGGGGCCGAGGGGCTGGCGCTGGCCTATGACGTCGCCACCCGGATGGGCGGCGAGGGTGAGGTCGGCCGCATCCTTCTGGCCACCGACGGCGACTTCAACGTGGGCGTCAGCGATCCCGAAGGGCTCACGGCCTACATCGCCCGCAAGCGCGAGAGCGGCACCTACCTGTCGGTCCTGGGCTTCGGGCGGGGCAATCTGGACGACGCCACGATGCAGGCGCTGGCGCAGGCGGGCAACGGCACGGCGGCCTACATCGACACCCTGCAGGAGGCCCGCAAGGTGCTGGTCGACCAGTTGTCGGGCGCGCTGTTCCCGATCGCCGACGATGTGAAGATCCAGGTCGAATGGAACCCCGCCGCAGTCGCCGAATGGCGGCTGATCGGCTACGAGACCCGGGCGCTGGCGCGCGAGGACTTCAACAACGACCGCGTGGACGCGGGCGAGATCGGGGCGGGCCATGCGGTCACCGCGATCTACGAGATCGCCGCGCCGGACAGCGACGCGCTGGCGATCACGCCGCTGCGCTACGGCGAGGCGGCGGCGGGCACGGACGCCCCGGCGGAACTGGGCTTCCTGCGCCTGCGCTACAAGGACCCGGGCGCCGGGGTGTCGCAGCTGATCGAGGTGCCGATCACCCCCGACATGGCGCCCGCGGGAACCGAGGCGCGCTTTGCCGCCGCCATCGCCGGGTTCGGCCAGTTGCTGACCGGCGGCACGCATCTCGGCGCCTGGGGCTGGGATGACGCCATCGCGCTGGCGCTGGAAGGCCGGGGCGAGGACACCTTCGGCTACCGCGCCGAGGCGATCGGCCTGATGCGGCTGGCGCAGGGCCTGTCGCAGCCGTGACGTTCCGGGCGGAGGCGCCCCCCCTCCCCCTTGCGGGGAGGGCATGAGGGCGGGGGCGCTTCGGCCGGGCCGGGGCGCCCCTTTCATTCGGCGGAGTGCGGGCCTTGCCCGGCGCCGGGCTTGGTGCCACAGAGTCCCGGGCGGCAGGAAGGGCAGACCATGGCGGCTTTCGATCCGGTCCTGCGGCGGCGCCTGCTTCTGCTGTCCTTCGCGAACTTCGCCATCGGCATGGGCGCCTTTGTGGTGATCGGGCTGGTCACCCCGGTGGCGCGGCATTTCGCCATCGACGCGGCGACGGCGGGCTGGATGATGACGGCCTATGCGCTGGTCTACGCCGTGGCCTCGCCGCTGACGGTGGCGGCGACCGGGGCGGTGGACCGCCGGACCGTGCTGCTGGCGGGACTCGGCCTGTTTGCCGCGGGGGCGATGCTGGGGGCGGTGGCGGGAACCTTCGGCCTGCTGCTGGCCGCGCGGGCGCTGATGGCGGTGGGGGCGGGGCTGGTCACGCCGGTGGGGGCCGCCATCGCCGCGGGGTCCGTCCCCGCGGCCGACCGCGGGCGGGCGCTGTCGACGGCCTTCGTCGGCCTGACGCTGGCGCAGGTGGTGGGCGTGCCCGCGGGCGCCTGGATCGGCTATGCCTTTGGCTGGAAGGCGGCCTTTGCCGTCGTGGGCCTGCTGTCGCTGGGCGCCGCCCTGCTGGCCGCGCGCCTGCCGCGCGGCATCGACGTGCCGCGCGCGAGCCTTGCCGCGCTGGGCGAGGTGCTGCGGTCGGGCTGGCGGCTGCTGGCGCTGGCCTTCAGCGTGCTGTTCCTGGCAGGCATCTACTGCGTGTTCACCTTCGTCGCGCCCATGCTGGAGGCGCGGCTGGGCCTTGGCCGCGACGGGGTGACGGCCTTCCTCGTCGTCTTCGGGGTGGGGGCGGTGCTGGGCAACATCGTCGGCGGGCGGCTGACCGACCGGATCGGGGCGGACCGCACCTTGATGCTGCTTTGCCTCGCGCAGGCGGTGCTGTTGCCCGCGGTGGCGGGATTGACGCTGCCGGTGGTCGCCACGGGCGGGCTGATGC
>CAZCPY010000237.1:0-2807 GCA_964499865.1 uncultured Rhodobacterales bacterium | reverse complement strand
GCGCAAGGCCAAGGTCAAGGCGATGACCGACCTGCGCCGCGACTTTGAAGTGATGGCCAGCGACCACCCCGAGGCCGCGATGCAATGGGTGGAAAAGACCAACACGCGGCTGGCCGACCTGCAGGCCGAGATCGCCGCCATCGGGCAGGCGCTGGCCGCCGTCATGGGGCCCAAGGCGCGTTTCGTGCTGGCCGAGGCCAAGCTCAGGGAGGTCGGCGCCCGCTTCGGGCCGGTGCGGGGGTCAGGCGGGGCCAAGGGCATGCCTGCACCGCCCCCCGGCCCGGCCGCGCCTGCGCCACAGGCCAACGCCGGCCCCCCGCCCGCCCCTCCCCCGCCGCCGCCCCGCAAGGAGGCCAAGGCGACCTGACCCGAGGCCATTTCCTCTGCCCGACCTGCCATCGCGCGATCGTCGCACGGTCGTCACACAGGGGCGGCGCGTCGGGTTGGCACGGCGGCGCAAGGCTGCTAGGCAAGCGACGATACGCAGCGGGGTTCCGGAATGCTTGACTTCTTGACGCCCGAGGGCTTGACCGCCCTGGGCCAGGTCATCGCCATCGACGTGGCCCTTGCCGGCGACAACGCCATCGTCATCGGCATGGCGGCGGCCGGCCTGCCCAAGGATTTGCGCGCCAAGGCGATCCTGGTCGGGATCATCGCGGCCACCCTCATGCGCATCGGCTTTGCGCTGATGACGACACAGCTTATGGCGATCACCGGCATCCTGCTGGCGGGGGGCATCCTGCTTCTGTGGGTCTGCTGGAAGATGTTCCGCGAACTCACGCAGGGCCACGCCGACGAGCTGCGCGCGGAAGAGGCGCTGACCGGCGCCGACCTGAACAAGGACGGCGCGGTCGCGGGCGGCGCACCGCGCAAGACCTTCCGCGAGGCGGCGACGCAGATCGTGGTGGCAGACGTGTCGATGTCGCTCGACAACGTTCTGGCCGTGGCCGGGGCGGCGCGCGAGCATCCGACGGTGCTGATCATCGGTCTGGCGCTGTCCATCGCGCTGATGGGCCTGGCCGCGAGCTGGATCGCAAGCCTGCTGAACCGCCACAAGTGGATCGCCTGGGTGGGCTTTGCCATCATCGTCTATGTGGCGCTGAAGATGATCCTGGAAGGCTGGCACGAGGTGGCGCCCGCGCTTGCGGGCGTCATCTAGGGCGCGGGCGGCGGTCAGGCGCGGGCGGCGGTCACCTCGACCTCCACCAGGAATTCGGGCCGGGTAAAGCCCGCCACGATCACCAGCGTCGAGGCCGGGCGCCGCGGCACCCCCGCCAGCCAGGCGTCCCGCGCCGCCATGTAGGCCGCCATGTGCGCGCGGTCGGTGACAAAGGCGCTGATGCGGATCGCATCGCCCGGGCCCATCCCCGCCTCGGCCAGGATCGCCGCACAGTTGGCAAAGCACAGCCGCGCCTGCGCCTCCACCCCCTCGGGCACGCGGCCGTCGGCGGCAAGCGCCAGCTGGCCCGAGGTCACCACCATCCGCGCGCCGGGCGGCACCTCGACGCCGTGCGCATAGGCCGCGAAGGGCGGCGCAATGGTGGAGGGCGAAAGCATGCGCATGGGGGTGCCCCTTCCGATGCTGCGGTGCTGCAAGTGTTAGCGCCTGCCGTCCCGGCGCCAAGGGTCGCCGGGACCACGCACGGCCGCAGGGTGACATTTCTGCCCATTCCTTGGGCGCCTGCCCGGCCCGCGGGCGCCGTTCCGGCAGGCAGGTGCCGAATAAAGCCGCCATCCCCCCGCCGTCGCACTTTCCGCGCCGCGCCGCTGCCCTAAGGTCGCCTCAAGAGAATCGTCCAACGGAGGCTGTCCCGATGTCCACCCTGACCCGCGCGCTCTGCGCGACTGCCCTTGCCGCCCTGGCCGTCCCCGCCGCGGCGCAGAATGCCAAGGTCGTCTTCGGCACCAACTGGCTGGCCCAGGCCGAACACGGCGGCTTCTACCAGGCCGTGGCCGACGGCACCTATGCCGCCTGCGGGCTTGACGTCACGATCCAGCCCGGCGGCCCGCAGGTGAACAACCGCGCGCTGATGCTGGCCGGCAAGGTCGACTACCACATGGGCGGCAACCTGCTGGAAGCCTTCAGCGCCGCCGCCGAAGGCGTGCCGATCGTCGCCGTCGCCGCCGCCTTCCAGAAGGAGCCGCAGGTGATCCTGACCCACCCGGGCAAGGCCGCGACCTTCGCCGACCTCACCAAGCTGGACAAGATCCTGATCGGCGACCAGGGCTATGCCTCGTTCTACCAGTGGATGATCAAGGCCTACGGTTTCACCGAAGGCCAGCGCGAGGTCTATACCTACAACCCCGCCCCCTTCATCGCCAACGAGAACTGGGGGATGCAGGGCTACCTGTCCTCCGAGCCGTACTTCGTGGAAAAGGAAACCGGCTGGAAGCCCGACGTCTTCCTGATCGCCGATGCGGGCTACACCACCTATTCCACGCTGATCGAGACGATGGCGCCGACCATCGCCGAAAAGCCCGAGCAGGTGGCCTGCTTTGTCGAGGGGTCGATCAAGGGGTGGTACAACTACCTCTACAACGACAACACCGCCGCCAACGAGATGATCAAGAAGGACAACCCCGAGATGACCGACGAGGCCATCGCCTATGCCATCGCCGCGATGAAGGAAAAGGGCATCGTCGATTCGGGCGACGCGCTGACGATGGGCATCGGCGTGATGACCGAGGATGCGGTGAAGGGCTTCTTCGACAAGATGGTCGAGGCGGGCGTGGTTGTTGGTGCTATCGAGTGGAAAGGCATGTTCAACTCCTTTTTCGTCGGCAAGGGCGTGGGGATGGACCTCAAG
>CAZCPY010000236.1:0-2831 GCA_964499865.1 uncultured Rhodobacterales bacterium | reverse complement strand
CGCGAAGGCGGCCGCACCGTCGGCGCAGGCGTCGTCTCGAAGATCATCGCGTAACCGAAGGCTTGGGGGGGCTGCGTGCCTGGCACGCACCTTCCCGGAGGAAAGAACGATGCAAGGTCAGACCATCCGCATCCGGCTCAAGGCCTTCGATTACCGCGTGCTGGACGCTTCCACCGCCGAGATCGTCTCGACGGCCAAGCGCACCGGCGCGCAGGTGCGGGGCCCGATCCCGCTGCCGAACCGAATCGAGAAGTTCACGGTGCTGCGGGGCCCGCACATCGACAAGAAAAGCCGCGACCAGTGGGAGATTCGCACCCACAAGCGGCTTTTGGATATCGTCGACCCCACGCCGCAGACGGTGGACGCGCTGATGAAGCTCGACCTCGCCGCGGGCGTGGATGTCGAGATCAAGGTGTAAGGAGGCGGCGATGCGTTCCGGCGTGATTGCCAAGAAGCTGGGGATGACCCGGCTGTTCCTGGAAAACGGCACCCAGGTGCCGGTGACGGTGCTGCAGCTCGATGCGCTGCAGGTCGTGGCGCAGCGCACGGCCGAGAAGGATGGCTACACCGCCGTCCAGCTTGGCGCGGGCGCCGCCAAGGCCAAGCGCACGACGGCCGCGCAGCGGGGCCACTTCGCCAAGGCGAACGTGGAGCCCAAGCGCGTGGTGGTCGAGTTCCGCGTGACGCCCGAGAACCTGATCGAGGTGGGGGCGGAGATCACCGCCGACCACTACCTCGCGGGCCAGTTCGTGGACATAGCGGGCACGACGATCGGCAAGGGCTTTGCGGGCGCGATGAAGCGGCACAACTTCGGCGGCCTGCGGGCGTCGCACGGGGTGTCGGTGTCGCACCGCTCGCACGGCTCGACCGGCCAGCGCCAGGACCCCGGCAAGGTGTTCAAGGGCAAGAAGATGGCCGGCCACATGGGCGATGTGCGGGTGACCACGCAGAACCTGCAGGTCGTCCGCACCGATGCCGCGCGCGGCCTGATCATGGTCAAGGGCGCGGTGCCGGGATCGGCGGGCGGCTGGGTCATGGTCAAGGACGCGGTCAAGAAGGCCGCGCCCAAGGATGCGCCGAAGCCGGCCGCCGTCCGCGCTGAAGCCGTGCGCGCTGGGGGTGAAGCATGAAACTCGATGTCATCACGCTGACCGGCGACAAGGCCGGGACGGTCGATCTCGACGAGGCGCTGTTCGGGCTGGATCCGCGCGCCGACATCCTGCACCGCGTGGTGCGCTGGCAGCGGGCGCGCGCCCAGGCCGGCACGCATGCGACGCTGGGCAAGTCCGACGTGGCCTATTCCACCAAGAAGATCTACCGCCAGAAGGGCACCGGCGGCGCGCGCCACGGGTCCCGCAAGGCGCCGATCTTCCGCAAGGGCGGCGTCTACAAGGGCCCGACCCCGCGCAGCCACGCCCATGACCTGCCCAAGAAGTTCCGGGCGCTGGGTCTGCGGCACGCGCTGTCGGCCAAGGCGAAGTCGGGCGATCTGGTGATCCTGGACAGTCTGGCGATGACCGATGCCAAGACCGGCAAGCTGGCCAAGGCCGCCGCCGCGCTGGGCTGGAAGCGCGTGCTGATCATCGACGGGGCCGAGGTCGACGCGAGTTTCGCCCGCGCCGCGGCGAACATCCAGACCATCGACGTGCTGCCGACGATCGGCGCCAATGTCTACGACATCCTGCTGCGGGACCAGTTGGTCATCACCAAGGCGGGCATTGCCGCGCTGGAGGCGCGCCTGAAATGACCGCGACCCCCGCCCAGTACGACCTGATCAGGAAGCCCGTCATCACCGAAAAGGCGACCGCCGCGTCCGAACAGGGCGCCGTCGTCTTCAGCGTGGCGATGGAGGCGTCCAAGCCCGAGATCAAGGCGGCCGTCGAGGCCGTCTTCGGTGTCAAGGTCAAGGCGGTGAACACCGTCGTGACCAAGGGCAAGACCAAGCGGTTCCGCGGCCGTCCCGGCGTGCGGTCCGACCGCAAGAAGGCCTATGTCACGCTCGAGGATGGAAACACCATCGACGTGACCACGGGGCTCTGATAGAGCGCCGCGACTCTCCGCGGCCCCGGGCGACCGGGGCCGCGGCGTTTCTCCAAACCGCCCTTCGGGGCACCAAGCAGACGGAAGACAGAAACCATGGCACTCAAGTCGTACAAACCGACGACGCCTGGCCAGCGCGGGCTGGTTCTGATCGACCGTTCGGAGCTGTGGAAAGGCCGTCCCGTCAAGGCGCTTGTCGAAAGCAAGCACTCGAACGGGGGCCGGAACAACCTCGGACGCGTCACGATGCGGCACCAGGGCGGCGGGGCGAAGAAGCTCTACCGCATCGTGGATTTCCGCCGGACCAAGCACGACATGCCGGCCACGGTGGAGCGGATCGAGTATGATCCGAACCGCACCGCCTTCATCGCGCTGATCCGCTACACGGACGGCGAACAGGCCTACATCCTTGCGCCGCAGCGCCTTGCGGTGGGCGACAGCGTCGTGTCGGGCGCCAAGGTCGACATCAAGCCGGGCAATGCGATGCCGTTTTCCGGCATGCCGATCGGCACCATCGTGCACAACGTCGAGCTGAAGCAGGGCAAGGGCGGCCAGATGGCGCGCGCCGCGGGCACCTACGTGCAGTTCGTCGGCCGTGACGGCGGCTATGCCCAGCTTCGCCTGTCGTCGGGCGAGCTGCGGATGGTGCGGCAGGAATGCATGGCCACCATCGGCGCCGTGTCGAACCCCGACAATTCGAACCAGAACCTCGGCAAAGCCGGCCGACGTCGCCACATGGGCATCCGCCCGACGGTGCGCGGCGTCGCGATGAACCCGATCGACCACCCGCA
>CAZCPY010000235.1:0-2923 GCA_964499865.1 uncultured Rhodobacterales bacterium | reverse complement strand
CCCAGGCAGGAGAAACAGGCGATGACCGTCCACTTCATCGGCGCCGGGCCCGGCGCGCCCGACCTCATCACGCTGCGCGGCCGCGACCTGATCGCCGCCTGCCCGGTCTGCCTGTATGCAGGCTCGCTGGTGCCGCAGGGCGTGCTGGCGCATTGCCCGCCGGGTGCGCGGATCGTGAACACCGCCCCGCTCAGCCTGGATCAGATCATGGCGGAAATCACCGCCGCCGATGCCGCGGGCCTCGATGTGGCGCGGCTGCATTCGGGCGACCTGTCGGTCTGGTCGGCGATGGGCGAACAGCTGCGCCGCCTGCGCGCGCTCGGCATTCCCCACGACATCACGCCCGGCGTGCCCGCCTTCGCCGCCGCCGCCGCCGCGCTGGGGGCGGAACTGACGCTGCCCGGCCTCGCCCAGTCGGTGGTGCTGACCCGCACCCCCGGCCGCGCCTCGCCGATGCCGGACGGCGAGCGGCTGGCGGCCTTCGCCGCCACCGGGGCGACGCTGGCGGTGCACCTGTCGGTCCACCTGGCCGAGACGGTGCAGGCCGAACTGGTCCCGCATTACGGCGCGGACTGCCCGGTGGCGGTGGTCTGGCGCGCAAGCTGGCCGGACCAGCGCGTGCTGCGCGGCAGGCTGGGGCGGCTGGCCGCCGACATCGGCCCCGATCCCGACCGCACGGCGCTGATCCTGGTCGGCCCCGCGCTGGCGCAGGAGGGCTTTGCCGAAAGCCGGCTGTACGCCGGCGACTACGACCGCCGCTTCCGCCCCGTCGGCACCGACCCGCGGTTCCCCGGCACATGACGGTCCCGGGCCTCGTGATCTCGGCCCCCGCCTCGGGCACCGGCAAGACGACCGTCACGCTGGGGCTGCTCGCGGCGTTCCGTGCTGCGGGCGTGGCGGTGCAGCCCTTCAAGTGCGGGCCGGACTACATCGACCCCGCCTTTCATGCGGCGGCGGCGGGACGCGCCAGCTTCAACCTCGACAGCTTCGCCATGCCGCCCGGCCGCCTGATGGCGCGCACCGCGACGGACGCCGACCTGATCCTGGCCGAAGGCGCGATGGGCCTCTACGACGGCGCCATCGTCACGCCGTCACCGGCCGGGCGCCCCCCCACCCCATCCCTCCCCCACGAGGGGGGAGGGAGGCGCCTCTCCACCGGCGCCAGCGCCGACATCGCCGCGCTGACCGGCTGGCCCGTGGTGCTGGTGCTGGACGCGGGCGGGCAGGCGCAGTCGGCCGGCGCGGTGGCGCGCGGCTTCGACGGCTTCCGCCCCGGCGTGCGGGTGGCGGGCGCGATCCTGAACCGCGTGGCCTCGCCCCGCCACGGCGCCATGCTGCGGGCGGGGCTGGCCGAGGCGGGGATCGCCTGCCTCGGCGCGCTGCCCCGCCGGCCCGACCTTGCCCTGCCCGAACGCCACCTGGGCCTGGTGCAGGCGCAGGAGACCGGCGACCTGCCCGCGCGGCTGGTTGCGCTGGCGGCGCTGGTGGCCGACCATTGCGACCTGGACGCCCTGCGCGCCGCCGCCCGCCCCGGTGCCCCGCCGGGGCGGGTCGCGCCCCTTGCCGCCCCGGGTCAGCGCGTGGCGCTGGCCCGCGATGCGGCCTTCAGCTTCGCCTACCCCCACCTTCTGGCCGACTGGCGGGCCGCGGGGGCCGAGATCCTGCCGTTCTCGCCGCTCGCCGACGAAGCCCCCGACCCCGCCGCCGACGTCTGCTGGCTGCCCGGCGGCTACCCCGAGTTGCACGCCGGCCGGATCGCCGCCGCGTCACGCTTCCTGACCGGCCTGCGCGGCTTTGCACAATCGCGCCCGGTGCATGGCGAATGCGGCGGCTACATGGTGCTGGGCGCGGGCCTGGCCGACGCCGGGGGGATACGGCATGCGATGGCGGGCCTGCTGGGGCTGGAAACCTCCTACGCCACCCGCCGCCTGCATCTGGGCTACCGCCACGCCCGTCTCGCGGCGCCCGTGCCGGGCTATCCGGCGGGCGCCAGGCTTGTCGGCCACGAATTCCACTACTCCACCATCCTCGCCCAGCCCGACGCGGCCCTGGCCGAAGTCACCGACGCCGCAGGCGCGGCGGTGGCCGAGACGGGGGCGCGGCGCGGCCTCGTGACGGGCAGCTTCTTCCACCTGATCGGACCCGCGGCATGACCGGCTTCGTCTCCTTCGTCTCGGCCGGTCCCGGCGACCCCGAGCTTCTGACGCTCAAGGCCGTGGACCGCCTGGCCCGCGCCGACGCGGTGCTGTTCGACGACCTGTCGTCCGGGCCGATCCTGGCGCATGCGCGGGAAGGCGCCGACCTGGTCGGCGTGGGCAAGCGCGCCGGGCGCGCCTCGCCCCGGCAGGACCACGTGAGCCGCCTGCTGGTGGACTATGCCGCGACCGGCGCCCGCGTGGTGCGGCTCAAGGCCGGGGACGCGGGGCTTTTCGGACGGCTGGAGGAAGAGATCGTCGCCCTTGCCGCGGCCGGGATCGGCTTCGAGATCATCCCCGGCGTGACCGCCGCCTCGGCCGCCGCCGCCGCGGCGGGCATCCCGCTGACCCGTCGCCTGACGGCGCGGCGCGTGCAGTTCGTCACCGGCGCCGACACGACGGGCGGCCTGCCCGAGGGGCTGAACTGGACAGCGCTCGCCGACCCCGAGGCCACGACGGTCGTCTACATGGGCCGCCGCACCTGGCCCGCCCTCGCCGCCCGCCTCGTCGCCGAGGGCCTGCCCCCGGACACGCCTGCGCTGTTTGCCGAGGCCGTCTCCACCCCTGCCCAGACCTTGACCCGTGCCACCCTGGCATCGCTGAACCCCGACACCGGTGGCGACGGCCCCGCCCTGATCCTCCTCGGCCCCCTGGCCTGACATCCGCGCCCGATGGCCCGCCGCCTGCGGCAGCGGGCGGTGGCAAGGGGGTGCCCCGCACCCCCTTGC
>CAZCPY010000234.1:0-2925 GCA_964499865.1 uncultured Rhodobacterales bacterium | reverse complement strand
CGAGCGAGGCAAGCTCCAGCATCTCCTCGAAGGCGATCCGGTCGAGCTTGCGGGCCTTCTTCACGATGCGGGGGTCGGTGGTGTAGACGCCGTCGACGTCGGTGTAGATGTCGCAGCGTTCGGCGCCGAAGGCGGCGGCGAAGGCGACGGCGGTGGTGTCGGAGCCCCCCCGGCCGAGCGTGGTGATGCGGCCCTCGGGGCTGACGCCCTGGAAGCCCGCGACCACGGCGACCCGGAAGCCTTCCGCGAACTTCGCCTCGATGTGCGCGCGCGGGATCGAGACGAACCGGGCGGCGCCGTGGGCGGAGGTGGTGTTGATCGGCACCTGCCAGCCCTGCCAGGACCGGGCGGGAATGCCCATTTCCTGCAGGCGCAGCGCCATCAGCCCCGCGGTGACGTTCTCGCCGGAGGCGACGACGGCGTCGTATTCCCGGGCGTCGTAGAGTTTCGAGGTGCCCTCGACCCAGCCGACGAGCTCGTTGGTCTTGCCCGACATGGCGCTGACGATGACGATCACATCATGGCCGCGCGCGACCTCCGCCTGCACCTTGCGGGCGGCGTTTTCGATGCGGGCGAGGTCGGCCACCGAGGTGCCGCCGAATTTCATCACCAAAAGCGGCATGTCGGCCCCTTGGGTCTGCGCGGGCGGCTTCTAGGCGGCGGGCGCCGCGGGTGCAAGTCCGGGCGCAGCCGGAAACTTCGAAGTTTCCGGTCCGGTTTCCTGGCAGGAAACCGGCTGCACCCGCGGTCAGAGGGCGCGCCAGCCGATGTCGCGGCGGCAGAAACCCCCGGGCCAGTCGATGCGGTCCACCAGGCCATAGGCGCGGTCGCGCGCCTCGGCCAGCGAGGCGCCGCGGGCGGTGGCGGTCAGCACGCGGCCGCCCCCGGCGGTCACGCGGCCGTCGGACAGCACCGTGCCGGCGTGGAAGACGACTTCGGACGGCGTCTCGGAAATCGCCTCCAGACCCCTGATTGTGCCGCCTTGCCGTGCCGTTCCCGGATAGCCCTGCGCGGCCATCACGACGCCGAGCGCGTGGTCATCCGCCCAGACCGGCACGGCGCCTTCCAGCCGCCCCTCGGCCGTCGCCTGGATCAGGTCCAGCGCCTGCGCCCCGAGCCGCAGCATCAGCGCCTGGCATTCCGGGTCGCCGAAGCGGACGTTGTATTCGACGAGCCGCGCCTGTCCGCTGTCGATCATCAGCCCGGCGTAGAGCACGCCCCGGTAGGGCGTGCCGCGGCGGGCCATCTCGGCCAGCGTGGGGCGGATGATCGTCGCCATCACCTGCGCCTCGATCCCGGGCGTGAACACCGGCGCCGGGGAATAGGCGCCCATGCCGCCGGTGTTGGGCCCGGTGTCGCCTTCGCCCGCGCGCTTGTGGTCCTGTGCGCTGCCCAGGGGCACCGCGATCTCGCCGTCGCACAGGACGAAGAAGGATGCCTCCTCGCCCGCCATGAACGCCTCGATCACCACTTCGGCGCCCGCGGCGCCCAGGTGGCCTGCGAACATGTCCGCGACGGCGGCGCGGGCCTGCGCCTCGGTCATCGCCACGACCACCCCCTTGCCCGCCGCCAGCCCGTCGGCCTTGACGACGATCGGGGCGGGGTGGGTGGCGAGGTAGTCCAGCGCCGCGGCGGCGTCGGTGAACCGCGCCCAGGCGGCGGTCGGGGCGCCGCAGGCGTCGCAGACCTCCTTGGTGAAGGCCTTGGAAGCCTCGAGCCGCGCCGCCGCCGCCGACGGCCCGAAGGTCGCGATCCCCGCCGCCCGCGTGGCATCGGCCACGCCCGCGGCCAGCGGCGCCTCGGGCCCCACGATCACCAGGTCGATGGCGGTGTCGGTGCAGAACGCCGCGACCGCCGCGCCGTCGAGGATGTCGAGCGCCGCCGTCTCGGCGATCCCCGCGATGCCCGCGTTGCCCGGCGCCACGATCAGCCGGTCGCACTTGGGGTTCTGCTTGACCGCCCAGGCCAGCGCATGTTCGCGCCCGCCGCCGCCCAGGATCAGGATGTTCATGGTCTCCCCGCTTGGCATGCCCGCCGCCGCCCTCTAGGCTCAAAGCCCCGGTCCCGGCAAGGCGCAGGCGATGCAGCTTTTCGACGACACCCCTTCAACCCCGGGCAATGCGCCCGAATTCGGCGTCTCGGACCTCGCGGGGGCGGTGAAGCGGGTGATCGAGGGCGAATTCGGCCGCGTCCGGGTGCGGGGCGAGGTGGGGCGGGTGTCGCGGCCGTCGTCGGGGCACCTGTACTTCGACCTCAAGGACGACCGGGCGGTGCTGGGGGCGGTGTGCTGGAAGGGGCAGGCGGCCCGGCTGAAGGTCGCGCCGCAGGAGGGGATGGAGGTCGTGGCGACCGGGCAGCTGACCACCTTCCCCGGGCAGTCGAAGTACCAGCTCGTGGTCGACGACCTGGCGCTTGCCGGGGCGGGCGCGCTGATGCTGATGCTGGAGAAGCGGCGCGCGGCGCTGGCGGCGGAGGGGCTGTTCGATGCCGCGCGCAAGCAGCCCATCCCGTTTCTGCCGCAGGTGATCGGCGTGGTGACCTCGCCCTCGGGCGCGGTGATCCGCGACATCCTGCACCGGCTGGCCGACCGCTTTCCGCGGCATGTGCTGGTCTGGCCGGTGGCGGTGCAGGGCGAGCGCTGCGCGGCGGAGGTGGCGGCCGCGATCCGCGGGTTCAACGCCATCGCCGCGGGCGGGCCGGTGCCGCGGCCCGAGGTGCTGATCGTGGCGCGCGGCGGCGGGTCGATGGAGGACCTCTGGGGCTTCAACGAGGAAATCGTGGTGCGCGCGGCGGCGGCCTCCGCCATCCCGCTGATCTCGGCCGTGGGGCACGAGACGGACACCACGCTGATCGACTTCGCCGCCGACCGCCGGGCGCCGACGCCGACCGCCGCGGCCGAGATGGCGGTGCCGGTGCGGCTGGACC
>CAZCPY010000233.1:0-2925 GCA_964499865.1 uncultured Rhodobacterales bacterium | reverse complement strand
CCGACAGGAAAGGAATGTGCCGAAGGCACGCAATTTGCTTCGGCGGCCGGGGCGGGTGCCGCCGGTTCAGTTCGAAGCGACCATCTCGCCGGGGTAGATGAAGCCCGAGACCGGGTTGACGCGGCCGACCGCACCGGGGTCGCCCTCGACGCGCACCGCCGACCAGTCGCCCTTTTCCGACACATCCACCACTTCCGTGCCGAGCGAGACCTGGTTCCGCTTCCAGTTGGCCTGGTCGACAGTGATCACGCGGTCGCTGACCACGGCCGAGACCACTGCGATATGGCCCATCGGCATCTTGCGGGTGCCCGCAAAGACCATCACCGCGCCCACGCGAGGGTCGGCGCCGCGGGCGTAGCGGCCGCGCGCCGCGTCCCACCAGGTCTTGGCATTGCCGCGCAGGTCGATGCCGCTCAGCGTGCGGGCGAAGGGCACGCACCAGAGCCGCTGGCCGCGGGCGCGCAGGTCCCGCGCCTGGGCCACCGCCAGTTCCAGCCCCGGCAGCGCCCCCGGTCCTTCCGTCTGCCGGTTGCGGGCTTCCGCGGCGGGAGCCGCGAGCGACAGGACGAGCGCGGCAAGGACAAGGGCGGAACGCAGCATTGGCAACCTTTCAGGCGAGACACTGTGTCACGGCGCGGTTACGCTCGTGCTACATCGCCGTGAGCGCCGCAACCGGGCGCTTCCGTGGCCGGCGGGAATCTGCCACTGGGCAAGGCATGCTGTCCTATCAACACGCCTATCACGCGGGAAACCTGGCCGATGTGCACAAGCACGCGGGCCTCGCCTGGGTGCTGGACTACCTGATCCGCAAGCCCAAGCCCCTGACCTACATGGAAACCCATGCCGGCCGGGGCCTTTACGACCTGCGTTCGCCCGAGGCTGCCAAGACCGGCGAGGCGGCGGCCGGGATTGGGCGGATCGCCCTGCCCACGGCGCACCCCTATGCCCGGGCGCTGGCACAGGTGCGCGAACGGCACGGGGCCGATGCCTATCCGGGCTCGCCCCTGATCGCCGCGACGATCCTGCGCCACATCGACGGCCTGCACCTGGCCGAACTGCACCCGGCCGAACATGCCGCGCTGCGCGCCGTGCTGGCGCCCCTGGGGGCGCAGGTCCACAAGGCCGAGGGGCTGGCCTTCGCGCTGTCGCGCACGCCACCCGCGCCGCGGCGGGGGATGGTGCTGATCGACCCGGCTTACGAGGTCAAGGACGACTACCGCACCGTGCCGCGGGCTGTCATCGACCTGCACCGGCGCTGGAACGTGGGCGTGGTGATGCTGTGGTATCCGATCCTCGAGGGTGCCCCGCATGCGGGGATGCTGGCCGAGATCGTGGCGGCCGTCCCGGCGGCGCTGGTGCATGAGGTGCGCTTTGCCGCGGTGCGGCCGGGGCACCGGATGGCGGGGTCGGGCCTCGTGGCGGTCAACCCGCCCTACGGGCTGGCGGGCGCGCTGGAGGAGATCGCGGGCTGGATCCGCGCCCTGGACGCGAACCGACACAGGAGCAGCGCCGATGTCACCGTCAGGCCCGCGACCAGCCCCAGCCAGAGGCCCGGGCCGCCCAGACCCGCGGGGAAGGCCAGCACATAGGCGGCAGGCACACCGACGGCCCAATAGCCGAAGATCGCCACCGCCATCGGCACCCGCGTGTCCTGCACCCCGCGCAACAGGCCAAGTGCGGTGACCTGCAGCCCGTCGGCCACCTGAAACAGCGCCGCATGGGCCAGAAGCAGCGTGCCGAAGGCCAGGATCGCGCCCGCCTCGGGCTGCGTGCTGTCGGTGAAGGCGGCCACGATCTGCCCGGGCGCCGCCAGGAACAGCGCCACCGTCAGCCCCGCCAGCACCAGCGACAGCGCCAGCGCCACAACCGCCACCTGCCGCAGGCCCGCGATGTCGCCCTGCCCGAAGGCGCGGCCCGCGCGCACGGTCGCGGCGTTCGACAGGCCGAGGTGCAGCATGAAGGCCAGCGACGCGGCCTCGAGCGCGATGCCGTGTGCGGCGAGTTCCACGGTGCCGATCCAGCCCATCATGACCGCCGTCGCCTGGAAGAAGCCGCCCTCGGCCAGCGAGGTCAACCCGATCGGCCAGCCCAGGCGGAACACGCGGGCCAAGGCGCCGGGATCGGGCCGCCAGAACCGCCGGAACAGGCCGAGGCGCGCGAGGCCGGGCGCCGTGCCTGCATAGACCGCCAGCGCCGCGAAGGTCGCGGCCTGCGCGACGACGGAGGCGACGGCCGCCCCCGCGAGCCCGAGTTCCGGCGCGCCCCAGCGGCCGAAGATCAGCGCCGCGTTCAGCCCTGCGTTCAGCGCCACCGCGGCCAGCGTCACCAGCAGGACCACGCGCGTGCGCCCGAGGCCCGCGAGGTGGCTTTTCAGCACCATGACCAGAAGCGCGGGGATCATGCCAAGGCCCGCGATGCGCAGGTAGTCGCCCGCCAGGCGCGAGGTCTCCCCGGTCTGGCCGAGCGCGCGGAAGATGTCGGCGGCGAACCAGAACAGCGGATAGGTCGCGGCCCCGGCACCGATCGACAGCCACAGCCCCATCCGGGTGACCCGGCGCAGCGTGGTCTCGTCGCCGGCCGCGGCGGCGGCGGCGGCCAGCGGCATCACCGCCTGCGCAAAGCCCGCGCAGAGGATGAAGACCACGAAGAACGAGGTCGCCCCCAGCGTCACCGCTGCCAGTTCCGCCACGCCGTACCAGCCCAGCATCACCATGTCGGTGACCTGGATGGCGTGCTGCGCCAGATGGCTGCCGATCAGGGGAAGGCCAAGCGCCAGCGTCTCGCGCAGATGGCCGCCCGGGGATCGCGGCAGGGCGGCCTGCTGCGCGTCGGGGGGGGACTTGGCGGACTTGGCGGACATTGGCCGCGCGATACCGCGGGCCGGAAGGCGCGGCAAGGCGGGGGAGGCGCGGCAAGGCGGGGGCC
>CAZCPY010000232.1:1398-2927 GCA_964499865.1 uncultured Rhodobacterales bacterium | reverse complement strand
TTTTATAACCCACGTTGACGGCGAGCGGCAACGTAAAACTGCACAAGATTCGCCGAGCCGGGTATACTCGACAGCACCTGGGCGGAGGATATGGCTCCGCAGGGATGCGACCAGAGCGCCGACCCAGGCGCTGGAATGCTGGGGCGTCGCCGGAGAAGAAGTGCCGCCGGCGTGCGCCCCGGCGCCGACATTCCGGCAGCAAGCGATAAATCCCGGGAGCGCGAGGGCAGCGCCCTCGCATCAGAATCGATGCTCAGCATCCGCCTGGTTGTTCTTCCATCAGGTGGCAGGAGCCGTTTTGGTGCGCCAGCTCCTGGGACCCGCCTTGAGCACGTGACCATGGTGCAGAAGGCGATCGAGCATCGCGCCAACAGCGGCAACATCGCCAAGGACCTTGCCCCAGTCCTCCACCGGCCGATTCGAAGTCAGGAGCGTACTGGCCCGCTCGTAGCGGCGCATCACGATCTCCAACAGATCTTCGGCAGCGGTGGGTGGCAACTTCCGCATGCCGAAGTCATCAATGATGAGCAGCGCCGCGCTGGAGATCGACTCCATGTATTGCTTGCGGTTGCCCAGGCTGGTGGCTTCCGCAACCTGCTCCAGCAGGATGTGCGTTTCGCGATAGAGCACCTTGTGTCCTTGCAGGATCGCAGCCTGCCCGATGGCCTGCGCCAAGTGGCTCTTGCCGGTGCCGCCCGGACCGAGAAACAGCGCGTCTTCGCGACGATCGATGAAGGTCCCGGCCGCAAGATCGAAGATGAGACTGCGGTTGAGCTTGGGATTGAAGGTGAAGTCGAAGTTGTCGAGCGTCTTGTCCGGATCACGGAAAGCAGCGAGCTTGCGCCTCCTGTCCAAGAGCCGGTCCGAGCGTCGAGTCAGTTCGTCGGAAACCAGCGTGGCCAGCAGATCGATGTGGGTCATGGGTTCGACTTGCGCCTGACGCAGTCGAGTCTCGAGTACGGCGGCCATGCCTCCGAGCCGGAGTTGGCACAAGCTGCGTTGTAGTTCGATGAGATTCATGATTGGTTCTTCTCCATGTGGTTGGGGTCTTGCTCTTCGGTGAGGGAAGCCTTGCTGTCAATGAGGTCGCGATATAAGCTGAGTTGCCGGATGATGGGGTCCACCTGGCGAAGCGTGAGAGCGGGACGGCGTTCCAGCCAACGCCGGACAAAGCCGTAGGGATTGCCGGGAAGCAGTCCCACTTCCAAGGCGGCTGAACAGGCATCGTCGGCGAGCGCGGCGCCGTGCTTTCTCGCCAGGTTGAGCAAGCCCATGATGCGGCGGATGCAGGCCGGACCATCGCGGCGATAGGTTTGCTCTGCGAGCGCGCCCATGTGCGTGCCGGTCTTGCCGCAGCGCGCCAGCAACTGCGCGGTGCTGCGCGGCGTGTGCGCAGGCTTGTCCTCGTCCGGAATACGATGACGGCCGCGCTCCTGGCGGCGATGCTCGCGCAGGAGTTGACCGGTGCGCGGGTTCAACACTCGCACCACATGGCCGTCCCATTGCACTTTCACGCTCGCACCAATCCA
>CAZCPY010000232.1:0-1388 GCA_964499865.1 uncultured Rhodobacterales bacterium | reverse complement strand
GCCGTCGAGGTTCACGCGTCTCTCGCCGAACTGATACAGGCGGAATGGTTCGAGCGGCAGTGCGGATAATGACGGCTTTTCTTCGGCGAACATCGCCGCCACCTGGCGTTTGGTTGTGCCGTGAATCCGCGTATCCGCCCACTTGGTTTCCCAGTGATCGAGGTACGTCTGCGCTTCTTCGAGACTCTCGAAGCGCAAGCCCTTCAGCGGCGTGTTCTTGGCGTATCCGACGCTGCGCTCGACCTTGCCCTTGCGGTCGGGATCGCGCACACGGCAAGGCAGCGCGACGGCGCCATAGTGCGCGAGCAGATCGCGATACAGCGGATTCAACGCGGGATCGTAGATGTCCGGCTTGAGTACGCCTTCGGTGAGGTTGTCGAGCACCACGGTGCGCGTGGTTCCGCCCAGGCGGCGGAAGGCTAGCTCATGCAACTCGGCCCAGGTGCGCGTGCTCGATTGAAACGTGAGCAGGTGAACCGCCTTGCGGCTGTAGCCTAGCGTGAGCACAAACAGGCGTGTGCGCCGGTAGCGGTTGGTGTGCGGGTCGCGAACCATCGGTCCGCTGCCATAGTCGACTTGAGCTTCTTCGCCCGGCGGCGTCACAATGACTGCGCATGCTGCTTGTGAGCCCGGCCTCTGCTGCTGCTGCTGGGTGCGCAGTTGGCGGACGAAGCGCTTGACGCTGGCATAGCGTCCCTCAAAGCCGTGGCGGTCCACGAGGTCCTGATAGATCGCTTGGGCGTTGCGGCCTTTGCTGAGGGATAGCTCGATGAAGTCGAAGTGCGGCTCACAAGCGCTGCCTGTTGGGCTGCGTCCGGGGCGCGGAATGGTCGGCGCAGAGTCGGTGGACACCGTTGGCCGGCTTTGGCCGCCTGAGGCGGGTGGGTCGGTGGACACCTCGGCCGCGGCATTGGCCGGTTTTGCCTCGGCAGCAGGGAGCGCATGCCGGCCCCAACCTCTCGGAGCGCGAACCGCTATTCCCGCGGCTTTGAGGTAGGCTCCCGCGGTTTCCCGGCGGACGCCAGTTTCTTGTTGGATACGCCGCAGCGGCCAGCCCAGTCGCCCCAGCGCGATGACTTGTTGTCGTTTTTCTTCGTTCAAGACATTGCTCACTCGATGGAGCGTATGCCCCACCGTTTCTCAATGTCTCGCCCGACTCTCTATTGGCCGGTTTTCAGGTGTCCATCATTGGCCGCTTTTGGGTGTCCCCCGAGGATGGGGCGGCCCCCGTTGATCGGCGAAGTGTAGATTCGCTCGCCAAGGTCTGGTGAACGGACTGAGATGATTGCGGTCTGCGAGTCCGCCGACCAAATTGCAGCTACCACCTCGGCGCTCTGAAAATTGGTTATTTGCCTGGCATTGGATCCATCGGCGTTCGCTACCCACTC
>CAZCPY010000231.1:0-3082 GCA_964499865.1 uncultured Rhodobacterales bacterium | reverse complement strand
CCGCCATCGCCAGGGGCGACCTGGGCCGCAAGATCACGGTGGACGTGAAGGGCGAGATCCTGGAACTGAAGAACACCATCAACACCATGGTGGACCAGCTCAACTCCTTCGCCGGCGAAGTGACGCGGGTGGCGCGCGAGGTGGGTACCGAAGGCAAGCTGGGGGGCCAGGCCGAGGTGTCCGGCGTGGGCGGCACCTGGAAGGACCTGACCGACAACGTGAACTTCATGGCCTCCAACCTCACGGAACAGGTGCGAGGCATCGTGAAGGTGGTGACCGCCGTGGCCAACGGCAACCTGACGCAACGCCTGACGGTGCAGGCAAAGGGCGAGGTGGCGGCGCTGGCCGATACCATCAACAACATGACCGACACTCTGGCCACGTTCGCCGACCAGGTAACCAACGTGGCGCGCGAGGTGGGCGTGGACGGACGGCTGGGCGGTCAGGCGCACGTGCCCGGTGCGGCCGGCACGTGGAAGGACCTGACCGGTAACGTGAATCTGCTGGCAGCCAACCTCACGACGCAGGTGCGCGCCATCGCCGAGGTGGCTACCGCGGTGACCAAGGGCGACCTGACCCGCTCCATCCAGGTGGACGCCAAGGGCGAGGTATCCGAGCTCAAGGACAACATCAACACCATGATTTCCAACCTGCGCGAGACAACCGAGTCGAACCGCGAGCAGGACTGGCTCAAGACCAACCTGGCGCGCTTCACCGGCATGCTGCAGGGTCAGCGGGAACTGTCCACGGTGGGCAAGATGCTGCTCTCCGAGCTCGCGCCGCTGGTCCACGCGCACCAGGGCAGCATCTACCACAACAGCCACAGCAGCGAAGGCGCGACCGGGCTGGTGCTGCTGTCCAGCTACGCGCAGTCCGGTTCCGTGCGCCTAGCGCCCAGCATCGCTCTGGGAGAAGGCCTGGTCGGCCAGTGCGCGCTGGAGAACCGCCGCATCCTGCTGGCGGACGTCCCGACCGACTTCGTCACCGTCAGCTCCAGCCTGGGCCGGGCTCAGAAGGTGAGCGTGGTGGTGATCCCGGTGCTGTTCGAGAACCAGACCAAGGCGGTGATCGAGCTAGCCTCCCTGCACCCGTTCTCGGATGTCAATCTGAACTTCCTGGACCAGCTGGCGCTGGGAATCGGAGCGGTGTTCAACACCATTGAGGCCACCATGAGGACCGAGGGCCTGCTTACGCAGTCGCAGCAGCTGACCGCCGAACTGCAGTCGCGCCAGGCGGAACTGCAGCAGACCAACGAGGAACTGGGTACCAAGGCCCGCCTGCTGGCGCAGCAGAACGAGGAAGTGGAGCGCAAGAACGCCGAGGTTGAACAGGCCCGGCGCGCGCTGGAGGAGAAGGCCTCTGAGCTGGCCCTGACCTCCAAGTACAAGTCGGAATTCCTGGCCAACATGTCGCATGAGCTGCGCACTCCGCTGAACTCCATCCTGATCCTGTCCCAGCAGCTGGCCGAGAACGCGCCGGGCACCCTCTCTCCGAAGCAGATTGAATTCGCGCGGAACATCAACTCTTCGGGCAGCGACCTGCTCAACCTCATCAACGACATCCTGGACCTGTCGAAGATCGAGTCGGGCACGGTGAGCGTGGACGTGGAGGACATCTCTTTCGCGGCGCTGCGCGACAGCATCGACCGCAACTTCCGTCACGTGGCCGAGGCCAAGAATCTGCCTTTCCATGTGCACTTCGCCCACGACCTGCCGCGGTCGATGGACAGCGACCCCAAGCGCCTGCAGCAGATCCTGAAGAACCTGTTGTCCAACGCGGTGAAGTTCACCTCGCAAGGACAGGTGGAAGTCAGGGTCGGGATGGCGGCGGGTGGCTGGTCGCCCGACCACCCGGTGCTCAGCCAGGCACAGCATGTCGTTGCCTTCGCGGTGGAAGACACCGGCATCGGCGTGCCGCCGGACAAACAGCGCCTGATTTTCGAAGCCTTCCAGCAGGCGGACGCGGGCACGTCGCGGAAGTACGGTGGCACCGGCCTTGGGTTGGCGATTAGCCGCGAACTCGCGGTGCTGCTGGGCGGCGAGATCAAGCTGCAGAGTGTTCACGGCCAGGGCAGCACGTTCACCCTGTACCTGCCGCTGCACTACGCCGGCCCGGACTCGGCCACCGTGATGCGCAACACCAAGTCCTCCGCGGACTCCCCACCGGTGACGGTTCTGGCGCTACCCGTGGCCCGCGAGGAGCACATTCCCGACGACCGCAACGAGATCCAGCCGGGCGATGCGATCTTCCTGGTGATCGAGGACGACCCGCACTACGCGCGCATCCTGCTGGGTCTGGCCCGCGACAAGGGCTTCAAGGCGCTGGTGGCGACCAAGGGTGCCATGGGCCTGGCCCTGGCGCGCCAGTACAAGCCGTCCGCCATCTCGCTTGACATCTTCCTGCCGGACATGCTGGGCTGGACGGTGCTCAACCAGCTCAAGCTGGATCCGGAACTGCGCCACATCCCGGTCCAGATCGTCACCCTCGAAGAGGAGCGCCAGCACGGCCTGTCGCATGGCGCCTTCGCCTACCTGGTGAAGGAGCCGACGACGGCGGGCCTCGAAGCGGCTTTCGACCGGATCAAGGAGTTCACGGCGCCGCGCACGCGCCGGCTGCTGGTGGTGGAGGACAACGACATCGAGCGCGATGCCGTCACCGAGTTGCTGGGCTACGAAGACATCGAGATCGTCCCTGCCGGCAATGGAGACGAAGCGCTGGCCGCCCTGCATGACCAGGCCTTCGACTGCGTGGTGCTGGACCTGCGCCTGCCGGACATGACGGGCTTCGAGCTGCTGGAGCGCATGCGCGCCGAGCCCGCTCTGGCCGCCGTGCCGGTGGTAGTGTTCACAGGCAAGGACCTCAGCCAGGAAGAACAGGCCCGGCTGAACACCATGGCAAAAAGCATTGTGCTCAAGGACGTGCAGTCGCCCGAGCGCCTGCTGGACGAGACCGCCCTCTTCCTGCATCGCGTGGTCACCGAGCTGCCGGCGGACAAGCAGGCCATGCTTGAGCGCCTGCACAACTCCAGCGAGGTGCTGCGCGGGCGCAAGAAGGTCGATAGCGTGACCTGGGCAATCGTCGT
>CAZCPY010000230.1:0-3161 GCA_964499865.1 uncultured Rhodobacterales bacterium | reverse complement strand
GGGGCGGAACGCCCCCTCGGCGGAGGTCATGGGCTTCTTCAGCCCATGGCCGACACAAAAGGCTTGTGCCGAAGGCACACAATTTGCTTCAGCGGCCGGGGCAGGGCGTGGCGGTTGCCAGGCGGGGCGGGTTTCGCCTAGCCTCCCGCGGCAATTCCCGGGGAGGAAACCAGATGACTCAGGGCTTCGACACGCTGCAGGTTCATGCGGGCGCCAAGCCCGATGCGGCCACGGGCGCCCGCCAGGTGCCGATCTACCAGTCCACCGCCTTCGTCTTCCGCGATGCCGACCACGCCGCGCGGCTCTTCAACCTGCAGGAGGTGGGCTATATCTATTCCCGCCTGACCAACCCGACCTGCATGGCGCTGGGCGAGCGCATCGCCACGCTGGAGGGCGGCGCGGGGGCCGTCACCTGTTCCTCGGGCCATGCCGCGCAGATCATGGCGCTGTTCCCGCTGATGGAACCGGGCCGCAACATCGTGGCGGCGACCAAGCTCTACGGCGGCACCGTCCAGCAGTTGGGCAACACGATCCGCAAGTTCGGCTGGTCTGCCCGGTTCGTCGATTTCGACGATCTGGCCGCCGTCGAGGCCGCCATCGACGACGACACCCGCGCGGTGTTCTGCGAATCGATCGCCAATCCCGGCGGCTACGTCACCGACATTCCCGCCATCGCGCGAATCGCCGATCTCAGGGGCGTGCCGCTGATCGTCGACAACACCTCGGCCAGCCCCTGGCTCTGCCGCCCGATCGAGATGGGCGCGACGCTGGTCGTGCATTCGACGACCAAGTACCTGACCGGCAACGGCACCGTCACCGGCGGCGCGATCGTCGATTCGGGGCGGTTCGACTGGTCGGCCATCCCCGGCAGGTTCCCGTCCCTCGCCGCGCCCGAGCCGGCCTACCACGGGCTGAACTTCCATGCGGCACTCGGGCCCATGGCCTTCACCTTCCATGCCATCGCCGTGGGCCTGCGCGACCTCGGCATGACGATGAACCCGCAGGGCGCGCATTACACGCTGATGGGGATCGAGACCCTGTCGCTGCGCATGGCGAAGCACGTCGCCAATGCACAGGTCGTGGCGGAGTGGCTGGAGCAGGACCCGCGTGTCGCCCGGGTGACCTACGCGGGGCTCAGGTCCTCGCCCTACTACCATCGCGCGCAGTCGATCTGCCCGAAGGGGGCGGGGGCGATCTTCACCTTCGCGCTGAAGGGCGGCTTTGACGCCTGCGTGAAGCTCATCAACAACGTCAAGCTGTTCAGCCATGTGGCGAACCTGGGCGATGCGCGCAGCCTGATCATCCATTCGGCCTCCACCACCCACCGGCAGCTGACACCCGACCAGCAGGCGGCGGCGGGGGCGGCGCCGGATGTGGTGCGGCTGTCGATCGGGATCGAGGATGCGCGCGACATCATCGCCGACCTCGACCAGGCGATGACGGCGGCGTTGGCCTGACCGGCGCCCCGGCCCGTCCCGGCGGCGGGACGGGCCGGGGCGGGCCGGGGCGGGCCCTACTCGGCGGCGGCGATTTCCCAGGTGATCGTCACGGTCGCCACCAGCGCCACCTCGCCGCCCGCCACCGGCACCGGGGCCGAGGCCGCGGCGTCCATCCGGTACATCGGCGCGGGCACGCCGTTGCCGCCGCCTTCGGCAATCGTCAGCACGCGGCCGAGCGTCACCCCCGCAGCGGAGGCCAGAAGCCCGGCGCGGGCCCGCGCGTCGGCCACCGCCAGGGCGCGCGCCTCGTCCATCGCGGGGTCGGGGTCGGCGAGGCCGAAGCTCAGCCCGTTCAGCGTGTTGGCGCCGTCCTGCACGGCCGCGTCCAGCACCGCGCCAAGCGTCTCCAGCGCGCGCACCCGCACCGTCACCATGTTCTGCGCGGTATAGCCGTCGATCCGCGGCGCGCTGCTGTCATACCCCGTCCAGTTCGGGTTCAGCGACAGTCCCGAGGTCTGGATGTCGCGCGGCCCGATCCCCGCGGCGGCGAGGTTGGCCAGCACCGCCGCCACGCCCTCCGCGTTGGCCGCCATCGCCGCCGCGGCGGAGGCCCCTTGCGTCGTCACCCCGAGCGAGATGGTGGCGAGGTCGGGCGCGCGGTCCAGCCGGCCTTCGCCGGTGACGGTGATCTGCGGAACGCCCGCGGGGGGTGCTAGGGTCTGCGCGGGGGCAGGCAGGGCCGCGACGGCCAGCGCAAGGGCCAGGCCGGCGCGGCGAGAGGTCGGAAGGCGCATCTTGGGGTCACTCCTTTGGTCTGATGCAACGTGACCCCCCTGTGACGCGGGCCGCAAGCCGATCCTTGGGCAATGCGGGGGGCGTTTTTCTTTCTTTCGGCAAAAACCTGCTGTAAGAGGGGCGCGACAAAAGGGGGCGCCTCGCGCGGCCCGGAAGGCCTGTGCTAGACGCCCGTCATGAAACCGAATTTCGCGCTCATCCTGTCGGCCGAGAAGATCGCCCTCCTGCACCGCGGCGCGCGCGGCTGGCATGCGGCGGGTGAAATCGCCATCGACAGCCCCGACCTGGCCGAGGGCATGGCCTATCTGCGCAAGACCGCGCAGGACCTTTCGCCGCAGGGCTTCACCACCAAGCTGATCCTGCCCGAGGACCAGATCCTCTATGCCGCGGTCGATGCGCCGGGCCCCGAGACGGGCCAGCGCCGCCGCCAGATCCGCCGCGCGCTGGAAGGCCGCACGCCCTATGGGCTGGACGACCTGGCGTTTGACTGGTGGGGCACGGGCGCCACGGTGCAGGTCGCCGTGGTGGCGAAGGAGACGCTGCAGGAGGCCGAGGATTTCGCCACCCAGCACCGGATGAACCCGGTCAGCTTTGTCGCCATGCCGGCCGGCCGCGGCTTTGCGGGCGAGCCGTTCTTCGGCCAGACCCGGGCCGCGGCGGCGTTGCTGGCGCCGGGCGAAAGCGTGGCGCGCGACCAGGACCCGGTGACCATCGTGCCGCGCGAGGCGGCACGGGACGCGGCGCCCGCCGCGCCACCGGTGGCCGAACCGGTCGCTCCGCCGCCGGTCGACGTGTCGGCCGCGGCACCGCCTGCGGTGCAGGCGGCGGTGCAGCCCCCCGCGCGTGAGCCCGCGGCTCCCCTGCCGCTGGCCGTCGCGGAAGACGCAGCCCGCCCGCCGGTGTCCCCGCCCGAGGCCGGTCCTGCGA
>CAZCPY010000229.1:0-3195 GCA_964499865.1 uncultured Rhodobacterales bacterium | reverse complement strand
CGTCGATGCCGATGCGCCGCGCGCCCTCGAGCGAGCCGCCCATGGCAAAGATCTTTCGCCCCGCCATCGTCCGGTGCAACAGCGCCCAGGTCACGACGACCACCGCCATCGTCGCCGCAAAGGCCCAGGGCAGCGAATAGAACGACCCGTCCGCGTTCTCGCCCCGGATCATCATCATCCGCCCGAACTCGCGCATGCCCGGCGGCAGGGTGGTGATCTGCTTCTGCCCGATGAACGTCAGCATGAAGCCCCGGAACATCGACAGCGTGCCCAGCGTGACGATCAGGGTGGGCAGACCGAAGCCTGCAATCAGCACGCCGTTGATCGCGCCGAGCGCGCCGCCGAGGCCCATCCCGATCAGGATCGCCCCCCACCACGGCACCCCCGGCGCCAGCGCGTTCAGCGCCATCGCCGTCGAATACATGGTGACGGCGGCGATGGCGGTGAAGCTGACGTCGATGCCGCCCGAGATCAGCACGAGCAGCGCCGCCACGGCAAAGATCCCCAGAACGATGCCGCCGCGCAGCAGGTCGGTCAGGGTGGGGATGGACAGGAAGCCGGGATCGCTGATCGCCGCCAGCGTGGCGAAGGCGACGATCACCAGGGCCACCAGCGTCTCGTTGCGGCCCCAGAGGCTGACGGCGCGTGCGCGGGCGGGCAGGGGCGGAACCCCGCCCGGCGTTGCCGTGTCGGCTTTCGCGGCGTCGCCCTTCATGACGCCAGCCTGTGCGCAAGGTCGGCCTCGGTGGCGGCCGTGCCGGCAAGGTCGTCGGTGATGCGGCCCGCCTTCATCACGAGGATGCGGTGGCAGGTCGCCAGAAGTTCGGGCAGGTCGTCCGAGATGACGATGACGCCCAGACCCTCGGCGGCGAGTCCCGCGATGATGCCGTGGATCTCGGCCTTGGACCCCACGTCCACGCCCACGCTCGGCCCGTTCAGGACCAGGACGCGCGGCCCCCGCGCCAGCCAGCGCGCCAGAACCACGCGCTGCTGGTTGCCGCCCGACAGCGACCGCACCGGGGCCTGCACATCCGCCGCCTTGACGCGCAGGCGCGCCAGCCAGTCCGCCGCCTCGGTCCACAGGCGCATGAGGTCAAGCACCCCCGCCCCCCGGTCATGCGCATCGGTCCGCCCGATGCCGACGTTGCGCGCAATGCTCTGCGTCAGGAACAGCCCTTCGGTCAGGCGGTCCTCGGGGACATAGCCGATGCCCGCGGCAGCGGCGCGCAGGGGATTGCCGAGCGGCACCTCGCGGCCATCGAGCGTGATCCGCCCCGCATCGGGTGTCACCAGTCCGAACAGCGCCTTGGCCAGCGCCGTGCGCCCCGACCCGAGCAGCCCCGCGATGCCCAGAACCTCGCCCTGCCGCAGGACAAAGCCGACGTCGGCAAAGGCCCCCGCCTTGGCCAGGCCCCGCACCTCCATCCGCACCGGCGCGCCGGGGGCAAGCGCCGCGGGCGGGCTGGCGGCCACGTCGCGGCCGGTCATGTGGCGGGTCAGGCTGGCGGCGTCGAAGTCGCTTGCGGGCCCCTCGGCGACCAGCCGCCCGTTGCGCAGCACGGCCACGTGCTCGCACACCTCCAGCACCTCGGCCAGCTTGTGGCTGACGAACAGCACCGCCACCCCGTCGGCCTTCAGCCGGCGGATGATGTCGAGAAGTGCGCGCACCTCGCGCTCGGTCAGCGCGGTGGTCGGTTCGTCCATGATGATGAGCCGGGCGTCGGACGCCAGCGCCCGGCAGATCGCCACAAGCTGCTTGTGCGCCACCGACAGGGTTTCGACGGCAGCGTCCAGATCCATCGCGACACCGACGCGCGCCAGCGTCCGCGCCGCGAGATCCCGCACCCGGGCGCGGCGGTAAAGGCGCGCGCCATCGGTCAGTTCGGCGGAAAACGCGATGTTCTCGGCCACGCTGAGGTTCGGGAACAGGCTGAAATCCTGGAAGATCACCATGATCCCGGCAGCGGCGCTGACCCGCGGGCTGAGCCGTCCCTGATCGACACCCGCAAAGGCGATGCGTCCGCGGTCGGGCTGCTCGACCCCGGCGAGGATCTTGATGAGCGTGGATTTGCCCGACCCGTTCTCGCCGGCAAGGCACACCGCCTCGCCCGGCGCGATGACAAGCGAAACGTCGTCCAGCGCGGTGATGCCGGCGTATGTTTTCGTCACGCCGTTCAGCGTGACCAGGGGTTCGGGCATGGGCGCATCCAGACGCAGGGGCCGGGGGCGGCACCGGGCCGCCCCCGCAGGATCATGTCAGAACGGATACTCGGCCATGTTGGCCTTGTTCACGTTCACCCAGGCCTGGCCGTAGATGACCTTGCCGTCGAGCTTGACCGCCTCGTATCCCGGCAGGCCGAGGTCCATGCCGTCGGTCACCGTGCCGCCGTCCATGACCATCTGCGCCAGCTTGTTGATGGCGTAGCCCGCGACCGACGGATCCCAGAAGCCGATGCCATCGACCGCACCGGTTTCCAGATACTGCCCGGCGATCGACGGCAGCGAGGTGCCGAACACGCAGGTCTTGTCGGCCAGCCCGCGCTCCTCGATCGCCAGCCCGATCCCCGCCACGTCGGTCGAGGCCGAACCCTGCAAGCCCTTGACGTTGGGGAACGCGCGCAGCACCTCCTGCGCCTTCTCGTAGGCCTTCTGCTGGTCGTCGAAGGTTTCGTTCTTGTCGCCGACCAGAACCATGTCGGGATACTTTTCCTTCTGGTAGGCGATGGCGCCATCGACCCACTGGTTGTGGGTCTGGCTGGTCAGCGAGCCGACGAACACCGCATATTCGCCGGTCCCGCCCATGCAGGTCGCCATCTGCTCCATCAGGTTGGCGCCGAAATCCTCGTTGCGGAACGCCTCGAGGTCGTAGGTCGTGTTCTGCTGGCTTGCCGCCTCGTGGGTGATGACGGTGATGCCCGCGGCCTGCGCGCGCGCAAGCACCGGCTCCAGCGCCTCGGGCGACATCGGAATGACGGCGAGGGCGTTGACGCCCTGCGCGATCATGTCCTCGATCAGGGCCGCCTGCTGCTGCGGGTCGGCCTGGGCCGGCCCGACCTGAAAGGCGTCGGCGCCGGTGTCGGCGGCGTATTTCTTGACGCCTTCCTCCATGCGGTTGAACCACTGGATCCCTGCGATCTTCACCACCGTGGCGATCTTGGGCGCATCCTGTGCGGCGGCGGGCACCGCCCCGAGCGC
>CAZCPY010000228.1:0-3205 GCA_964499865.1 uncultured Rhodobacterales bacterium | reverse complement strand
AAAATGGCCGCGTAAGTTCTACGGATGCACCCCGTTAAGAGTGGGGGGATTACCGACGGACTTCGTGGTAGCCCCCCTCTCCTCCGCCACCACCGCTTCCCCCTCCCGGACAGTGACAGGATGCGGCGGCTTGGCAGTGGCGGCGGAAGCCGTGTATGACGGCGCCAAGGGCAGGGAGAGGGTGGCGTGTCGAACCCCGAAAGTTTCATCGACGAAGTGACCGAAGAGGTCCGCCGCGACCGACTGTTCGCGCTGTTCCGCAAGTATGGCTGGATCGCGGTGCTGGCCATCCTGGTGATCGTGGCCAGTGCCGCGGGCTGGGAATGGCGCAAGGCGCAGGCGCGGGCGCAGGCGCAGGCCTTCGGCGACGGCCTGCTGGCGGCACTGGAGGCCGAGACGCCTGCCGCCCGCGCGGCCGCGCTGGCGGCGCTGCCGGGCACCGGCGACAAGGCGGCGATCCGCGGGCTGATGCTGGCCTCGGACCCCGCGACCGATCCCGCTGCGGCGGTCGCGGCCCTGCAGGCGGTGGCGGCGCAGGCGGAAGCGGCGCAGGTCTACCGTGACCTCGCGGTGCTGCGGCTGGATCTGCTGCAGCCCGACCGCCCGGCGGCCGAGCGGCGCGCGGCGCTGGATGCCATCGCCGCGCCCGGTCGCCCGTTCCGTCCGCTCGCGATCGAGGCGCTGGCCTACCTCGACCTTGCCGAGGGCGGGCGCGACGCGGCGCTGGACAGGCTGAGGGCCCTGACCGAGGACCAGGAGGCGCCGCAGGGCCTGCGCCGCCGGGCGGCGCAGATGGTCACCGCCCTGGGGGGCGAGCTGGCCGCACCCGAGACGGCACCCGTCCCGGCGCCTGAAACCGCCCCGGCGGAGGCGCAGCAATGACCAGGCTCACCCTGCTGCCCGCCCTGGCCGCCCTGGCCATCCTGTCCGCCTGCGGCGAGCGCGAGCTGATCCTGACCGGCGAGCGCTTCGACCCTCGCGCGCCGCTGGAGGCCTCGATCCCGGTCGAGGGCGAAGAGCCCCCCGTGGATACCACCGGCGAAATCGCAAACCGCAGCGAAGCCGTGGACCTGCCCGCGATCACCTCGGGCGACTATCCGCAACGGTCGGGCAACGCCCGGCACGCGGGGCCGCATGGCGCGCTGTCGGCGCAGCCGCAGCTCGTCTGGGCCGCGAACATCGGCGCGGGCAACAGCCGCAAGCTGCGCATCACCGCCCAGCCGGTGGTCGCAGGCAACCGCGTCTTCGCGATGGACGCCCGCGGCACCGTCTCGGCGCTGTCGACCGCGGGCGCCGTCCTGTGGTCGGCGGACCTGCGGCGCGAGGGCGAAAGCTCGGACATCTCGGGCGGCGGGCTGGCCTATGGCGAGGGCGGGCTCTACGCCACCACGGGCTATGGCGAAATCGTCGCGGTCGACCCCGACACCGGCGCCGTGCGCTGGCGCCAGCGCGTCGGCACCCCCCTCGCGGGCAGCCCGACGGTCGAGGGCGGCCTCGTCTACGTGGCAGGCCGCGACAGCTCCGGCTGGGCGGTGCGCGCCTCGGACGGGCGCGTGCAGTGGTCGCTGGCCGGCACGCCCACGCCTTCCGGCACGATGGGCGCCGCAGCGCCCGCCCTGACCGACCGGGCGGTGCTGTTCCCCTTCCCCTCGGGCGAGGTGGGGGCGGCGCTCAAGGTCTCGGGCGTGCGGATCTGGTCCTCGACCGTGGTCGGCGAACGCCGCGGGCGGGCCTATGCGGGGATCGACGGGCTGACCGGCGATCCGGTCGTCGTGGGCGGCGTCACCTACATCGGCAACCAGGGCGGCCGCACGGTCGCCGTCGCCTCGGCCTCGGGCAAGCGGATCTGGACCGCCAAGGAGGGCAGCTACGGCCCCGTGCAGCCCGCGGGCAATGCGCTGTTCTTGATCTCGGACGCAGGCCGCCTGGTGCGGCTGGACGCCGCAACCGGCGAGACGGTCTGGGCGGTGGACCTGCCCTACTTCACCAACGACCGCCCGCGCCGGTTCAAGGAGATCACGGCGCATTACGGGCCCGTGCTGGCGGGCGGGCGGCTGGTGGTGGTCTCGGGCGACGGGCTGGTGCGCTTCTACAGTCCCGAGGACGGCAGCGCGCGCGGCACGCTCGACCTGCCGGGCGGCGCCGCGGCGCCCCCGGCACTGGCGGGCGGCACGCTCTACGTCGTCAGCCGCCGCGGCCAGGTGCTGGCCTTCCGCTGAGCGGTCCGCGCGGGCGCGCGGTCGCAGCGGGGGCCCTGTGCCGGCACCCCCGGCGCATCTGCGCGAAGATGAGGCGGCAGGGCGAAGGGGGGCGGTGCGCCCCCGTCGCTTCATCTTGGCGAAAATACCCCGGGGGAGGCCGAAGGCCGGGGGCAGAGCCCCCATCCGCGACCTCTCCCGCCGGGTGCCGCGGCCCCTCGCCTTCCCGTTCCGCGGCGTGTATGGGGCACGCCTCACCCTTGCCGGACCCTGTCGCCCCCCATGTCCCTTGTCCTTGCCATCGTCGGCCGTCCCAATGTCGGCAAGTCGACGCTGTTCAACCGCCTGGTCGGACGCAGGCTGGCGCTGGTCGACGACACGCCGGGCGTCACGCGCGACCTGCGCGAGGGCGAGGCGCGGCTGTTCGACCTGCGCTTCACCGTGATCGACACCGCGGGGCTGGAAGAGGTCACCGACGACAGCCTGCAGGGCCGGATGCGGCGGTTGACGGAACGGGCGGTCGACATGGCGGATGTCTGCCTGTTCGTGATCGACGGCCGCGCCGGAGTGATGCCCGCCGACCGCAGCTTCGCCGAGATCCTGCGCCGCCGCGGCGAGGCCGTGCTGCTGGGCGTCAACAAGGCCGAGGGGCGGGCGGGCGAGGCGGGCGCGCTCGAGGCCTGGGGCCTGGGCCTGGGCGAGCCGCTCGCGATCTCGGCCGAGCATGGCGAGGGGATGGACGACCTCTACCGCAGCCTGCGCCCCTTCGCCGCCGCCTTCGCCGAACGCGAGGCCGAGACCTCGCCCGCCGTCGATGTCGACGTGCCCGAGGGGTCCGAGGACGGGGACGACACCGCCGCCTGGGCGCCGTCGGACCGCCGCCCGCTGCAGGTGGCGGTGATCGGGCGGCCCAATGCCGGCAAGTCGACGCTGGTCAACCGCGTCCTTGGCGAGGAGCGGCTGCTGACCGGCCCCGAGGCGGGGATCACGCGGGACGCGATCTCGGT
>CAZCPY010000227.1:0-3211 GCA_964499865.1 uncultured Rhodobacterales bacterium | reverse complement strand
AACGGCCTGCCACCCCTCACAAGGGTGAACAACCTGATGAGAACTCACATCTAGGACGCCCGCAGCCACAGGGGGCCCCGTCATGTCCGATCCCGTCCTCACGCCCGAGCTTGTCGCCGCGCACGGGCTGAGTCCCGACGAATACGACCGGCTTCTGGGGATCATCGGGCGGGAGCCCACATTCACCGAGCTTGGCATCTTCTCGGCCATGTGGAACGAGCACTGCTCCTACAAATCCTCGAAGAAATGGCTGCGCACGCTGCCGACCACCGGCCCTCAGGTGATCTGCGGCCCCGGCGAGAATGCGGGCGTGGTCGACATCGGCGACGGCGACGCGCTGGTCTTCAAGATGGAAAGCCACAACCACCCGTCCTACATCGAACCCTACCAGGGTGCGGCGACCGGCGTCGGCGGCATCCTGCGCGACGTCTTCACCATGGGCGCGCGTCCCATCGCGGCGATGAACGCGCTGTCCTTCGGCGAGCCGTCGCACCCCCGCACGAGGCGGCTGGTGCAGGGCGTGGTGGAAGGCATCGGCGGCTACGGCAACGCCTTCGGCGTGCCCACCGTGGGCGGCGAGGTGCGGTTCCACCGAAGCTACAACGGCAACTGCCTGGTCAACGCCTTCGCCGCTGGCCTCGCCCGGGCCGATGCGATCTTCTACTCGGCGGCCTCGGGCGTCGGCATGCCGGTCGTCTACCTCGGGGCCAAGACCGGACGCGACGGGGTGGGCGGGGCGACGATGGCCTCGGCCGAGTTCGACGACACGATCGGGGAAAAGCGCCCGACGGTGCAGGTCGGCGACCCCTTCACCGAAAAGCGGCTGCTCGAGGCCTGTCTGGAACTCATGGCCTCGGGCGCGGTGATCTCGATCCAGGACATGGGGGCGGCGGGACTGACCTGCTCGGCGGTCGAGATGGGCGACAAGGGCGGCCTCGGCATCCGTCTCGACCTCGACCGCGTGCCGGTGCGCGAAACCGGGATGACCGCCTACGAGATGATGCTGTCGGAATCGCAGGAACGCATGCTGATGGTCCTGCGGCCCGAAAAGGAGGCGGCGGCGGCGGCGATCTTCGCCAAGTGGGACCTCGACTTCGCGGTGATCGGGGAAACGATCCCGCAGGACCGCTTCCTGATTGTCCACCGAAACGAAACAAAGGCCGACCTGCCCTTGTCGAAACTCGCCTCGTCTGCGCCCGAGTACGACCGCCCCTGGGTCCCGACCCCGGTTGACGCCACCCTGCCGCCCCTGCCCCGGATCACCCCGATGGCGGCGCTGGAGCGGCTCATCGCCTCGCCCTGCTATGCCCACAAGGGCTGGGTCTGGGAACAGTACGACGCGCAGGTGCTGGCCGACACGCTGGTCACGCCGGGCGCGGGTGCCGGCGTGGTGCGGGTGCACGGCACCGGCAAGCGGCTCGCCTTCACCTCGGACGTGACGCCCCGCTACGTCAGGGCCAACCCCGAACGCGGCGGCATGCAGGCGGTGGCCGAGGCCTGGCGCAACCTGGTCGCCGTCGGCGCGACACCGCTGGCCGCCACCGACAACCTCAACTTCGGCAACCCCGAAAAGCCCGGGATCATGGGCCAGCTCGTGGGCGCCATCGAGGGCATCGGCGCCGCCTGCCGCGCGCTCGATTTCCCCATCGTGTCGGGCAACGTCAGCCTTTACAACGAAACCGACGGCCAGCCGATCCTGCCCACGCCCACCATCGGCGGCGTGGGGATCATCGCGACGGGCGCACCGCTGATCGGCGGCAGCGTGGCCGAGGGAATGATCGGCGTCCTGATCGGCGAGACGCGCGGCCACCTCGGCCAGTCCGCCCTTCTGGCCGAAGCCTTTGGCATCGAGGCGGGCGACGCCCCGCCGGTCGATCTGGGGGCCGAACGCGCGCACGGCGCCTTCGTGCTGTCGCAGGCCGCCCGCATCACCGCCTGTTCCGACCTGTCGGACGGCGGGCTTGCGCTCGCGGCCTTCGAGATGGCGGCGCGCGGCGGCGTGGGCGTGGCGTTCCGGGACACCGACCTCGAGACGCTCTTTGCCGAAGATCAGGCGCGCTATCTCCTCGCCGTCCCCGCCGCGACCGCGGACGCCATCCTGTCCGCCGCCGCCGCCGCCGGAGTGCCCGCAGCCGTCGCCGTCACCTTCGGCGGTGCGGACGTCGTCATCGGCGCCGAGCGCCGCCCGATGGCCGGGCTCGACGCCACCTGGCGCAGGTCCTTCGCGCAGGCGCTGGCCTTGTGATCGGCGCTTGAAGGGGGCGGGCGCGGGACCTAGATTGCACCGTAACGGGAGACGCCGATGCCCATCGAGGCCCAGGATATCGAAAACCTGATCCGCGCCGCCTTTCCGGCGGCGAAGATCACCGTGCAGGGCGACGACGGCGCGCATTTCGCGGCCGAGGTCGTCGACGAAAGCTTCCGCGGCATGAACCGGGTGCAGCAGCAGCGCGCCGTCTATGCCGCGCTCAAGGGCAGGATGGATGGCGCGAACGGCGAGCTGCACGCGCTCGCCCTGACCACGAAGGTGCCGTGATGCTGTGGGTCCTGCTTCTGGCGCTGGTGGCGGTGGCGGTTGTCGCGGTGAAGGCGCAGGGCCGCCCGCGGGATGACGACGATGACGACGATGGTCCCGGCGGGCGCCGCATCCGGGTGCGGGTGACCGCAGGCAGAGGAAGGAGGCGCCGGTGAGCGCGCAGGACAAGATCAGGGCCCAGGTTCAGGGCAGCGACGTCGTGCTCTTCATGAAGGGCACCAGGATGATGCCCCAGTGCGGCTTTTCCAGCCGCGTGGCGGGGGTGCTGAACTACATCGGCGTCAGCTACACGGACGTGAACGTCCTGGCGGACCCCGAAGTGCGCCAGGGCATCAAGGACTATTCCGACTGGCCCACGATCCCCCAGCTTTACGTCAAGGGCGAGTTCGTCGGCGGCTGCGACATCGTCACCGAGATGACGCTGTCGGGCGAACTGGATGCGCTCTTCGACCAGAAGGGCGTGGCCTACGACAAGGCCAAGGCCGAGGACATCCGCAAGGCCAACACCTGACCGGCTCTCCCGCCCCCGGCCGCTGAAGCAGATCGCGTGCCTTCGGCACATTCCTTTCATCTCGCCTCACGGGGCCTGAAGAAGGCCCCTCCGGCTCGGGCGAAGGGGGGGCTCCGCCCCCGGACCTGACGCTCCTCCCCCGGGATATTTGGGATCGGAAGATG
>CAZCPY010000226.1:0-3221 GCA_964499865.1 uncultured Rhodobacterales bacterium | reverse complement strand
TATCTTTGTCCAGAATGATAACTTCCGGGTATCGTCTGAATTCCTTTGCTTGCTCTGTGGCCATCAATTTGCGAGCAACTGCGGGGTGACATGGATCTAGAATCCTCCGATTGGTGTCTAATACAAATACAAAGTTGGTTAGCATTTCTGCAATCTCTTGATCGGTAAACGTGAGCCTCGCCAGTTATTTCAGCTTGTTGATGCCTCAGCACTGTCTACTTCCCAGCTTCGACTGTTTAACTTTTGGCGACCGGCACAAGACTGGCTCTCGGTTGGTTAAACCTCGCATCTGTGGAGTCATGACCGAAATAACGTTGACTTGAAAAACCATTGATCAAGTCGGCTGGTCAGCTAACTGAAGTTAGAGGCACGAAGCTCCGTCACTTCAGTGCAGGGTGCTGACTGAGTTCATGGTGCTAATAAATAAAGGGCAGAGGTTGTCCCCTGCCCGATGACCATCGGCACTACTGCAAGTGGAAATTAATGAACCTCAGCCTGTTCCCGCCATTCCTCTTCCGCCGGTTCAGCGTCCAGGTCATCCTCGATGTCCTCAATGCCCTCAACGTCATCCAGTTCATCCTCTGGCTCAATCTCAGTGCCAGGAGCATAACCGGGGGCAATGCGGTTGCCTACAGAATGTCCCTGTCCCGCTGGGACACAAGAGGTAATGACCAGGTGACAGGGCAATTCAATGGGGCCATCGGACAACTGAGCTTCCGAGTTCCCCGTGGCGTAGATGGTGCCTTCATCTTCCAGGTAGATGTAACACCATTCTCCTTTGCCGTTTTGCCCAAACCCAGTGATATTCCAGGTATAACCACCGTCAGGGATATCGATAGGGTTGCCGCCTTCGTCTAGCACCAATGTTTTCATGGCTTTGGCATTACCACCGGGGGCACCCAACAGTTCTGCCAATGGTTCGCCGCTAATGGTGAATCCCTGTAGTGCTTCCCCATTAGTCCCTTCTGCCAGTTTGACGCCAACTTCAAAGCTGTAGGACTGTTCATTAATTTTGCCCCGGAAGACACAGGTCGCCTTCAGTGGGTCTTCTGGTTTTTCCTGGGGGGAAACCAGGAGCGAACCTTTGAGATCCCCCAGATAGAGGAACGTATCTGCTTGCGTTACAGGGTACAAAGCACTGCCAAACTGTAAGGCGTTGTCCCCACTGAGGTTGACCAGTTTGGGGCCATAAATGGTCTTACAACTACCGCGATTGTCGGTTTTAATCAACAGAGAATGTACTCCCGGTTGAGTCGGCTCAGGCAAGAACTTTTCCAGGTCGTCGAATGGCACTCGTTCTTTAGGTGTCAGTTCTGTGATTAGAGCTTCGCCCCACTCACCTGGCCAGTATCGCCCCCGGAGTGATGGAGCTGTTACCACCGCAATTCTGTGCGTAATGGTTTGAGGCTTTTTAGCCGTTGCGCCTACCCCTTTAGGTGCTGTCTTACCTGCTGCTGCCTTACCTGCTGCTTTACCTGTTGCCATAACTTAAGTTCTCCTGAACGATGTGAGAGAAGAATTGCAAGCGCAGCGAAAGCCAGAAGGGAGAAGGGAGATGAGGAATGAGGAATGAGGGAAGGCGCACAGTAGAAAAGCCTGAGCAGTTGCCCAGGCTTTAGTTGCTGATATTTGTGCGACGATAATTCTTCTACGGCGCGATCGCTTTTAGCCGATCAGAGTGACCTGTGTGGGGACAGGACTCTCTTCATCAGGGGTTTCTTTGCCCTGGCGCAATACCAGGGTCTTACTGGTCTCAATGGTGGCAAAGGGGAACTCTGCCCCATCCTCAATGTATCTAGCTATCCCTTTGGAGCGCCATTCTACGTCGGATAGTTGGCCATCCTCATCAAACTTGAGGGTGTTAATGATGCCAGGGTATTGCTCATTGAGCGCCAAAATGCCCTTCAGATCAGGCACCTTCGCCGCATTAACGACCACCCGACTGGCGCTAGTCAAGTGCAACTTAGCCGTATCAACTTCCAATTTTTGTGTACCGGTGGCTAAGAAGTAGCTCAAGATGCCCTGCTTGATGCCATCAACCCTTCGTTCATCGGAGCGCACCATGCCAGTCAGCTTGGATGCCTCTGCCCTGAGTGCTTTGGCTTCCTCACCGCGCACTTTGATGTATCGTAGCCGCACTTGAATTGCCTTAGCCATGCGACTGATGGCTTTCCTGGCATCCTCATGGGACTGCTGGAGGAACTCTTTAACTGTCTCTGGGTCAATCGCCACATCCTCATCAGCCAGGGTTTCTGTCAGCAGTTGGATATTGCCAAGTGCCTCCCAGAGGGGCACCTTGCGTTCTGCCGCCTCAACCGTCCCATTGGCACTATCCTCATTAGCCACAGCCTCATCCAGGGTGGGATCAGGTGTGGTGATTGCGACTGGTTCCGTGGTCTTGCCCTTACCTTTAGCCATAGTAAAGCCTCGAAAATAAAATCGCCCAGAGCCAAAGTTGGGAGGGCATCTGGGCGAGAATATGGTCAACCGGATTGCAAGGGAGGGGATCAGGGCCGGGGCTAATGGTTAAAGGGAGAATTGGCAACGGGAACAGGAATGCTGAGCGTTTGGGCGATTAAGCGTTCAGGCACCACACTCAAGATGATCCCGTTGTTCCAATAGATGCCAGCCCGCATGATGTGCTTACACCTGGGCTGACCGCCAATCGCTTCCCAGGTGGCAGGATGGTGCTGAAAGCAGGTCAGTTGATTGTGATAATCCTGACATTGGCAGGTCATGCCCTCAGGGGTGCTGAGGACGGTGTAAGATTTGCCAGGTTCATTGCGGCTTTGACTTCTCTCCGCGCTAAAGCAACGGCGATTCTAAGCGGATGCTACGAGGCGGGCTGTTGGCGAAGCCTGTCCGAAGGACCTAGCCGTGCCTCTTCGCTTTGCTTGCGATACGATTTTGATAGTGAGTCAAGCCCGTATCGGTTTGGCAGAGTCAAGACTGCCCTACCCACCCTGGCTAGGTCTAACCCTAGCTGTGTGGCTACTTTTCTGAGGATGTTTGCCGCTCCATTGCAGTCGGAATTGATTCTGACTCTGGCAGCCGTTTGATATTGCCCTCTCCCCAGTCCATCACCTTTCTTGCCCCGCTTTCCAGATGCTTTCCACGTTTCGGGTTTTTCACCGTAGGTTGGCAGAAAGTCATCGTCTAAAAACGAAGCCTGTGAGGTGTAGGACTCTTCGGTTTCCATAAACTGAAGCACGTACTGTTCG
>CAZCPY010000225.1:0-3227 GCA_964499865.1 uncultured Rhodobacterales bacterium | reverse complement strand
CGGGGTCCGGGGCAGCGCCCCGGGGCCATCCGCCAGAACCGCGCCCGTCCACAAACCCCGCGGCAGCCGCGGCCTGCGAGCACCCCCACCCCCTTCGGTTGGGGTCGAGCAGGCCGCACCTGCGAAGCAGGGCGCGCCTCAAAACCGGGCGGTGCGCAGGCGTTCGCGGCGCCGGTGCGCCAAAGCCGGCGATGTCGCGGGCGGGCATGAATTCCACGATCGCCATCCCGGCGGTCGGGCCCCGTGCGGGCACGCCCGCCGGCAGACGCAGAACCCCGCCTCGATCCCCGCCGGGGAGCGGCCGATCACGGCGGGGATCGAGGCAGGGTCGAGCGCGTCAAGGTCGAGGCAGACGGCGACTCGCACGTCTTCCGGCCGGGCGGCCAGGACGGGTGCCATGTCCCGGCCCGCGATCCTCGCCGCCGGAAAGAACCGCACGCCACGCGCTTGGGCACCGGCGAGGTCCGCAGGCCGGGCCGCGCCGATGCCGCGGGCGCCGACCTGCGCCATCGCGGTGGCGCCCGGCAATCCGGAGGCCCGACGCATCGTCGCGGAAACGTCGCGGACAGGCCGAACTGCCCGTCAGCAATCTCGTCACGCCAGCCGATATGCACATCGACCTGAAGGATCGCCAAAGTCGCTTGCGCGGCAAGCACTTCCGGCATCGGCGGCTGCGCCGGGTCGTCGCCCCCCCCGGCAGAAGCGGTACGTCCCCCTGCCCGACGTCCGCCCGCATCGCCGCGGCGACGCCCGCAGTCGGCAGGGGTCGACCGAGGTCGACGTTCATATGGCCGAAGCTTGCGGCACAGGGCGTGGCGCCATCGGCGCCCGGCACGGCGCCGCGGGCGCCTTGCGGCCGGTCGGGTGCCGCATGCGGCAGGCCGGGAAAGGCCGCGGGCCCAACTTCCGCCCCCGCTTTGGCATCGGACACCGCGCCCGGCGGTCCTGCGCCATCGTGCCCCCAGAAAACGCGACAGGCGCCCCGCGGGGGGCGCCTGCCCTGCGTCACAGCCTTGAGGATCAGGCCTGCGCCTTGGTGATGAAGTCCACTGCATGGCCGAAGGTCTGGATCGTTTCGGCCGCGTCGTCGGGGATCTCGATCCCGAATTCCTCTTCGAACGCCATCACCAGTTCGACCGTGTCAAGGCTGTCGGCGCCGAGGTCGTCGATGAACGAGGCGTTTTCGGTCACCTTGTCCTCTTCGACGCCCAGATGCTCGACGACGATCTTCTTCACGCGGTCGGCGATGTCGCTCATGTCCCGTTCCTCATTCGTGGGGGTGGCCCCCCGGGGTTCACGTCCCGCCGCGCGGAAAGCCCGCCGCAGGTCCGGCGCGCCTATAGCAAGGCCCCCCGACCATGGCAAACCCTTTCCCGCCCCGCAAGCGCGCGGTTTCCGGGCTCGCGGTTTCCGGGCTCGCGGTTTCCGGGCACGCGGGTTCCGGGCGCGGGGTTTTCGGGCGCGGGGTTTTCAGGCCCGCCGGTCAGACCATCGCGCCGCCGCCGTTGACGTGCAGCGTGGCGCCCGTGACATAGGCCGCCTCGGGGCTGGCAAGGTACAGGACGGCGGCGGCGACCTCCTCGGCCGTGCCCATGCGGCCGGCGGGAATGTCGGCCAGAAGCCGCGCCTTCTGGTCCTCGGTCAGCCGGTCGGTCATCGCCGTCGCGATGGCGCCCGGGGCGACGGTGTTGACGGTGATGCCGCGGCTGGCCACCTCGGCTGCGAGCGACTTCGCCATGCCGACGAGGCCCGCCTTGGCGGCAGCATAGTTGGCCTGACCCGGGTTGCCGCTGGCGCCCACGACCGATCCCACGTTGACGATCCGGCCCCAGCGCGCCTTCATCATCGGGCGCAGCGCGGCGCGGGTCAGGCGGAAGGCGGCGGTCAGGTTGACCTCGATCACCGCGGCCCAGTCGTCGTCCGACATCCGCATCATCAGCCCGTCGCGGGTGATGCCGGCATTGTTGACCAGGATGTCGGGCCCCCCCACGGCCTCGGTCGCGCGCCTGACCAGCCCCTCGACCGCCGCCGGGTCGGACAGGTCGCAGGGCAGCACATGCGCCCGCCCGCCAAGCGCTTCGGCCAGCGCCGCCAGCGGCGCCTCGCGCGTGCCCGACAGCGCGACCGTCGCCCCCGCAGCGTGGAGCGCCCGCGCGATCGCCCCGCCGATCCCGCCCGAGGCGCCTGTCACCAGCGCCGTCTTTCCCGCCAGGTCGAACATCGCACCCTCCGCACCATTCCCGCCCGAGGACACCGGTTAAGCTCTGCGCCCCGCCTTGGGAAGATGCCGGTTCCGACAGGCCGTTTCGGGCGGCAGGATCATGCCTTCGCCGCCGCCACGTCCTCGGGCGTTCCGACGGCGCGGGTCTCGGCGTCCTTCGCGATGCGGCGGATCATCCCGGACAGGGCCTTGCCTGCCCCCACCTCCCAGAACGAGGTGACACCGGCCCGCGCCATCCATTCCACCGATTCCCGCCAGCGCACCGACCCCGTGACCTGCGCCACCAGCAGGTCGCGGATGCGGCTGGCCTCGGTCACCGCCTCGGCGCTCACGTTCGCCACCACCGGCACCCGCGGGTCGGCGATGGCGACGGCGGCCAGCGCCCCGGCCATCCGCGCCGCCGCGGGCTGCATCAGCGCGCAGTGGAAAGGGGCGGACACCGGCAGGAGGATCGCCCGCCTGGCGCCCCTCGCCCGGGCGATCTCGACCGCCCGCTCCACCGCGCCGCGGTGGCCCGAGACCACCACCTGCGCGGGGTCGTTGTCGTTGGCGGCCTGGCAGACCTCGCCCTGCGCGGCCTCGGCCGCGACCTCGGTCGCCTGCGCGAAGTCGAGGCCCAGAAGCGCCGCCATCGCGCCCACGCCGACCGGCACCGCCTCCTGCATGGCCCGGCCGCGCAGGCGGAGCAGGCGCGCGGTATCGGCCAGCGTCAGCGCCCCCGCGGCACAGAGGGCCGAGTATTCCCCCAGCGAATGGCCCGCGACGAAGGCGGTGCCTGCCATCCCAAGCCCCTCCGCCTCGAGCGCCGCAAGCGCCGCCAGCGAGGTCGCCATCAGCGCGGGCTGGGCATTGGCGGTCAGCGTCAGGGCCCCGATCTCGCCCTCCCAGATCAGCGCCGACAGGCTTTCCCCCAGCGCCGCGTCGACCTCGTCGAAAACGGCGCGGGCGGCCGGGTAGGCCTCGGCCAGCGCGCGGCCCATGCCGATGGTCTGGGCGCCCTGCCCCG
>CAZCPY010000224.1:0-3330 GCA_964499865.1 uncultured Rhodobacterales bacterium | reverse complement strand
GGATCAGGCCCAGCACCAGGAACAGCCAGATCGCACTGGCGAAGGCATAGCAGACATGCTTGCCCATCCCCAGCGCCTGCGCCCGAAGCCAGGTCCGCACCCACCAGGACAGCACCGACACCAGCAGGAAGAACGACGCGATCAGCCAGTAGCCGCCTTCCGCCAGCGGCGGGAAGCCCAGGCCGTATTCCGGCGCCGGCGGGTCGAGCGACAGCCAGAACAGGTCGCGCAGGAACACCGCCGGGTTGAAGCCCGCCTGGTACCAGTACCAGGCGCCGACCATGGTGAACCAGATCAGCCCGGCGCCCAGGGAAAGCACCCCCATGGCGCCCAGGTAGATCGGGCCGATCTGGGCGTTGCCGAACCAGCCCAGCAGGTTCGAGAAGGACGCGCCCGATGACCGGTTGGACAGTTCGACGTCCTCGACCATGCCCATTTCCGGGGCCGCACGCACCTGCACCTGGGTGAAGATGTTCTGATAGTTAGCCATTGACGCCTCCCGGAATGCCGGCCCACCAGGGCAGGTTCAGCCACCAGTCCCACCAGCTGACCCACTGGTCGAACCAGATCGTGCCCGACACCACGATGCAGACCGCCGACCAGAAGGCCGCGTTCAGCGCCAGCAGCATCCCCAGGCGGTGGATGCCCAGCGTGCCGACCGAATAGCCGATCAGGTCGCGGAAATAGGTGTCCTCGTGGTCCGGGGTGCGGATCGTCTTGCCCTTTTCGGGGTTCGCCGCCGACAGGATCAGCGACCCGTGCAGGGCCAGCGCCAGCGCGGTGGTGAAGAAGAAGGACACCGCCAGCATGTGGAACGGGTTGTACTGGAAGTTGCCGTACTGGTAGCCGGTGTTCGACACCCAATCGAGATGCGACCAGATGCCGTAGGGAAAGCCGTAAGTCCAGGCTCCCATCAGGATCGGCCGGATCACCGTCAGCGTGACATAGGCCAGGATCGCGAAGCCGAAGGCCACCGGCACATGAAAGCCCATGCCCAGCTTGCGGCAGATTTCCACCTCGCGCAGCGCCCACGACACGAAGGCGCCGACGGCGCAGATCGTCACCAGCTGCCAGATGCCGCCTTGCAGCAGCGGCGCCCAGCCCAGCCCGTATTCCAGGGGCGGCGCGTCGATCGAGATCAGCCAGGGATTCCAGATCCCCGACATCGCGGTGTCGTAGAAGATCAGGATGGTGCCGAGCGCCGCGAAGAAGAACGCCGTGACGCCGAAGAAGCCGACATAGAACGGCCCGACCCAGAAGTCGAAGAGGTTCCCGCCGACCAGCGTGCCCCCCGGCACGCGGTATTTCCGTTCGAAGCTGAGCAGTGCCATCGCTTCCCTCGTGTCTTGGTCCGCCAGGGCCCCGGGGCGCGGGGTCGTGCAGGTGCCGGTGAATTCGTTGGTCGGATGACCTCCCTCCGCCACTGCCCGTCGGGCCCAGGCGGAGGGAAGGCTTTGCCGCGGCCGGCCCGACAGGGCCGCCCGCGGCACAGATCAGGGCTTACTGGGGCGCCGCCTGCGCGGCCATCGCACGGGCACCGGCTTCGCCGATCCAGTTGTAGCCGGGCGTGCTCAGCAGCACGAGGTGGATCATCGCCGCGAGCAGGAACAGGAACACGCCCTGCGCCACGAACACGCGACGGGGATCGAAGATGAGCCAGATCTTGTAGAACTTGGACATATCTCGGATCCCCTCAGAACCACGGACGCCAGATGAACACCGCCAGGTGAGCGACGATGGCCACGATGGTGAACAGCGTGAGCCCGCTCATGTAGACGGAGTGAAGTTCCTGGGCCTGCTGGTCAGTGAGACCAGTGAAGCTCAGGTCATTGCGATCAGCCATGTGTCATCCTCCGGATGTCAGACTGAGGCCGCGTTCCCCACGGCCGGGGCTTTCGGAAAGGGCAGGCCCTGTCCGTTCCATCGGGCCCGCCGGAGCGAGGCCGAAGTTCGTCTGCGGCGCGCGCGTCAGGCGCGCCGCGAAATCCACACCTGCGCAAGGCTCACGCACGGATGATCTGCGCGGTGATGCCGCGCGCGTCGCGCACCGCACGCGCCATCGGCCCTTCGGGCGGCAGCGCGCCCTTGCGCAGCGGATAGGTCGCCCAGACCGCCAGGCTGAAGGGCAGCGCCACGATGAAGACCGGCACGAAATACAGCGCGTATTCCGCCCTGCCCGCCCGCCGCACCGCGCCCTTGGGCGGGTTGATCGTATAGTCGGTCATCTGCGACCTCCTTGCTGGCCCCGCAGGGCCTCCACAGTCTCGCGCACCACCCGCTCGGCACCCTGGTCGAGGGCGGATTTCTCGGCGGCGTCCCGCAACGTGCGGGCGGCCGAGATGCGGGTCAGGATCGGGTGTTCCGCCACGATGCGGTCCAGTTCCGCCTGGGCATCGGCATCCCAGGGGAAGTCCCGCTTCAGCGTCGCGGGCGTCGCCCGGGCCGAGTCCATCTCGGACCCCAGCGGCAGGATGTGGAACAGCGCGTCGAACAGCGCGTTGCACACTTCCTGCAGCACATAGGTCGCGCCCGCATAGCCCATGAAGGGGGTGCCCGTGGCCCGCCGGATCGCGGCGCCGGGGAAACTTGCGGCGATGAAGGTCGGCGCCGGGCCATGTCCGGCCTTCATCTCGGCCAGGTACATCTTCTCGTTGATCGACCCGAAGACGACCAGCGGCCGGTGCTGCCGAAGCGCACCCCGCACCTGTTCGCCGTCGGTCTTCCGGCCCGCCACGCGCGCCATGGCAAAGGCGCAGGGCAGGCCCAGGTCGTCCTCGAGATAGGCCCTGAGCCCCCGCGCGTAGGTCTCGTTCGCCACCACCGCAAAGCTCGCCGTGGCAAAGAAGTCCTGCGTGACCGACCGCCACAGGTCCCAGACGGGCTTCAGCGTCGAATGCTTTTCCGTCGCGATGAACGGCTCGGGGTCCAGGCCCAGCATCTCGCCCAGCTTGCGCAGGAACAGCGTCGTGCTTTCCAGCCCGAAGGGCGCCTGCAGGTAGGGCTTGCCCAGCACCTCGGCGAGGCCCCGGCCGAATTCGCGGTACATCACCACGTTGACGTCGGCGTTGACCAGGTTGCGCATCTCGGCCAGATGCGCGCCCAGCGGCATGACCATGTTGACCTCGGCCCCGATGCCCTCCACCAGGCGGCGGATCTCGTGCAGGTCGGAGGCCATGTTGAAGGTGCCGTACATCGGCCCCAGGATGTTGACCCGCGGCTTCGATCCCGGCTCACGCGGCTTTTCCGGCGGCATCCGGCCCTTGGTCTGGCCGAATTCGGTGAAGATCCAGGTCATCGCCCGGTCCGCCGCCTGCCACTGGTCCTCGTCGA
>CAZCPY010000223.1:0-3342 GCA_964499865.1 uncultured Rhodobacterales bacterium | reverse complement strand
TACCGGGGTCCCCTTTGGACGCCGATCGGGCGTCCCGTTTCGATGCTGTTTGACATCGATGGCCTTCATCTGGCTGATCAAGGACGCATCCATGCCGCCATACTTCGCCCGCCACTTGTAGAACGACGCGCTGCTCATGCCATGCTCGCGGCACAGGTCGGCCACCGGCACACCGCCTTCGGCCTGCCGCAGGATCGCGATGATCCGAGCCTCCGTGTATCTGCTTGTCTTCATTCAGAATCTCCTCGTTCATCTTGCCGAGAAAATTCTACTTATGCAGCCCCTTACTTTCGGGGGGGATTACCCTCATGACCTCCATGTTACCAGCAATGTTGCCAGTTCGCACGAGGTAAGTGCCTGAAATTCCCTTATCTATTGCCCATCAGCAGGATAAGGTGGTCATGGTGGAGCAGAGGGGGATCGAACCCCTGACCTCGTCATTGCGAACGACGCGCTCTCCCAACTGAGCTACTGCCCCGCGACCGGCGGCGCTTCTGCCGCAGGGCCGGGGGGATGTCAAGCGATGGCCCACAGGACAAGGCCATGGACGACCGGCCCGCCAAGGGTGGCGACGACGACGGACCGCCGCCATGCCCAGAGGCCAAGCACCGCCGCGCACCCCGCCGCCAGCGGCACCGCCCGGCCCGGGTCGGCCGTCAGCATCGGCCAGAGCGAGGCGGCCGCCAGCGTGGCGATGGCGGCGGGGCCGGTCGCGGCAAGGAAACGGCCCGGCAGCCCCTCCGGCGGGCCACGGAAGGCACGCAGGAACATCGGACCCACACGAAAGGCATAGTTCGCGGCTCCCGCCAGCAGGGCCAGGATCAGGACCTCGACGCTCACCGCCGCAAGACCCCGGTCAGGGCGCCCAGGATCATGCCGGCAAGGATGCCTGCGGTGCCGGACCACAGGATGGTGCCTGCGACCGTCGCGACCACGGCCACCATGACCGCCGGAACGGCCGTCCGGCTCAGGACCGACATGAGCAGGGCCAGGAACAGCGCGGGCAGCATGAAGCCCAGCGCCGCCTGCACGACCGGCCGGCCCGCCAGCGCCTCGCCCCCGGCAGCCGCCCCCAGCGCCGTGCCGCCCACCCAGGCGGCATAGGCGGCCAGCGCGAGGCCGCCCATGAACCGCTCCGGAAGGGCGCCGCCTTGCGTCACCCGGCCCAGGGCGGCGCCGAAGACCTCATCCGTGAGCCCCGCCCCCCAGGCCCAGCCCGCCCGCACCCGCGCCACACCCGCGGCCCTCAGCAGTGCCGGGCCGTAAAGCACATGGCGGACGTTCATCGCGACCAGCGTCGCCGCCGCCACGAGAACCGGGGCGCCGGAGGACAGCAATGCCAGCGCCAGGAACTGCGAGGCCCCGGCATAGACGATCAGGGACAGCGCCACTGCCTCGACCGGCGCAAGCCCGGCCTGCACGGCGGCGACCCCGAAGGAAAAGGCAATGGGCGCATAGCCCAGCGCCACCGGCACCCCGGCCAGCAATCCCTCGCGGAACCGCGGCGACGGTCCCTCCTTCCGGCCCTGCCCATCCATGCCCCGAACATATCCTCCGCCCCCGATACGGGCAACCGGCCCGATCCCCGCTTTCCGCAGGGACGGCGGGCTCGACCCCACCCAAGCGTGGGGTGCTCGCCCGCCGTGGCTGCCGCGGTCTTCCTGGCCCGGCGGTGGCGGGGAGCGCCTTCGCGGGCTCGCCCGGACCGATGGCGTTCGCCCGCCCACCCCGGCCTCGGCTTCCCGCGGGAGGTCCGGCAAGGGGTCAAGCCTCCTGCCCCTTCATCTCTTTGCAAATATCCCGGGGTCCGGGGCAGAGCCCCGGGGGTCGGGACCGGTGCGGCGTTTCCGGACCGGGCGCAGTGCCGGCGCGCCCCGGACGGGGCGCAGGACGGCCATCGGGCGGGACGCCGGGCGGAAGGGGACGGGGGGGCCCAAGGGGGCGCCTGCGCCCCCTTGGACCCCCCAAGCGGAAAGGCCGCGCGGGAACGCACGCTTGCCGTTATTCCGCCGCTTCGGCGTAGGCCTCGACCGGCGGGCAGATGCAGACGAGGTTGCGGTCGCCCCAGACGTTGTCGACCCGGCCGACCGGGGGCCAGTACTTGTCCACCCGGAAGGCGCCCGGCGGGAAACAGCCCTGTTCGCGGCTGTAGGCGCGGGTCCAGTCGGCCACCAGGTCCTCCACCGTGTGCGGCGCATGCCGCAAGGGCGAGGCCTCGGCGGCGATCTCGCCCCTTTCCACCGCCCGGATCTCCTCGCGGATCGCCAGCAGCGCGGTGATGAAGCGGTCGATCTCGGCCTTGGTCTCGGACTCGGTGGGTTCCACCATCAGCGTCCCGGCTACAGGCCAGCTCATCGTCGGCGCGTGAAAGCCGTTGTCGATCAGCCGCTTGGCCACGTCGTCGACAGTCACCCCCACCTCGGCGAAGGGCCTTGTGTCGAGGATGCACTCATGCGCGACGCGTCCCCTGTTGCCCATGAACAGGACCGGATAGGCGCCGCGCAGGCGGGCGGCGATGTAGTTGGCGTTCAGGATCGCCACTTTCGTGGCCTGCGTGAGGCCCGGTCCGCCCATCATCAGGCAGTAGGCCCAGGAGATCAGCAGGATCGAGGCCGAACCGAAGGGCGCGGCGCTGACCGCCCCCTCCCCGGACGTTTCGGGATGCCCCGGCAGGTAGGGCGCCAGATGCGCGCGCACGCCGATGGGCCCCATGCCCGGACCCCCGCCGCCATGCGGGATGGCAAAGGTCTTGTGCAGGTTCAGGTGGCTGACATCGCCGCCGATCTCGCCGGGCTTCACCAGCCCGACGAGCGCGTTCATGTTCGCCCCGTCGATGTAGACCTGACCGCCGTGGTCATGGGTGATGCGGCAGATCTCGCGCACGGTTTCCTCGAACACGCCGTGCGTGGACGGATAGGTGATCATGCAGGCGGCCAGCCTGTCCCCCGCCTCGGCCGCGCGGGCGCGGAAGTCGTCCAGGTCCACGTCGCCGTTGGGCGCGGTCCTCACCGGCACCACGGTCATCCCGGCCATCTGCGCGCTGGCCGGGTTGGTGCCATGCGCAGACATCGGGATCAGGCAGAGCGTGCGCTGCGCATCCCCCCGGGCATGGTGGTAGGCAAGGATCGTCAGCAGCCCCGCATATTCCCCCTGCGCGCCGGAATTGGGCTGCATCGAGAAGGCGTCGTAGCCAGTGATGCGGCACAGCTTCTGCTCCAGGTCCGCAATCGCCTCGCGGTAGCCTTCCGACTGGTCCGGCGGCACGAAGGGGTGCAGCGTCGAGAACTCGGGCCAGGTGATCGGCATCATCTCGGCCGCCGCGTTCAGCTTCATCGTGCAGGA
>CAZCPY010000222.1:0-3376 GCA_964499865.1 uncultured Rhodobacterales bacterium | reverse complement strand
TCCCACGGGGGGTGCGGGGGGTGTGAAACCCCCCGCTCCGACGGCACGTCCTGGTGCGCCGCTCAGCAGTTGGGCACGTTGACCGCCAGCCCGCCCAGCGAGGTTTCCTTGTATTTCTCGTGCATGTCGCGGCCCGTCTGGCGCATCGTCTCGATGCAGGCGTCGAGGCTGACGAGGTGCTCGCCATCTCCCCGCAGCGCCAGCGAGGCGGCAGACACCGCCTTGATCGCGCCAAGCCCGTTCCGCTCGATGCAGGGCACCTGGACGAGGCCGCGCACCGGGTCGCAGGTCATCCCGAGGTGGTGTTCCAGCGCGATCTCGGCGGCGTTCTCGACCTGCATCGGCGTGCCCCCCAGCACGGCGCAGAGCCCCGCCGCGCCCATCGCGGCGGCCGAGCCCACCTCGGCCTGGCAGCCGCATTCGGCGCCACTGATCGAGGCATTGTGCTTGGCCAGCCCGCCGATCGCCGCGGCGGTCAGCAGGAACTCGCCCACCCGCGTGCGGGATGCGCCCGGCACATGGTCCAGCCAGTAGCGGATCACCGCGGGCACCACGCCTGCGGCGCCGTTTGTCGGCGCGGTCACCACCTGCCCGCCGGCCGCGTTCTCCTCGTTGACCGCCATGGCATAGAGGCTGATCCAGTCGTTGATCGTGTGCGGCGGGGTCATGTTCAGGCCGCGCTCGGCCAGCAGCGCGTCATGGATGCCCTTGGCGCGGCGGCGCACCTTCAGCCCGCCGGGCAGGATGCCGGTGCCTGCCATGCCGCGGTCGATGCAGTCGCCCATCACCTGCCACAGCCGGGCGATGCCCGCGTCAAGCTCCGCCGCCGACCGCCGGGTCAGCTCGTTGGCGCGCTTCATCGCGGCGATGGACAGGCCGGACGCCTTCGCCATCGCCAGCATCTCGGCCGCGGTCGAGAAGGGATAGGGCACGTCGGCCCTGCCCTTGCCCTTCGCCTCGCCTGCCGCCGCCTGTTCCCCCGCGGTGACGACAAAGCCGCCGCCGATGGAGTAGTAGGTTTCCTCCACGATCACGTCGCCCTGCGCATCCGTCGCCCGCAGGATCATGCCGTTGGCATGGCCGGGCAGGGCAGGGCCGTAGTCGAAGACCAGGTCGCGCGCGGGGTCGAAGGCCAGCGGCGGCAGGCCCGGCGGCGTCACCCGGCGGCTTTCGCGGATCGCGGCCAGCGCGGCCTCGGCCTTCGCGGCGTCATAGCTGTCGGGCAGGAAGCCCTGCAGGCCCAGGATCACCGCCCGGTCGGTGGCATGCCCGACCCCGGTGAAGGCGAGCGACCCGTGCAGCGCGGCGCGCGCCCCCGCCGGGTGGAAGGGCGAGGCGCGCAGGGCGTCGAGGAACCGCCCCGCCGCCACCATCGGCCCCATGGTGTGCGACGAAGACGGCCCGATGCCGACCTTGAACATCTCGAAGACCGACAGGAACATCGCCCGCACCCCGCTGACCGCCGTTCAACAGATGGGCCCGGCCCCCCCTCTGCGGCAAGGCGGAAAGCGACGCGCTGCGGGTCTCTGGCGGCGCCGGATGTGTCTTCCGCGGCGCACCCCGGGGCGCGGGCTCGGTCGGGAACCGCCCCGTCCGTCTGCTGTCCGTCCCTCCCCGTCCGTCCCCCCCCCGTCCGTCCCCCCCCCGTCCGCCCCCCAGCCGCCGCCGGCAAGACGGGATCAGTCCTTTCGGCCAGCCTGCCGGACGGACGCCGCGCCTGACCTGCCGCAAGCGGCCGGCGGGCGGCGTCTGCGCAGGGGCGCCTTCGTGGGGCGTTTACGATTCGTTGACTCTGTGGCTCTAGCGTGAACGGACACGGAACAACGGAGGTTCGGATGCAGCGTCTGTTCGGGATCGTGCTGGCCGTGGTGCTGGCCTGGATGGCGGCCACGGGGATGGCGCAGGACCGCGCCGCGGATCGCCTTGCGAGCGACCTCGCCGACCGGCCCGACCGCGTGCTGGCCGCCGCGGCGCGTCTGATCGGGGCTGCGGGGGATGGCGTGCAGGTGACCGCGGCAGGGGTGGAACGTCACGTGGCCGTCGAACGCGCCGCGCTGCGCGGGCAGGCGGCGGGGCGGCTGCTGGCCGCCGATCTCGACGGCGACGGCCGGGTGACCGCGCCCGAGGCGCAGGCCGCCGCGGCGGCGCTGCCCGCATCCCGCCGCGGTGCGCTGCTGCTGGCGGTGCAGGAGGCCGACCTGGCCGGAAACGGCGACGGGATCGCCGACGGGGGCGAGGTGACGGCGGCGGCGCAGGCAGCGGCCCTGCGCGGCCTCGGCGAAGGCGAGGTGGCGGCGATGCGGGCGCTTTTGGCGCTCGACGCCGATGGCGACGGCGCGCTGACGCTGGCCGAAGTACGCGCGGCGGCCGCCCGCGCGGCGGCTGTGGCGGCCGCGGCGGCGGCGCAGGCCGAGCGCGATACCTGAGGCGCCCTTGCACGCAATTGCCCCTCGCCGTGCGGCGGGGCATGCGCCTATAAGGCCCCGTCCAGCAGGAGACCGACCGATGCCCGCCGAACTGTCCCCGATCGACAAGGCGAAATTCCTCGCCGCCCGCCGCGCGGTGGATTTCGTCGAGAACGGGATGCGGCTGGGCCTGGGGACGGGCTCGACCGCCGCCTGGATGGTGCGCTGCCTGGCCGAGCGCATCCGCGAGGAGGGCCTGCGCGTCAAGGGCGTGCCGACCTCGGCGCGCACCGCGGAACTGGCGCGCCAGCTGGGCGTGCCGGTGATGAGCCTCGACGAGGCCAAGTGGCTGGACCTGACGATCGACGGCGCCGACGAGTTCGACCGCGACCTGACGCTGATCAAGGGCGGCGGTGCGGCGCTTCTGCAGGAAAAGATCGTCGCCACCGCCTCCGACCAGATGGTGGTGATCGCCGACGCCGCCAAGGAGGTCGCGCACCTGGGCGCCTTCCCGCTGCCGGTGGAGGTGATCCCCTTCGGCTGGCAGACGACGAGGGCGCTGGTCGAGGAGGCGCTGGTGGGCCTTGACGTGCTGAGCCGCGAGGTGACGCTGCGGATGAACGGCGACCGACCGCTGGTGACGGACGAGGCGAACTACATCCTCGACCTGCACCTGCGCCGGATCGGCAACCCGCGGCAGCTGGCGCTGCTGCTGAACCAGATCCCCGGGGTGGTGGAAAACGGGCTGTTCATCGACATCTGCGACGTCGTGGTGATCGGCCACGCCGACGGCCGCGTGGTGGTGCGCGACATCAACGCCGGGCGCACCGACGAGGAACGGCTGGACCTCGCACCGGTGCCCAACATCTTCGCCGACCTCGGCGAGTGAGGCCGCGCGCGGGTGTGGCGCGCGGGCGGGCCCGCGAGCCCGGGGTGGCGGCGGGGTCGGGCCCGGGGGGCCGCTCCCCCGC
>CAZCPY010000221.1:1287-3402 GCA_964499865.1 uncultured Rhodobacterales bacterium | reverse complement strand
ACGATCCGATCCGGTTGAGCGCTGCTCTCGGAACGGATGCCGTCGATTTCACGGCTCAGACCTGGGGCAACGGCGGCAATGGAGTCGCGTCTGCACTCCAGATCGCCGATGCGGCGATCTGCGCAGGTTATGCGAAACACGTCGTCGTGTTTCGTGCGCTCGCGCAGGGCGAATTCGGCCGATTCGGACAGGGCAACTATGGGGGAGCGGGAACCGTGTCAGGCTCGCGCGCCTTCGAGATGCCTTTTGGACTCGTGACGCCTGCGCACATCAATGCCTTGCAGACGACTCGGTTCATGCACGAACACGCAGTCAGCCAGGACGCGCTCGCGGAGGTCGTGCTGGCGTCGTATTCCCACGCGCAGCGCAACCCTCGCGCGTTGCGGAAGGGAAGGCCTCTGACTCGCGAGGAATACCATGCGTCGCGGTGGATCGTGAAGCCGTTCCATCTGTACGACTGCTGTCCGGAAAACGATGGCGCTGCGGCCGTCGTGGTCACGACGACGGAGCGTGCGCGCGACCTTCGGAAGGGAGCTGTGCCGATCCTCGCGGCGGCTCAAGGAATTGAACCCCGAAATGGGATCGGCGGATTCAATGAGCCGGGATTCCCGACTTCTCACCATCGAGCCGTCGGACGTCGAATCTGGGAGCGCGCGGGGGTGGGCCCTGCGGACGTCCATGTGGCGCAGTTTTATGAGAACTTCACAGGCCCCGTACTCATGGCGATCTCCGAGATGGGCTTCTGCCCACCCGACGAGATCGACGCGTTCGTTCGCGCAGGAAACCTGCGATGGCCGGACGGACGACTCCCGATCAACACGAGTGGGGGAAATCTCGGTGAGGCGTACATCCATGGATTTGAGCTGATCAACGAAGCCGTAAGGCAGATCCGAGGCGAGTCCACCTGCCAGGTCGAGTCGGCCGAGCTCAGCCTCGCGGTTGGCGGACCGGGCTACGCTCCCGGCAGTGCCGTGCTCTTCTGTCGAGATCGTTAGGAGGACTCGGTCGATGTCCAGAATAATGCCCGACTCCTGGCCGATGCCGGCCTTGAATGACAAGACCCGCCCGTTCTTCACATCGGGTAGGATCCTGATCCAGACCTGCTTGGAATGTCGACACGCTCAACATCCTCCGGAGGATGTCTGCAGGCGATGCCAGGCGATGCGATTCGAGTTCCGGGAGCACTCGGCCACGGGAAGGATCTACAGTCATGCTGAGGTGGGGTATCCGGTGCATCCGGCGCTCGCGCACGCAGTTCCCTACGTTCTCGTGCTTGTCTCCATCGACGACTCGCCCGAGATCCGCGTGGTCGGCAATCTGACGAATCCGACCGGCTCGGAGATCGAAATTGGAATGCCCGTGAGGGCAAGTTGGGTCGAGTGGACCGACCCCGTTTCGGGAGAGGTCTACAAGATTCCCCAGTGGGTCAAGGACGAAGTCGCGGACGGCTGAGATGCGGTTCCGTGATGATAGGCCCCCCAGGCCCGCGTCGATCGAAATGAAATGAAGCTTCGTCGCACGACCTCCGTCGAGCCCGAAACAACCTGGATTTCGGCTGACTTCAGACGATCCGACGGGCGGTCAGCTCCGCGAGTTCCTCCGGCGTCATTCCGAGCTCCCGATAGACCATCTCATTGTGCTCGCCCAGCATCGGTGCACGACTACGAAGCGTCCACGGAGTCCTTTGGAATCTATACGGAGCCCCCGGGTACTCGAAACTTCGATCGAGCTCGGGGTGCGACACCTCGACGACGAATCCACGGGCCCTGAAGTGGGGGTCGTCGATCACCTCGTCGGGCGAGTAGATGATGCCAACGGGAATGCCGCGCTGCTGCGAACCGACGAAGAAGTCGTAGGCATCCAATTTCGATGCGATGAGATTCGCCGCCTCGCGTCCGGCCCCAAAGATCGCCGTCAGCTCCTCGTCTCGACCCAACATCGAGAGATCGATAGTCTCGCGCCTCATCCCCATCTCGAGTAGAAACACTTCCGGAAATTCCGACTCGAGACCCAGCTCGAGGATCCAATCGCGAAGCCGGCCAAACTCTGCGGGCGTCCGCGGCGGCACACCTGTGTTCACGTACCGACCGTCGGAACAGCGGACCTGGGTCGACA
>CAZCPY010000221.1:0-1277 GCA_964499865.1 uncultured Rhodobacterales bacterium | reverse complement strand
CGGTCTGCCTTCGCACGATTCTGCCCGCCACGAGCCACTCGTAGGTCGCCGCCTCCGTCGTCACATTCGTCGCAGCGTGCATGTTCACGTCGACGTGCTGTCCCGCTCCCGACCGATCGCGCACGAGTACGGCGACCATCCCCGCGAATACCGCGTGGTGGCATGCCGTCTGCACGGCTTGGTTGCCTTCTCCTCGGATGGGGGGAATTTCGGGATCGTCGTAACCGCAGCTCCAGGCGGCGCCACCGCCAGCCAGAAGCGTAAGGTCAGTGGCCCGTTCGTCCGACCGTGGTCCATTGCGGCCGAAAGGCGTGATCGAGACCATGATCAAGTCGGACCTCGTCGCGGATAGGTGCGTATAGTCGAGTCCTAGATCGAAGAGTACTCCGGGATCTTCGCCCTCGATGAGCACGTCGGATTCGTCGACGAGCTGGCGAAATATCTCCCGTCCTCGGGTCGTCTGAAGATCGAGCGTCACGCCGAGCTTGCTGGTGTTGTAGTGCCACCAATAGAGACTGCGCTCCGGTCCGCGCTCGTCGTCGACGAAGGGGGGGTAGTCACGAGTCGGAGCCCCATGCGGTGGCTCCACGACCACGACTCGTGCGCCCATGTCCGCGAACAGCTTTCCCGCGAATGAACACCGCTCGTGGGACAGTTCGACTACACGTAGATCGCTGAGCGGACCTTTCATATCACGCCGCCCTCCTTGAGCACCGCTATTTCTGCTCTGCTCAGCCCGAGCAGGCCACCGTAGACCTCCTCGTTGTGCTCCCCAAGACACGGTGCACCTCGCTCCATCGACCAGTCCGTCTTCGAGAGATGGACCGGCAGACCATCCACTCGCACGTCGCCAATCTCCGAGTGGTGCACCATCGGCCATAATCCCCAGCTCGCCGTGTTCGGATCCCCGTCGATTCGCTCTGGCGGTGTACGGACAGCGGCCGCAGGAACTCCAGCCGACTGCAGGGCCGCGGCGATATCGAATCGACTGCGTAGTCGGGTCCACGCCGCAACCGCCATGTCGAGGTCATCCTCGTGCACCAGGCGATCGGCGAGAGAAGCGAATCGTTTCTCGTCGACCCATGGTTCCGCGACGACTCGGGTGAATGCCCGCCAGTCGTTCTCGTCGCGAACCGCGATGGCGATCCACTCGTCCTTGCCACGAGCCGGATAGATGGCATGCGGGGCACAGCGCGGAGAACTGCTTCGGTTGCCGTGCGGCTGGCCGGTCCGTCGCGATCGTCGTCCGTTCACGGTGTAGTCGAGGACCGCCGGGC
>CAZCPY010000220.1:0-3410 GCA_964499865.1 uncultured Rhodobacterales bacterium | reverse complement strand
TTCCCTTATTAGACACATTTCGCGGAGATAGCCTCCACTCCTTTTATCAGCTGCTTCACTTTTTAGATGACTCAAGTGCAGAAGCTTTGATCAACAAAGGCTTAACGGCCCACGAAGCGCTCAGCATCACTGAAGCCTAATTTTCTGTAGGGTGGAATCACCCTAACTCTAATCTCGCCACTGCAGCGTCAAATCAGTGCCAGTCCTAAGCCTGGAAACCAAGAGAGAAGGGAGTTAACCCGCCCACATCGCTACACATGGGCATTTATTTAGATTTAAGGATTTCTTACAATGGAAAGCACTGCACAAGTTAAACTCATTGATTTCGTTCGTGTTGCCTCTCAGATCGTTGGAGAGGTTGTTGACATGCTGAATTCTGAAACAGCACACAAGTTTTATGGTCAAGTTCAAGTTGGTTTGAGAGAGGCCGTCTCTCTCATCATGGCATTTGGTTCGTTAGCTATTGCGTTGGGCGCTAAAGCTCGGCAACAGTTTGATGCCTGGGCAGTTCAGTACGAAGTTCAGGAGACAACCCCTGGTGCGGTTTACTTCAATACTCCCTTTGTTCCCGTTGCACTTTTAACTGCTCCTCCTTGCGAGAAGGAAGCAGAGATGGTTGAAGAAGGGCACGTCTTTATCATGCAACCTGCTCGTGAGCCTGAAGTTGAGGCTGTCGCACTGGAGCCAGTTGAAAGGGTGACGGTTCCTGAAGCAGTTGTGACAGAACCCACTCCAGTACAGCCCACTGCAAAAGCTACAGCAGTCAAGAAAGCTCCTAGCAAGCGAACGACCAGTAAGAAGGCTGTAACTAGCTCTCGCAAGAAGGCTTGATAGAAGACAGGGGTAGAAATCCTACCCCTTCAACGTATTGATGATGTTTCAATAGCATCAGGCATTTGGCAAACGGAAGACGTTCCCCACGAGGTTCAAATCCTCGCGTTCACAGTTCTTGTAGGGGGCTGTTGAATGGCATTGGCGCTGAGATAAGTTTTCAGGTTCGAATCCTGACGCCTGGTGCGACTCTACAACCACCATTATTACGATTATTTTTTGGATTGACTCATTATGTCGTTATTTCGCATTTGGAATTTTATTCGCAGTCTGTTTCGCAGTCAGAATCCTCGCATTACTGAACTGCCTTCCGCTCCTAACACCACTCTCAAGTTCGTCAACAATGTCGAGCTGGCATCCCCAGTATTCTGGGCTCTGGCTAAGGGATTGTACGTTGGGAGACCCCAGTCTCTCCCCAATAAAACTGCTGAACAACTTCTCGCTATGGGTACAGTTGGACTGTACGAAGAAGTTACGGAATAGTTAATCTTTCCACAATTGAATAGTTTGTTTTTAAGTTCTTAAGGAGGGTATTCGCCCTCCTTTTTATTTGTTTAGCACACGCAATATGAGACGAACTGATGATGGATGGGTCTCAGTGTATGATTACATGAAGGCCCAAGAGGTCCTACTCAAGCCTCAAACAGCATGGAATAAAATCTGTGATGAGTTTCCTGAACTCAAAGGATACTCTGAGGTAATTCAACTTACCAATGAGAATCCCAATGGAGTAAAAACTCCCACACGTACTCCCTGCCTGCATGAAAATGCCCTGGTGCTGTTGGATCAAGCGATTAAGCAACTACAAGGGGCGAAGGTGAGTAAGCCTAAATTGGCAATTACTCCCACACCCGCTCCAGTAGTAGAGATTCAACAGCCTCAGCCAGCTGAAACAGCAGTCCCGGCTTTTGCTGTCATCGCAGGCAAACGATTTGTTGATGCAGCTGAATTGGAAGGCTATCTAAAGGATCTGCTCAAGCAAACACCAGAAGGTAGTTACCTGTCTGGTTTCGCTTTTATCTTTATGGTTGATTTAATCAGCCGACATCCTTTTGCTAAGCGATCGCTGATCAACGGTTTGTATGGTGTCAAGGTGGTGCAAAAGCCTGGACACGGGTACAAGAACTTTGCTCTGGATACTCCAGGTAGGTTACAGACGATCAGCATCGTCAATTACCTGAGTCCAGCACCCAAGCCAGCTTTCGCCATCAACGTTTTACAGAAAGCATCTTAGTTTTTCCTGGAACTGATTTATGAAAAAAGGTCGAGTCCATCCTGTGGACATTGTTACTGGGATCGGGCTTTTCCTTATCCCATCGATCGCGTCTCCTGCACGTACCCAATTGCCACAATCTAAGGCTACTAAGCCCCTGGTGGTTCACCAGGCTTCTGTAGGGACGGCTCCTGTTCAGATGTTTAACCCTACAGATCAGATATTTGCAGCTCCTGCGAATGCTGCTGTCAAGAAACTGCCAGAGAAGCAAGATACCCAGATCTACGGACCTCAGATTCAAAAGTTCCTTTCAAAGCTATCTAATGCTGCTAAGTATCATGGCGTTTGGATTGGAATGGGGAATCAGGTTTTAGGAGATCACCAAGGGTCTACTCCCCTCTCAGCCGCTTCCTTAACAAAGGTGGCTACGACATTGGCGGTGTTATCGAAGAAGGGTGTAACACCCCAATTGGTTAAGCGGATCGTCAATATGAACGATCCCAGTGACAACGATATTGCCGAGTCCCTGGCTAAGTCAGTAGGGGGTGCCAAAGCTGTAGACCAGATCGTGGGTGATCTGACAGGCTTACCTGATGAGATTACTCTCTATACTGGTTCTGGCTTACCCAGCGTTCTCAATGGTCAGCGGGTAGAAAATGTTATCTCGCCCAGGGCAGTCTGTTCTATGTTTGGGATTATCCAGAACAAAGCAGAAGCCGCTGGATACAAGATTACTGACTTATTCCCTTCTGTGGGGCAGGGTACCTTAACACATCGTTCCTTGCCTAAAGGAACTGTAGGCAAGACTGGTACCCTGAGCAATGCCAGTGCGCTGGCAGGATTTCTTAGAAAAGATGGCAACCAATTATGCTTTGCCATCATCGACGAGGGATATGACATTGATCTGTTGCGGAAACAGCAGGAGAACTTAGTCAAATCTCTCTGATTTCACTTCTCACATTGTTAACGGGAGGGCGATCGCCCTCCCTTTTTGTTTTTAAGGATATACAACACACATGGTTCTCCCTTCTACTCTCGTTGAACGCGCCCAAGACTTACTTAAGGCTCTTTATAAGGGGCTGTACAAGCACTTTGAAGCCCAGGGGCGGGTGCTGGTTTCTGTTGAGGTTTGGGCAAATGTTTTCTACCTGCGTTTCGCCAGCGGCCCTAATCGCTTCTTCAGTAAGAAAGAAGCGGCAAAGCTGGCTAATCTCAATTACTACACCCTGACCAAGAATCTTGGCCCAGGCTTGAGGCATCTGAATCTGGATGCCAAGAAGAAAGCTGCTAACAATGTAGCAACCAAGGCACTTAAGCCCGTCAGCCCAGAAGATGCAGCGATGGTTAAGCAAATGCTGGCAAGAGC
>CAZCPY010000219.1:0-3519 GCA_964499865.1 uncultured Rhodobacterales bacterium | reverse complement strand
TGAAGTTCACTGTCCGTCATCCCAGTCAGGGAAAGAAATTTTGTCTTCTGGATGCGCTGCTGTAGCTCAATGGTCATGGTGCCCTTGGCTTTCGCAAGACACGCTGTTGCTTCCATCTCCACCACTGTCTCAAACGGTTCGGCATCTAGGAAAGCATCAAATGTACCTAATGCCTCAGGCTTCTCTATTTTATCTCCTCTAGTTTTGTCGGGGGTTGGAACGCACTCCCCTAAGTCATCCCCACGCTCTGAAATCAGTTTCTTTAGGTGTCGATTCAGGCACAACAACGAAGCATTACGACGAAGGTTATGCCCCACAAAATCCCTTAGGTATTGGGCCTCTAGTGGGTCATTTGAAACCGTGTAACCGCCATCAGGGTGTGGTTTTACCAGACGACGAAAGACCATTGACTCATCAAGCAAACCTGAAATTGCTTGGGGAACCCGGTCAATCCCTGTGGAGTACATGGATTTTAGAGTGTCTTCGTCTTCCCAGATGGCACTGTAAAAACCAGCTTCGGATAAGATGAGTCCTCTGCCACACCGATGGGGACAGTAGAAGTAAATCTCTCCACTAATTAGCTGTCGCACCCGGAAAGCGTGTTGGATGATGTCCCAAGCTGAAGCTGTATCCTGGGCCCCCATGAACAAGAATGTGCTGTGATAGAAATCAGGCACATTGATGTCAAACCCTGTGCCCAAGGTGGGTGAGGCAATTAGCAACTGGGGGAGGTTATTCAGGGGGGCGTGGAGAAACTTCTTGGCAGCAGGGTCAACCTCTTTAGTTTCGCTGGTGATGAGGACAATAGACATTTCCGGGAAACGGGCCCGCATCTCTTCGTAAAGTTCGGTTGCCTTTCTGCGAGAGTTGCAAGCAACGTACTCATTCAACCCTTTCTCTAGTCTGCTGATTAACTCAGACTCCATCGCTACGCTGGAGGTTGATTCCACCCACTTCCGATAAGCACCTTTGTTGATATTACGGATTCGCTTAATTTCCACATTAGAACCCAAGACACCCCGAAGGTGTTGCTCAACCAAAACGGGAATATCTGCACTCATCCCCCAAACCTGGGTTGCATTCCCTACCAACCTGTACCATTTGTGTAGAACCTCCCGCCGCTTATCCTTGATGCTGGTTGAGGCATGATGGTGCTGAAGTAGTTGGTCAATTTCGTCCAGTACAACCAGTGCGCCTGCCCATTGTCCGGGGTCGAGTTTCCAAAGGGAATCCAGACAGATAGCCAGGTATTGAGACTCGTTCAGTTGGGCAGTGCCCTGACAGTTCTGGTAGTTTGTCAGCTTCAGTAGTTTGGCCGTCTGGTGGATGAGAGTCTGACGGTGGCCGATGTAGAGGATTTTGGTGGTAGGGTTTTGCTCTTTGAACTTAGCAATCGCAACCCCCTGAGAGGAGGTTTTACCTTTTCCCTGGGTGGCCTGAACCAGCACCACACGCTCCTGTTGCTCGTAAACCGCAGGTTCTAGAAACTGTTGGTCAATCTCCTCTCCAGTGGGCTTTCCGTCATACTTCCCCAATAACCTGTCCTGAATAGCGTAGGGGTGTTTTTCGGTTGAAAGGAGAAAGCCGTCATAAATTGCCCGGAAGCCCGTTTGAACCATCTCGAAAGCGGCTGACCCCGGTTCATTGGCCCAAGCTAGTTCAGCAGCATCAGATAGTTCCCGGATTGCCAGCTTCAGGGAGTCTTCAGGGGTGGGGTTCTTTTTGCTGAAATCAACTAAACGACCCAGGTTTAGCCCCAGACGGAAACCAGCGTCGTTCAATCGCCCGTTACGGCCACCAGGAGGGTTGTTCTCAGGGGCCATAGGGGTGCGAACTGTTTCACTTAGAAACTTCTCTTGCTCCTCCTGAGTGAACTTATGGAACCAGTCAGGGAATTGCCCCATCACGGCCAGGATGTCCTCAGGGGTCACGTTGCCACTAGCTGTCTTGGATTTGCGACCAGCCCTGACTACCTTTGTGACTTGCTTGGCTTCAGGGATGTGTGCCCAGAGGTCATCAGGGTTGTACCGGGCCCCAGATAGTTTGACTAGGCCACAGAAAAAGGGCTCTAATCCATCTTGGAGGTGGAAGAACCCAGGGCAACGCAGTACACGGCTAGGGTCTTTGATAACATTGTCGGACTCCTCAATTAGCGCAACCAGACTGTGTTGCAGCTTTAACCATTCCTCAATGGGAATGAGGTCTGTGAGGACGTAATACTGGTGGAGTGATTTGCGGGTTTCGACGACAAACGTGGGGGCAGGGAGACCATACTTTTCTGTGATGCCCCACTGGTCTTCCTTTGGTAGTTCGTCGCACTCAAAATAAATGGCGCGGGCAAACTCAATATCGCGGGCAGCATTCCCACCTGGGTTGACCACCAGACCAGGATACATTCCACTCTGTTGTGCTGCATGGAGGTCATCGAAGTAAGCCAGGGGTGCATGGTATGTCAGGTTGCGACCGTGGGCCCTAAAATCCCCGTCACTCCATTGGCCTGTCTGAGGGTTCTTCACCGGACGAGGGCCGATGCACTTAAGAGTTTTTGCCCCCTTCTCACCTTTTCCAGCCAACAGTCGAAGGTGAAAGCTTTCACCACTGGTAATTCCCAGGAGTCTCAGGTACTCATTGAAAGTGGATTGGTCAGGTGCGGGTAAGTCTGGGTAGGGGGTTTCGCAGAAGTCCGGGAATTCGGCAGACCATGAAGTGGGGTCGCCTTTGATGAAGCTTAATGTCATTTTGATTGTCCCTTGTAAGAGTTTTTTGGTTGGTCAAACCCTGTTTCCAGCAGGGGGAGTTTGTGGGCCTGCCTTACCCTTCAATAGACAGAGTGGGCGTTATCGGGTTAACCCATCTCTCCTGAGGTTTTGTCTCGATTAACCTGGTCAATCAGGTACTTTGCCCCAGCCCGCATCAGCACTGCCAAGTCACATCCATGTTGTCGGGCAAACATTTTGAGTTCTTGAAGCTCGTCAGGTCGGACTCGGACTGCTGTGTAGGTGCATCTTGTCTTGTTCGGGCCAGGGGTATATTTGTGCTGGCCGAGAAGGGCCTTGACATCCTGGGTGGTCATTGTTAGCATCTCCTTAAAGGGAATATTTGTCTGGGTCACTGTTGACCTGCTTTTTGGAATGGGCGTAATTGCGTTAACTAGCTCCTATTCTATTATGGTAGGTTTTGGGAGGTTTGTAACCCTCTGGCTAATGGTGGTCGTTTTTTCGTTGACAAATTTCTACGTTTCGCCCATAATAAAGTTATAGTGCCTCCGTTAAGAGAGGTTGGTCAAAATAGTCTGTTGCCCTCCATGTTTCCAGCTTGGGGGGCTAATCTTTTATGGGTCTGGAGTTGTGCCTCATTCGTGATTCTGCTCCTGAAGATGAGGGCAACCTAAATCGAAAAGTGAATTTCTGATTCAAAAATAAGCAGTGAAATCGCTGAAACGTCCTCTACGTAAGGCTTGAAGGGGGGGAGAAGAGTCTGGTTATTCCTTGCTCTTATAAGAAGAATGGAATAACATAC
>CAZCPY010000218.1:0-3522 GCA_964499865.1 uncultured Rhodobacterales bacterium | reverse complement strand
AAGGTGTAGAGGAAGAACTTGAAGGCCGCGTAGATCCGGTCCTTGCCGCCCCAGATGCCGATGATCAGGAACATCGGGATCAGGCCCGCCTCGAAGAACAGGTAGAACAGCACGAGATCGAGCGCCACGAACACGCCGACCATCAGCGTCTCCAGGAGCAGGAAGGCGATCATGTATTCCTTGACGCGATGCTCGACCGTCCAGCAGCCCAGCACGATCAGCGGCATCAGGAAGGTGGTCAGGATCAGGAGCGTGATCGAGATGCCGTCGATCCCGACCTTGTAGGTCAGGCCCATGATCCAGCCGTATTCCTCGACGAACTGGAAACCGGTATCGGCCGGATCGAACCCCGCCAGCACGAAGAGCGAGATCAGGAAGGTGGTCGAGGTGGCGATCAGCGCCACCCACTTGGCATTGTTCTGCGCCGCCGCATCCTCGCCGCGCAGGAACAGCGCCAGGATGGCGGCCGCCACGGCGGGCAGGAAGGTGATGATGGAAAGCAGGTTGTCCATTTACCGGCTCCCCCCGGACAGCGTCATCCAGGTGATCAGGGCCGCGATGCCGATGACCATGGTGAAGGCATAGGTGAAGATGTAGCCCGACTGCAGCCGCATCGCGGCCCGCGTGAGCCACGGCACGATGCCCATGGCCAGCCCGTTGATCCCGCCGTCGATCACCGCACCGTCGCCCTTCTTCCAGAAGAACCGCCCGAGCAGCATCGCCGGGCGCACGAAGACCGCGCCGTAGATCTGGTCGAAGTACCATTTGTTCAGCAGGAACAGATAGAGCGGCCGCTGCGCCGCAGCCAGGCGGCCGGGCAGGTCGGGGCGGCGGATGTAGAACTGCCAGGCCAGCAGCAGGCCAAGCACCATCGCCGTGAACGGCGACAGCTTCACCCAGGTCGGCGCCTCGTGCGCCTCGCCGATGACCTTGTTTCCGGGGCCGAAGAAGATCGCCCCCCTGGGCGCCGCGGCGGCACCTTCCGCCGGCCCGGTGGCGCCCGCAGAAGCCGCATCCGGCGGCGCCTCCGCCTGATCGGCTGCCGCGGCATCGGCCGCACCCGCTGCCTGCTCGGTCCCCGGCCCGGGGGGCGCCGCGACCGCGGCACCGTCGCCTTCCATCGTCGCAGCGGACGCCTCTTTGGCCCGGTCCGCGCCTTCTGCGCCGTATTCTGCGCTGGCTTCCATGCCGAACCAGGTGCGCAGCTTGTCTTCCTTGCCGAAGAAGACCGGATACCAGACCATCCCGGCGAACACCGCCCCCAGCGCCAACACCCCCAGCGGCACCAGCATCACCACCGGGCTTTCGTGCGGGGTATGGGCATGGCCCCGGCCGTGCTCGGCGGGGTCATGCCCTTGCCCGCCGTCATGCCCGCCGTCATGCCCGCCGTCATGCCCGTGCCCGCCGCCGGCCCACCTCGGGCGGCCCCAGAAGGTCATGAACATCAGCCGCCAGGAATAGAACGATGTCATGAAGGCCGACACCACCAGAACCCAGAAGGCGCCCTGGGACCCCGCGAAGGCGCTTTCGACGATCGCGTCCTTGGACTGGAACCCGGAAAAGCCGATGGGCACGCCCAGCAGTTCATAGCTGAACGGAATCCCCACCCCGGTGATCGCCAGCGTCGCGACCAGCATCGCGCGGAAGGTCCAGGGGATGTGGTGGCGCAGGCCGCCGTAGTTCCGCATGTCCTGTTCGTGGTGCATCGCGTGGATGACCGACCCCGCGCCCAGGAACAGCATCGCCTTGATGAAGGCGTGGGTGAACAGGTGGAACATCGCGACCGGATACGCCCCCACGCCCGCCGCCACGAACATGAAGCCGAGCTGAGAGCAGGTGGAGTAGGCGATCACCCGCTTGATGTCGTTCTGCACGAGGCCGACCGTTGCGGCGAAGAAGGCCGTCGCCGCCCCGATTGCGGTGATGAACATCAGCGCATTCGGCGCGTATTCCAGGATCGGCGACATGCGGACGACCAGGAACACCCCCGCCGTCACCATGGTCGCCGCATGGATCAGCGCCGACACCGGCGTCGGCCCCTCCATCGCGTCGGGCAGCCAGGTGTGCAGGAAAAGCTGTGCCGATTTTCCCATCGCGCCGATGAACAGAAGGATCGCGATCAGCTCCGCCGCATTCCAGTCGGTCCAGAGAAAGCGGATCGAGGTTTCGGCCAGCATCGGCCCGGCGGCGAAGATGTCGTCGAACTTGACCGAATCCACCAGGAAGAACAGCGCGAAGATGCCCAGCGCAAAGCCGAAGTCGCCCACCCGGTTGACGATGAAGGCCTTCATCGCCGCGGCGTTGGCGCTGTCCTTGCGGTAGTAGAAGCCGATCAGCAGGTAGGAGGCGACGCCCACGCCTTCCCAGCCGAAGAAGATCTGCACGAGGTTGTCGCCCGTCACCAGCATCAGCATGGCGAAGGTGAACCCCGACAGATAGGCGAAGAAGCGCGCCTTGTAGTGCTCGCCCTCCTTCCAGTTGTCGTCATGCGCCATGTAGCCGAAGGAATAGAGGTGGACGAGCGCCGAGACGCTGTTCACCACCACCAGCATGATCGCGGTCAGCCGGTCGAGCCGGATGCCCCATTCGGTGGACAGGCTGCCGCTCTCGATCCAGCGCAAGAGGACCACGCGCTCGGTCTCGGGCAGGTCGTTCAGGAAGATGACCCAGGACAGGACCGCGGCCAGCATGACGAGGCCGGTGGCGACGACCTGTCCCGTCCTTTCGCCGATGACGCGCCACAGAAGGCCGCAGATCAGGCTGCCGATCGCCGGGGCAAACAGGATGATGGTGGCAAGCGTGGTCATCTCAGCCCTTCATCACGTTGGCGTCTTCGACGTCGATGGTGCCGCGGGTGCGGAAGAACACGACCAGGATCGCAAGCCCGATGGCGGCCTCGGCCGCGGCCACGGTCAGCACGAACATGGTGAAGACCTGCCCCACCAGATCGCCCAGCTGCATCGAGAAGGCGACAAGGTTGATGTTGACGGCCAGCAGCATCAGTTCGATCGACATCAGGATGACGATCACGTTCTTCCGGTTCAGGAAGATGCCGAAGATGCCGATGACGAACAGTGCCGCCGCCACCGCCAGGTAATGTTCCAGTCCCACCGTCTGCATCGTCAGGTTCCCTCCGGGTCTTGTGCCCGTTGTCGTCTTGGCGGTGCGTGCAAGCACGCACCCTACGTCCGGCGGCGTGCGTGCTTGCACGCATCCCGCATCGTCACAGCCCCTGCCCCGGCTTCACGTCGCGCAGTTCCAGCGCCTTGCCCGGGTCGCGGTACATCTGCGCCAGCACGTCCTGCCGCTTGATGTCCTTGCGGTGGCGGTTGGTCAGCAGGATCGCCCCCACCATGGCCACCAGCAGGATCATCCCTGCCGACTGGAACAGCCAGAAATAGCGGTCGTAGAGCAGAAGCCCCAGCGCGCGGGTGTTTTCCACCTGGGCAAGGTCGGGCCTGGGCGCCCCGCGCAGGCCCGGCGCGCCGTCGTATTGCACCCAGACCCCGTAGGCGCGGCCCA
>CAZCPY010000217.1:0-3596 GCA_964499865.1 uncultured Rhodobacterales bacterium | reverse complement strand
GGTCGGCGACGACACGGGCTGCGGCAGGCGCCGGTGCGGCGGCGCCGGGCGCAGGCAGGGCGGCGGTCACCACCGGGGCGGCGATGGCGGCGGCGGGTCCGGCGGCAGTTCCGGCGGCCTCTGGCGGCAGGGCGGCGGCCTCGGCGGCGGCGTCCTTGCGCGCCTTGCGCTTTTTCCTGGCGGGCTTTTCGGCAGAGGGCACGGCGGCGGCCATCGCGGGTGCCGCGGCGGTCACGTCACCGGGGCGTGCCGCCGCGGGCCCGGCAGCTGCTGCGGGTGCTGCGGGTGCCGTGCTGCGGTCGATCGCCGCCACGGCGGCGGCGCCCAGGGTTTCGGTCTCGACCGTTTCCGCCTCGTCCAGGATCGGCGCGCCGGGCGCGGCCGCCGCCGTTTCGGGCGCTTCCTCGCGGCGCAGCGCGGTCACCTGCACTTCGGCCGGGGCACCGGCGAGGATGTCCAGCGCGGCCGCGGCGTCCGACGAGATCTGCAGCGTGGGCCCGGGGTTCATGCGTTCGCGGCGGAACAGCGCGCCGATGACGAACTTGCCGTTCTGGGTGTTGCGGATGATGACGCGCTCGGGGTCCTGCGCATCCGGCGAGGCGACCCAGACGCCGCCCAGCGACGGGCGGCCGTCCCACAGCGCCCGGTCGGTGGCCTGGAAGACATCGGGCGCCTCGACATCGCGGTCGACAAGGCGGGTCGAGGTGGCGGCGCGGGCGGCGGGCGCCGCGCCGCCCGCGCCTTCGGTCGCGGCGCCTGCGAAGGGGCCGGTTCCGGCCGCGCACCCGGCCAGGGCAAAGCCTGCGAGGGCGGCGAAAAGCGCGTTGCGGATCAGTGCCTGTGTCATGCCCGTATCCTCTGGCGCAGGCTCTGACGGCCCGCTTTATGATCGTGCGCCCCGGGTCAAGCCCGGTGCCTGCTGCTCGGTGGCGCGCTTGCGGCGCCTTCGGCCTGACCATAGCGGCAACCCCTGCGCGAGGGAAGGGCGCCGCGCAGCACCGCAGGACAGGCGGCGCAAGCGCGCCACAGGGTGTCCGGCTTGCGCCAGCGTTGCGGGACTGCTACCCGCCGTGGAACCTTAGCGTTTTGGTGGGGAAAAGGGGTGACGGCAGGGACAGGCGCGCCGCGTCTGGCGGTCCGGGGACTGACGCGGCGCTTGGGTGCGGCTTCGGTGGTGTCCGACCTGTCGCTGACGCTGGCGGCGGGGCAGGTGACCTGCCTGCTGGGCCCCTCGGGCTGCGGCAAGTCCACCACGCTGCGGATGATCGCAGGCGTCGAGGTGCCGGACGCGGGCAGCGTGGCCATCGACGGCACGACCGTCAGCGGCGCGGGACGCTTCGTGCCGCCCGAGCGGCGCGGCATCGGCCTGATGTTCCAGGACTTCGCCCTGTTCCCGCACCTGACGGTCGAGGGCAACGTCGCCTTCGGCCTGCCCCGCGACCCCGCGCAGCGCCGCGCCCGCGTGGGCGAGCTGCTGGAGCGGGTGAACCTGACGGGCTTTGCGGGCAAGTTCCCGCACCAGCTTTCGGGTGGCGAACAGCAGCGCGTGGCGCTGGCGCGCGCGCTGGCGCCGCGGCCGCGGGTGATGCTGATGGACGAGCCCTTCTCGGGCCTCGACAACCGCCTGCGCGACGGCATCCGCGACATCACGCTCGAGGTGCTCAAGGAAGAGGGCGCCGCCGTCCTGCTGGTCACGCACGAGCCCGACGAGGCGATGCGCATGGCCGACGAGATCGCGCTGATGCGCGGCGGGCGGATCGTGCAGGCGGGCAGCCCCTACAACCTGTACAATGCCCCCGTGGACCGTGCGGCGGCGGCCTTCTTCAGCGACGTCAACGTGATCCGCGGCACCTCGCGCGGCGCGCTGACCGCGACGCCCTTCGGCGCCTTCCTGACGCCGGGCCACGCGGATGGCGCGGCGGTGGAAATCGTGATCCGCCCGCAGCACCTGAAGATCGACTTCGACCGCGCCGGCCGCGGGCCGAACCCGACACCGCAGGACGGCACCGCCGCCCGAGGCACGGTGGAACGCGCGCGCTACCTCGGCCGCGAAAGCCTGGTCGGCTTCCGCATGGACCACGACGGCAGCCGCCTGGTCGCTTCGGTCCCCGGGGTCTTCCTGCCCGCAGCGGGCACGGTGCTGTGGCTGATGATCCGCCGCGACCGCTGCTTCGTCTTCCCGGCGCCCCGCCCCGCCTGACGCGGGCGTCAGGCCCCGCGCCGCCAGTCGGCCAGCTCGCGCCCGCGGTCGCGGGGGAAGGTTTCGGCGGTTTCCGTGATCGCCAGCAGGCGGTCGAGGCGGATTTCGCGGAAGCCCCTCGGCGCCTCGCACCAGGCCACCAGCACCCGGTAGCCGCCGCGCGTCTCCAGCCCCAGCGGGCGCAGCGACAGCCGCACCTCCTCGCCCCCCGTCTCGGCGCAGGTCAGCACCAGCCGCCGCCGCGCCCGGATCGCGGCATGCAGGACCGGCAGGTGCGGCACCGGGCGCGCGGCGGCCTCGCCGGTGAAGACGAACAGGTCGTCATCCGCGGGGATCGCGGAGGCCGGCACGATCGAGGCGACCTTCCCGGCCAGCGACCGCGCCCCGCGGGCCAGCGCGGGGTCGGGGCCTTGCGCCACATGCGCAAGGCCGTGCCGCAGCGCCTCCAGTTCCGCCATCGACAGCAGGATGGGCGGCAGGGTGATCGGCGCCCGCAGCAGGTAGCCCACGCCCCTTTCGCCCTCGACCGGCAGGCCCGAGGCCATCAGCGTCTGCATGTCGCGCCAGATCGTGCGGTCCGACACACCCAGGCGGAACGCCAGGTCGCCCGCACGGTGCAACTGCCCGTCGCGCAGGATCTGGATCAGGTCATACAGGCGGTCGGCGCGGGGCATGGGAGGTGCATTGATGGGCAACTGACATATACATGTCGGTTGATCCGGGTGCCACGGCGTTTTTGCAGATGGAACCCGGGGGCTGACGCGCTAGCAGGGTGCAGAACAACATCCACCCCACGCACGCGGGAGACATCGCCATGCAGGTCGGACCCTGGCAAATTCTTGTCATCGCCATCGTCGTGCTCGTCCTGTTCGGGCGCGGCAAGATCTCGAACCTGATGGGCGAGGTCGGCAAGGGCATCACCGCCTTCAAGAAAGGCGTGAAGGACGGCACCGAGGAGGCCAGCGCCACCTCGGCCGAAATCGCCAAGGACGTGACCCCCGCGCAGCAGACGCCGGAAAAGGACAAGGTCTGAGCGCGCGGCAGCGGCAAGGGTAGGGCGCGATGTTCGACATCGGCTGGAGCGAGCTTCTGATCATCGGCGTCGTGGCGCTGATCGTCATCGGCCCCAAGGACCTGCCCGAGATGTTCCGGCAGCTCGGCCGCTTTACCGGCAAGCTGCGCTCGATGGCGCGCGACTTCCAGCGCACGATGGAACAGGCCGCCGACGAGGCGGGCGTCAAGGACGTGGCCAAGGACCTCAAGGCCGTGGCGAACCCCAAGTCGCTGGGGATCGACGCGGTCAGGGACGCAGCCAGCAAGTTCGAGAAGTGGGATCCGCTGAAGCCCGCCGCGGCCAAGCCCGCCGCGGCCAAGCCCGCCGCGGCCAAGCCCGCCG
>CAZCPY010000216.1:0-3599 GCA_964499865.1 uncultured Rhodobacterales bacterium | reverse complement strand
CTGGCCGAGGTGGACCGGCTGCTGGCGATCCTGCCCACGGCCGAGACCGCCGCGGTCAGCTGGCGCGACTACGGCGAGGTGATCCTGTGCGAGGACCATGACGGGATGCTGCGGCTGGCCAACGACATGGCCTACGAGCATGTGCAGGTGATGACCGACCGCGACGACTGGTATCTGGCGGGCATGCACAGCTACGGCGCGCTGTTCCTGGGGCCGCGGACGAACGTGGCCAACGGCGACAAGGTGATCGGCACCAACCACACCCTGCCCACCAGACGCGCGGGCCGCTACACCGGCGGGCTGTGGGTGGGCAAGTTCCTCAAGACCCACAGCTACCAGCGCATCACCACGGACGCCGCCGCCGCGCTGGTCGGCGCCTACGGGTCGCGGCTGTGCATGCTCGAGGGCTTCGTCGGCCACGCCGAACAGTGCAACATCCGCGTCCGCCGCTATGGCGGGCGGAACGTGGGATACGGAATGGCCGCCGAATGACCGACGCCGACCACAGCGCCCAAAGCCGCGCCACCCTCGCCGCCGTCCGCGCGATGGCGGCGGGGCTGGCCGCGGGCGAGACCGACATGACGCGCTACTTCACCCCCGGCTTCCGGTGGCGCGGCAACCGCGGGTCGGGCACCAAGCGGGGGGTGGAGGAATTCCGCGCCAACTGGCAGCGCCCGCTGCGCGCGGCCTTCACCGACCGCGTCTACCTGACCGAGCAGATGATCGCCGACGGCGACTGGGCCGCCTGCTTCGGCCATATCGAGGCGACGCAGTCCGGCCCCTTCATGGGCATCGCGCCCACCGGACGGCGGGTGCGCATTCCCTACATGGACTTCTGGCGCATCGAGGACGGCCGCATCGCCGACAACCCGGTCTTCGTCGACTTCGCCGAGGTCCTGTTCCAGCTTGGCCGCGACGTCTTTGCCGGCGAGGGGTGGGAGGCGTTTGACGACGGCCTGCGCGCGCCACCGGCACCGGAGGGCACCTGAGATGCTGCCGCGCACCCCCTCGTTCCGTCTGGACGGCCGCCGGGCGCTGGTCACCGGGGCCTCTTCGGGCATCGGGCTGGCGGCGGCGGCGGCGCTGGCGCAGGCGGGGGCCGGGGTGACGCTGGTGGCGCGGCGCGCGGGCGGTCTGGAGGAGGCGGCGCAGGCCATCCGGGCCGCGGGCGGGCAGGCCGAGGCGGTGGCGCTCGACATCACCGACCTTGCGGCGACCGCCGCGATGGTGGCCGGCCGCGGGCCCTTCGACGTGCTGGTGAATAGCGCCGGCCTCGCGCGCCATGCGCCCGCGCTGGACACGCGCCCCGAGGATTACGACGCCGCGATGGACCTGAACCTGCGTGCGGCCTATTTCCTGACGCGCGAGGCCGCGCGCGGCCTGATCGCCGCGGGAAAGCCCGGCAGCCTGATCAACATCAGCAGCCAGATGGGCCATGTGGGCGGGCCCGACCGCGCCGTCTACTGCGCCGGCAAGCACGCGCTGGAAGGCATGACCAAGGCCATGGCGATCGAATGGGGCCCCCGCGGCATCCGCGTCAACACGCTGTGCCCGACCTTCATCCGCACGCCCCTGGCCGAACAGACCCTGAGCGACCCCGCCCGCCGCGCCTGGATCGAGGCCAAGATCAAGCTCGGCCGGCTGGGCGAGGTTCGGGACATCATGGGGCCCGTGGTGTTCCTGGCCTCGGACGCGGCGGCGCTGGTCACCGGCACGCATCTGATCGTCGACGGAGGGTGGACCGCGGAATGACCGACCAGCCCGCCAAGGTCACCGCGATGGACGTGGCCCGGCTGGCCGGGGTCAGCCAGTCGGCGGTCAGCCGCGTCTTCACGCCCGGCGCCTCGGCGTCCGAGGCGACGGCGCGCAAGGTGCGCGAGGCGGCGGAACAGCTCGGCTACCGCCCCAACCCGCTGGCGCGCGCGATGATCACCGGGCGCACCCGGATCATCGGCCTGGTCGTGGCCTATCTGGAAAACCAGTTCTACCCCCTGGCGCTGGAGCGGCTGAGCCGTGCCTTGCAGGACCGCGGCTACCACATCCTTGTCTTCATGGCGGAAAACTCCACCGCCCGGGTCTCCGAGGTGGTGCAGGAGCTGATCGACTACCGCGTCGACGGGATCATCACCGCCTCGGTCGCGATGTCGAACGACCTGACGGCGCGGCTGCTGGCGCTTGGCATTCCGGTGGTGAACTTCAACCGCGGGCAGGATGACGCGCGGCTGACCGATGTGACCAGCGACAACGTGGCCGGGGGGCGCAAGGCGACCGCCTTCCTGATCGCGGGCGGACACCGGCGGATCGCGCATGTCACCGGCTGGCAGGGCGCCTCGACCGGGCGCGACCGGGCCGAGGGCTTCCGCCAGGCGATGGACGCGGCGGGGCTGAAGCCCTTTGCGGTGATCGACGGGATGTATTCGCGCGACACCGCGGCCGAGGTCACGCGGTCGCTGTGCGCTGGCGCGGACCGGCCCGACGCGATCTTTGTCGGCAACGACCACATGGCCTTTGCCGTGCTGGACGAGCTGCGCTTCGCGCTCGGCCTGCGCGTGCCGCAGGACGTGTCGGTCGTGGGCTATGACGACGTGCCGATGGCCGCCTGGCCGGCCTACGGCCTGACCACCATCCGCCAGCCCGTCAACCGCATGGTCGCCGCCACGGTCGAGGCGATCCTGGGCCTGATCGAGGGCACCGCAGCGCCGCAGAAGACCCGCATCGACGGCCCCCTGATGGTGCGCCGGTCGGCCCGCATCCCGGAAGGATACACCCCGTGAAAGGTTTCGACCCCCGGTTCCGCGACTTCCCCGACTACATCATCGGCATCACCCGGGAGATCTGGGAAGACCGCGGCATCGCCACGCTGCACCGCTACTATGCGCCCGACATCGTGGTGCGCTCGCCTGCCTCGGTCGTGGTCGGCAACCAGGGCGTGATCGCCGCCACGATGGCGACGCTGGCCGAATTCCCCGACCGCACGCTTCTGGGCGAGGATGTGATCTGGTGCGGCACGCCCGAGGCGGGGATGCTGTCGTCGCACCGCCTTGTGTCCACCGCGACCCATGCCGGAGACGGCGCCTATGGCCGCGCGACGGGGCGCAGGCTGGCCTACCGCATCATCGCCGACTGCCACGCCATCGCCAACCGGATCGACGACGAATGGCTGATCCGCGACCAGGGCGCCATCGTGCGGCAGATGGGCTGGGACCCCCGCGACTTCGCCCGCGACCAGATCGCGCGGGAGGGCGGGCCCGGGGCCTGCGTGCGGCCGCTGACGCCCGCGACCGACCTGCCGGGGCCCTACAAGGGGCGGGGCAACGACAGCGCATGGGGCGCGCGTCTGGCCGACCTGCTGACGCGGATCATGGCCGCCGACATGGCCGCGATCCCGCAGGTCTATGACCGCGCCGCGCACCTCGAATATCCCGGCGGCGTGACCGGCCATTCGCACGGCGATGCCGACCGCTTCTGGATGGGCCTGCGCGCCGCCTTCCCGGATGCCGTCTTCGCCATCCACCACGTCATCGGCCGCGACGACCCGCTGATGCCGCCGCGGGCGGCGGTGCGGTGGAGCCTGACGGGCACCCACGGCGGCTGGGGCC
>CAZCPY010000215.1:0-3669 GCA_964499865.1 uncultured Rhodobacterales bacterium | reverse complement strand
TGGACGCGCGAGATCGACATCGACCTGCCCGCCATCGTCGCCTTCGAGCGTCCGGCGGGGGGCGAGACGGCGGTGGCCGAGGCCGCGCGGCTTCTGTCCGAGGCGGCCTTCCCGGTGATCCTGAACGGCGCGGGCGTGGTGCTGGGCGGGGCAATCCCGGCCAGCATGGCGCTGGCCGAAAGGCTGAGCGCGCCGGTCTGCGTGGGCTACCAGCACAACGACGCCTTCCCCGGAAGCCATCCGCTGTTCGCGGGCCCGCTGGGCTACAACGGCAGCCGCGCGGCGATGGAACTGATCGCCAAGGCGGATGTGGTCCTGTGCCTGGGCACGCGGCTCAATCCGTTCTCGACGCTGCCGGGCTATGGCATCGACTACTGGCCCAAGGGCGCGAAGATCATCCAGGTCGACATCAACCCCGACCGCATCGGGCTGACCAAGCCGGTCGCCGTGGGCATCGCGGGGGATGCGCGGAAGGTGGCGGAGGGGATCCTCGGCCGCCTCGCACCGGGCGCGGGCGACAGGGGGCGCGAGGCGCGCAAGGCCGAGATCGCGCAGCGCAAGAGCGCCTGGGCGCAGGCGCTGTCGTCGATGGACCACGAGCAGGACGATCCCGGCACCACCTGGAACGAACGCGCCAGGGCCGCAAAGCCCGACTGGATGAGCCCGCGCATGGCCTGGCGGGCGATCCAGGCGGCGCTGCCGAAAGAGGCGGTCATCTCGTCGGACATCGGCAACAACTGTGCCATCGGCAATGCCTATCCGACCTTCGAGGCGCCGCGGAAATACCTCGCGCCCGGCCTGTTCGGCCCCTGCGGCTATGGCCTGCCCTCGGTCGTGGGCGCCAGGATCGCCTGCCCCGACACCCCCGTCGTGGGCTTTGCCGGCGACGGCGCCTTCGGCATCGCGGTCACCGAACTGACCGCCATCGGACGCCCCGAATGGCCGCGGGTGACCATGGTCGTCTTCCGCAACTACCAGTGGGGTGCGGAAAAGCGCAACTCGACGCTGTGGTACGCCGACAACTTCATCGGCACCGAGCTTGATGCCGGCGTGTCCTATGCGGGCATCGCGCAGGCCTGCGGGCTGAAGGGCGTGACGGTGCGCACGATGGACGAACTGACCGCGGCGCTGCGGGTGGCCGTGGCCGACCAGATGGCGGGCCGGGCCACGACGCTGATCGAGGCGCTGATCAACCAGGAACTGGGCGAGCCGTTCCGCCGCGACGCGATGAAGGCCCCGGTCGCGGTGGCGGGGATCGACCCGGCCGACATGGCCCGGCAGCAACCGGCGTGATCCCGTTCGACCTGACCCCCCTCGGCACTGTCTGGGTGGCGGTCGTCCTGTTCGGGGCGGCCTTCGTGCGGGGCTATTCGGGCTTCGGCTTTGCCGCGCTGGTGGTGACGGGGACGGGGCTGGTCACCTCGCCGCTGCACTTCGTGCCGGTGGTGATCCTGGCCGACGTGCTGCTGACGGCGCAGCAGGCGCGGGGGATCCGGGCGGATGTGGACTGGCGCCGCGTCCGGGCGCTGTTCGCGGGCTGCCTGGTCGGCGTGCCGCTGTCGGTCTGGGCGCTGAGCACGATCGGCACCGACACGGCGCGCGCCGTCATCTCGGGCTATGTGCTGCTGATGTGCGCGGTGCTGGTGTCGGGCTGGCGGATGGAGACCCCGGCCTCGACGCCGGCGCATGTCGTCACGGGCGTGGTCTCGGGCCTGGCCAATGGCGCGGCCGTGGGGGGCCTGCCGGTCGCCGCCTTCTTCGCCGCCCAGCCGATTCCGGCGGCGGCCTTTCGCGCGACCCTCATCGCCTATTTCACGCTGCTGGACCTCTGGACGCTGCCCCTGATGGCGCAGGCGGGCCAGATCGGGCGCGATACGCTTGTGGCCACCGCGATGGGCCTGCCGCTGATGGTGGCGGGGGTGGCGGCGGGAAGCCGGCAGTTCCGCCGCGCCGCGCCCACCGGCTTCCGCCGCTTCGCCATCGGGCTTCTGGCGGTGCTGGCGACGCTGGGGCTCGCGAAGTCGTTTCTCTGAACGCCACGCAGGCCCGTGGCGCTTTGCCCGCGCCGTGCTATGCTTTCGTATAAGGCGACCGCGGTCGCAAGCGCTTTGGATCGGGCGGATACGTCGACGCAATGCACGTTCTTGTCGCCGATGGCCATGACCTTGTGCGCGAGACGATCGCGGCCTTCCTGCTGGCCGAGGGCATGGCGCGGGTGGGGACCGCCGCCACGCTGGCCGAGGTGCTGGACAGGCTGGCCGCGGAACCGCTCGATCTGGTCCTGATCGACGACGCCCTGCCCGGAATGCACGGGCTGGAAGGGCTGGCGCGGGCGGTCGCCGGGGCGCGGCGGGCGGGGGTGGCGCTGGTGTCGGGATCGACCGCGCGCGATCTGGCGCTGGCGGCGATGGACGCGGGTGCCCGCGGCTTCGTGCCCAAGAAGATGGGCGCGCGGGCGATGGTGGCGGCGGTGCGGCTGATGGGACGGGGGGAAAGGTTCCTGCCGATGGGCATCCTGACCGCCGATGGGCCGCAGCCGTCACCGGCGATCGGGTCCGCGCTGGGGTCGCTGACCCCGCGCGAGGGCGAGGTGCTGCGCGGCGTCTGCGAAGGCAAGTCCAACAAGGAAATCGCCCGCGACCTGTCGCTGCAGGAGGTGACCGTCAAGGTCCATGTCAAGACGCTCAGCCGCAAGCTGGGCGCCCGCAACCGCACCCATGCCGCGATGATCGCCCGCCGCGTGGGCTTTGCCTGACGGTCAGCCGGCCTTGCGGCCCCAGGCCTCGATCTTGCGGTAGAGCGTCGAGGGCGAGACGTCGAGGTCGCGTGCCGCGCGGGGCACCGATCCGCCGTGCCGCGCCAGCGCCGCATCGACCGCGCGCCGCTCCACCTCGGCCAGCGTCAGCCCGGCGAAGGGATCGCCGGGTGCAGGCGCAGGCGGCGGACCCGCGTCTTCGCCCGGGCCGGCATGCATCACCAGGCTGTCGGGCAGCATCCGCGGCGTCACCACGCCGCCCGCGTTCAGCACCACCACGTTGCGGATCACGTTCAGAAGCTGGCGCACGTTGCCGGGCCAGGACAGGCGGCGGAACAGGTCCAGCACCTCGCGCGACAGGCCCGCGAAGGACCGCCCCTCTTCGGTCGCGAACTGGCGCAGCGCGGCCTCGGCGATTTCGACCACGTCGTCGTCGCGGTCGCGCAAGGGGGGCATGTGGATCGGCACGACATACAGCCGGTAGAACAGGTCCTCGCGGAACTGCCCGCGGCGGACCGCCTCCATCGGGTCGCGGTTGGTGGCGCAGACGATGCGCACGTTGACCTTGCGCGGCCGCGTGGCACCCACCGGCTGCACGGTCGAAGTCTGCAGGAAGCGCAACAGCTTGGTCTGCAGCGCGGGCACCGTCTCGCAGACCTCGTCGAGAAACAGCGTCCCCCCGTCCGCCGCCACCGCCGCGCCCGGCTTGTCGGAAATCGCGCCGGTGAAGGACCCCTTCATGTGGCCGAAGACCTCGGATTCCAGCAGGTCCTGCGGGATGGCGCCGCAGTTCAGCGCGATGAAGGGGCCGTTCCCCCGCCCCGACTGCTGGTGCACCGACAGCGCGCACAGTTCCTTGCCGGTGCCGCTTTCGCCGGTGATGAAGACGGTGGCCATCGACGGCGCGACCGAGG
>CAZCPY010000214.1:0-3744 GCA_964499865.1 uncultured Rhodobacterales bacterium | reverse complement strand
GACCGCGTCGATCCGCCCGCGTGCGCGCGTCGCGCCGGCCGCGGCCGCGGCCGCGCCGCTGCCGGTCCCCGCCCTCGTGCGCGAGGTCGATCCGGCGGCCATCGCGGCGGGCACCCGTCTGGCGCAGCTTGGCGCCTTCGACACGGCGGAGACGGCGCGCGCGGAATGGGACCGGCTGGCGCTGCGCTTCGGCAACGTGCTGGCCGGCAAGGGCCGCGTGGTGATGGCGGCGCAGTCCGGCGGGCGCGCCTTCTTCCGCCTGCGGGCCGAGGGCTTCGCCGACGAGGCCGAGGCGCGGCGGTTCTGCGAGGTGCTGCTGGCCGAACAGGCGGCCTGCGTGCCGGTCGCCCAAAGATGACCACGGGGCGGGGCGCCACGATCCTGGGCTGCCTGTCCACCGCCCTTGCCCCCGACGAGGCCGCCTTCTTCCGCGAGGCCGACCCCTTCGGCTTCATCCTCTTCGCGCGCAACGTGGACACCCCCGGCCAGCTGCGCCGCCTGACCGCGGACCTGCGCGCCGCGGTCGGGCGCGACGCGCCGGTCTTCGTCGATCAGGAAGGCGGCCGCGTGCAGCGGCTGCGGGGTCCGCACTGGCGGGAATGGGACGCGCCGCTGGACGAGGTGCGCCGCCACGGCCCGCGCGCCGCGGCGGTGCTGGCGCTGCGCTACCGCATCGTCGCGGCAGAGTTGCGCGCCGTCGGCATCGACGCCAACTGCGCCCCCTGCCTCGACCTCGCGCGGCCCGAGACGCATCCCTTCCTGCGCAACCGCTGCCTCGGCGAGGATGCGGTCACCGTCGCCGCCCTGGGCCGCGCCGTGGCGGATGCGCATCTGGCGGGCGGCGTGCTGCCGGTCATCAAGCACATCCCCGGCCACGGCCGCGCGGTGACCGACAGCCACCTCGCGCTGCCCCGCACGGACGCCGATCCGGCCGACCTGTTCGCCACCGACTTCGCTCCCTTCGCGGCGCTTGCCGACCTGCCGCTGGCGATGACCGGCCATGTCGTCTTCGACCGCATCGACCCGGGCGTGCCTGCCACCGCCTCGGCCACCGTGATCGGCCTGATCCGCCGCAAGCTGGGCTTCGGCGGCCTCCTGATGACCGACGATCTGTCGATGCAGGCGCTGTCGGGCGATCCGGGGCAGCGGGCGGGGGCGGCGATGGCGGCGGGCTGCGACGTGGCGCTGCACTGCAACGGCAGGCGCGCTGAGGCCGAGCAGGTCGTCGCCGCCGCCGGCGCCCTGACCCCCGCCGCCACCACCCGCGCGATCCGGGCGCTGTCGATGCGCCGCGCCGCGTGCGAGGTTGACATCGCAGCCCTGGAGGCCGACCTCGGGGACGTGGCGGAGGGTCGTGTCGGCGGATGACGGGGGCTGAGGACTGGCAGGAAGGCCCGGCGGTCGAGGCACGGCAGGCGGCCGAGGCGCTGATCGTCGATGTCGAGGGCTTCGAGGGCCCGCTCGACCTGCTTCTGACGCTGTCGCGCACGCAGAAGGTGGACCTGCGCCGCATCTCCGTGCTGCACCTGGCGCAGCAGTACCTGGCCTTCGTCGAACAGGCCCGCGTGCTGCGCATCGAGCTTGCCGCGGATTACCTGGTGATGGCGGCCTGGCTGGCCTACCTCAAGTCGCGCCTGCTGCTGCCGCCCGACCCGGGCGCGGAGGGGCCCTCCGCCGAGGACCTGGCCGCGCAGCTCGCCTTCCAGCTCGAGCGGCTGGCGGCGATGCGCGAGGCGGCGGCGCGGCTGATGGCGCGCGACCGGCTGGGCCGCGACCGTTTCGCCCGCGGCCTGCCCGAGCCCGTGGCGCTGCGCCGCCGGGTGACGTTCACCGCGACGCTGCTGGACCTGATGCGCGCCTATGCCCGCCTGCGCACGCGCGACGAATTCCGCCCCTATGCGATGGACCGCGAGGACACCTTCACCATGGAACAGGCGCTGGACCGGATGCGCGGGCTGATCGGCGCGGCGGTGGCCTGGACCGACCTTGCGGCCTTCCTGCCCGACGGCTGGGGCAGCCCCGCCCGCCGCCGGTCGGCCACCGCGGCGCATTTCGCGGCCGCCCTGGAACTGGCCAAGCGGGGCCAGGTGGACCTGCAGCAGGCGGCCCCCTTCGCGCCCCTGTCCCTGCGCCGGCGTCCGACATGACCGCCGACCCGCCGCTGTTCGCGCCCCCGTCGCCGCCCGAGCAGGAGCGCATGGTCGAGGCGATGCTGTTCGCCGCCGCCGGGCCGGTGACGGTTTCAGCCCTTGCCGCGCGCATGCCCGAAGGGTCCGACCCGGCCGAGGCGCTGCGCGCCCTGCGCGCGCGGTATCAGGGCCGCGGGGTGGAGCTTGCCCGCGTCGGTGACGGCTGGGCCTTCCGCACCGCGCCCGACCTCGGCCACCTGATGGCGCGCGAGGTGGTGGAGGAGCGCAAGCTCAGCCGCGCCGCAATCGAGACACTGGCGATCGTCGCGTACCACCAGCCCGCGACGCGCGCCGAGATCGAGGAGATCCGCGGCGTGGCCGTCAGCCGCGGCACGCTCGACCAGTTGCTGGAACTGGACTGGATTCGCCTCGGCCGCCGCCGGATGTCGCCGGGACGGCCGGTCACCTTCGTGACGACGGAACGCTTCCTTGACCATTTCGGACTTGAATCGCCCCGCGACCTGCCGGGCCTTGCGGAACTGCGCGCCGCGGGCTTGCTGGACGGCCGCCCCGGCCCCATGTCCGCCGCAATGGTGGAAGAGGATGACGACGCGGCCGGCGATCCCGGCCAGTCGGAAATGTTCGAGGAGTAGGGGCCCGATGGACCGTCTCGTGTCGATGATCGTCAACATGCTGCTGCGCCGCGGCCTGCGGTCGCTGTTCGCGCCGAGGCGCCCCGCCAGGACCCGCCGCGACGGCCAGCCGGATGCCGAGGCGGAAACCGCCCGCCGGATGCGCGACACGCAGAAGATGATGCGCAGGCTGGGGCGGTAGGGTTTCCCCATACGCGGATAACCCCGCCCCGGGCCTGACCCGGGGCCTCGCCCGTCACGGGCGCAACACTGGCGGGCGAGGTCCCGGGTCAGGCCCGGGACGGGGTTTCAAGTCTGTGCGGTTCCGCCCTATGCGGCCCGGAAGTGCTTGGACAGCTTCAGCCCCTGGCCCTGGTAGTTGGACGCGATGCCGCCGCCATACAGCCTGTCGGGCAGGGCGCTCATCCGTTCGTAGACCAGGCGGCCCACGACCTGCCCGTGTTCCAGCACGAAGGGCGCCTCGTGGCAGCGCACCTCGAGCACGCCGCGCGACCCCGCGCCCCCGGCCTGCGCCCAGCCGAAGCCGGGGTCGAAAAAGCCCGCGTAATGCACGCGGAACTCGCCCACCATGGCCAGATAGGGCGCCATCTCGGCGGCATGGGTCGGCGGGATCGTCACCGCCTCGCGGCTGACGAGGATGTAGAAGGCACCGGGGTCGAGGATGATGCGCGCGCCTTCGGTGCGCAGCGGGTCCCAGAAATCGGCCGCCCGGTAGTGGCCGATGCGGTCGAGGTCGATCACCCCCGCATGCGGCCGCGCGCGCCAGCCGACAAGGCCCCCCGGCACCCCGAGGTCGACCGAAAAGCCCAGGCCCTGCGCGATCACCGGCGTGCCGTCGACCAGCGGGGTCCCGGCATGCAGCGCGGCAAGCTCGGGGTCGGTCAGCGTCGTCTCGCCGCGGCGCAGGCGCAGCTGGTTCAGCCGCATCCCCGGCCGCACCAGCACCGAGAACGACCGCGGGC
>CAZCPY010000213.1:0-3763 GCA_964499865.1 uncultured Rhodobacterales bacterium | reverse complement strand
CGGCACATGGGCGTAATAGACCAGCCTGCCCCCGCCGGCTGGAACGCTGCCGTCCGGTGCGATGCGGAAGAAGGGCATGGGGGCGGATCTCCCGGGTGGCGACGCCGTTGCTGCATTGCAGCCAAACCCCGCCGGGTGCAAGCGCCAAGGCGGCCCGGCCCCCGCCGTCGGCGGCATCAAGGCGGTTGACCGGGCCCCGCGGGCAATGCCACCCCATGACGCGCGGCGGGCGCCCGCGCGATCCCGCGCCCTCGACAACCCTCGGCGGGACTGACCGATGCCCCAGGCTGCCCTCTTCCCTGCCGCGCCGCGCCGCGAGACGCCCGACCGCGAGACGCCCGCCCGCGACCTTTCCGCCCGCGCGCCGCCCGCCGCCGCCGTCATCATCCCGCATTACAACGACCTGGCGCGGCTGGCCCGCTGCCTTGCGGCGCTGATGCCGCAGGTGGATGCGGCCACCGAGGTGGTGGTGGTGGACAACGGCTCGGCCGCGGATCTCGCGCCCGTCCTGGCCGCCCATCCCGGCCTGCGCCTCGTCACCGAACCGGCGAAGGGCGCGGCGAACGCGCGCAACCGCGGCGTGGCCGAGACGCAGGCCCCCCTCCTTGTCTTTCTCGACTGCGACTGCGTGCCCGGCCCGGGCTGGCTGGCCGCCGCCTTCGCCGCCGCCGGGAAGGGCGACCTCGTCGGCGGCCGTGTCGAGGTCTTCGACGAGACGCCGGGCCCGCGGTCGGGAGCGCAGGCCTTCGAGGCGGTGTTTGCCTTCGACAACCGCGGCTATGTGCTGCGGAAGGGCTTTTCCGTCACCGCGAACCTGGTGACGCGCCGCGACGTGTTCGCGGCGACCGGCCCCTTCGTGCACGGGGTGTCCGAGGATCTCGACTGGTGCCGCCGCGCCACCGCACGGGGGTTCCGCCTCGCCTATGACGATGCGCTGCGGGTCGGCCATCCCACGCGGTCGGACTGGGCGGCGCTGGCGCGGAAATGGCGGCGCACGACCGCCGAGGGCTTCGGCGTGAACGGCCGCACGCCCCGGCGCCGCCTGGTCTGGGCGCTGCGCGCGCTGGCGATGCCCGCGAGCGTGCTGGCCCACGCCCCCCGCGTGCTGCGCCACCCCGCGCTGACGGAGGGCGAGCGGGTGCGCGCGCTGGCGACGCTGGCCCGACTCAGGCTGGCCCGGATGGGCTGGATGCTGCGGCAGGCGCTGCGGGGATAGGGCCCCCGTCCCGCATCCGCAGCACCCGCGCGGGCACGCCCCCCGCAACCGCCCCTGCGGGGATGTCCTTGGTCACCACCGCATTCGCGCCGATCACCGCGCCTGTCCCGATGGTGACACCCGCGGTGATGACCGCGCCCGCGCCCACCCAGCAATCCGGCCCGATCACCACATCCCGCTCGACCATCGCCTGGTCGGTGATCCGCATCCCCGCCGCCAGCCCGTAATCGGCCGCCGTCACCAGGACGCGGGGACCGAAGGTGGTGCGCGCGCCCACCGTGATCCGCCCCGAGGAGCGTCCGGCCCAGAGGGCGGTCTGCTCGCCGATCTGTACCTGATCGCCAAGCGTGATGCGCATGCCGTTCCGGAAAGAGGCATTGGGCGCGATCCTGAGGTCACGGCCCTTCTTCGCCTCGCGCAGGGGCAGGACGTGGGCATAGCCCCAGTAGTGCAGCATCCGGAACGGATGGATGAGCACTGCGGGATCCAGCACCGACCGCGCAAGGCGCATCAGCCGCAGTCCGATTCCGTTGCCCTTCACCGCCATGTGCCCGTGTCCCTGCCACCCCGCAACACCCGGATCGGGAAGAGGGTAGGCGTGACCCCAGCACAAGTGGAGGAGGGACGGCAACCCCGCGCCCTTGCATCGCCACCCCAAGAGGCGGTCATCCGGGGGCCGTATACATGCTGCATTTCCTGCCACACCGTCTCGGCCCATCCTTCCCGGCATCCTCACGGATGGCGATGAGGGCAGAAGGGCGCCCCCCCCTCAGGTCAGCCCGACGATCCCGCCCGCCGTGGTGCCGGTCGCCATCACGCGGGCGGCGCGCAGGGGATAGACGGTGCCGGCCTGGGCGCCCGCCAGCGCCACCACCTCGCCCGACAGCAGGGTGACGCGCAGCGCGCCCGCGCTGCCGACATAGATCGCCCGGGTGGTGCGCGCGAGGTCGAGGGTGTCGCTCGGCGTCACCGCAAAGCCGCCCTCGGCGGGCGAACTCAGGCCGGGCTGGTGCGAGGCGAAAGGGTCGGGCATCGGAAGGCTCCTGTCACATGCGGCGGGAACGCCATGGTCGCAAAATGGTCGGGGGCACCCTGCGCCGGGCGGAATTGATGCGGCGTGAGGGCGGCGCACGCCGCCGCCCCCCGCGCGGCAACACCCCCGCAGCGCCCCCCGAAACACCCCCGAAACACCCCCGCGCGAACGACCGGCCGGGTCCGGCACCCCTGCCCCCCGCCCCTCGGCCGCGAACGGGCTGTCCGACTGCTGCGGCGCCCATCCGAGCCAGCCTGACCGGCCTGCACGGCGGCCTGGCGGGGCGGATCGGCATCCGGTTCGAGGCGGCGGTGGCCGACGCGGGAGAGTTGTTCCTCTTCGCCCCGGACAGTGCCGAGGGCGACATTCCGGGCGATCGCCCTCAGCATCGGGATCGTTCCCCTGCCCGCGGGCGGGCTGCTTCTGCTCGGGGCCGCGGGCGCCCTCGCCGCGCTGCGCGGCCGCCGGGGGCTGAGGCGCGGGGCAGCGAATCACACCGCCCGCCGCCCGCCGCATCCGGGCCAGACCCTCCAGACACCACGCCGCCGGACCGCGAAAAGCCGTTCGGCAGTTCGGTTTCGGGGCATTTTCACGCGCCGGGCACACGTTTGTCAGTCGTCAAGAAACACCGGTTCTCGCCCAGGTTGTATTTTCGGCGCCGAGGCCGGTTGTCTTTGCTCTGCGGCGAAAACAAGGCCAGAAGAAGGAATATTTCGTCCCTGTCCAGGAGTACCCCACATGTTCAAAATCCTTGCCACCACCGCGGCCCTGTCGCTGGCCGCCTTCAGCGCGCAGGCGGCGACCCTGTCGATTGTCGGGGGAACGCCAGGCACGATCCCCGGCGGCACCGCCACAAACGAAGCGCTGCTGCCTCTCGGGTTCTCGAACCCGCTTGCCGGGTATTACGGGTCGACGATCAATTTGGTCGGCACCGGGAAGCTGAAGTTCGAACTTCTCGGTGCCGAGGCCGGGAACACGAACAGCTTCACCTACATTCCCACCGTGCAGACGCTGACGGATGCAGGGGGCGGCAGCTTCTTTGACGCCAATGGCATCGACAGCTTCACTGTTAGCAACGTGTTGGCAGGTCCCCTCGGATTCAAGTTCGACACAACCGGAGGCCTGTCGGTCGCGAACGGGGCCAACCCGGACAACACCCAGCCGACACCCTCGCCCGGCGTCAATTTCTTCGCGACCTTCGCCGATACCGCTAACTCGCGTGGCGGCTCCGTCCTCTATCTGTTCTTTGATGACGATGGGGCGAACAACGACGACAACCACGACGACCTCGTCGTCCGGGTCAGCGCCGTCCCGCTGCCCGCCGGCGGCCTGCTCCTGATCGGTGCGCTCGGCGGTCTGGCTGCGCTGCGTCGCCGCAAGGCGCTGGCGGCCTGACCGGCCTTCACGGACGCCCATTGCAAGGGGCCGGGGGAGACCCCGGCCCTTCTGCGTTGCTGCCCCCCCAGGGGCAGGTCGCCCCGCCCCGGCCTTCAGTAAATACCCGGCCTTCAGTA
>CAZCPY010000212.1:0-3767 GCA_964499865.1 uncultured Rhodobacterales bacterium | reverse complement strand
CCGCCGCGGGCGGCGGTGCGGTGGAGCCTGACGGGCACCCACGGCGGCTGGGGCCGCTTCGGCACGCCGACGCAGGCGCCGGTGCATGTGCTGGGGATCACCCATGCCGAGTTCGGGCCCTGGGGGCTGCGCCGCGACTACACGCTGTTCGACGAAACCGCGATCTGGAAACAGATCCTGCTGCATACCGGAGACCTTTGAGATGCCGCCCCAAATTGTCCGTTATGGTGAGTTGCGGCCCTGCAGGACGGCGTTCATTGACGCGCATACGCCGGGGTCTGACCGGAAGGAGAACTTCACCATCATCGGCGGCGGGGTGAGCGAGGCGGCGGACCAGCATGTGCACATTGTCGAGACGCCGGGGTTCAACATCGGGGCGGCGGGGCAGCCGCCGGGGTGCCGCAATTCGCTGCATTCGCACCGCACGGCGGAGGTGTTCTTCGTGCTGAAGGGCCGCTGGCGGTTCTTCTGGGGGCGCCGGGGGACGGCGGGAGAGGTGGTGCTGGAGGAGGGCGACATCTTCAACATCCCGACCGGCATCTTCCGCGCCTTCGAGAACGTCGGCACCGACTACGGGATGATCATGGCGATCCTGGGCGGCGACGATGCCGGGGGCGGGGTGATCTGGGCGCCGCAGGTGATCGACGACGCCCGCGACTACGGCCTCGTGCTGGGGCAGAACGGCAGGCTCTACGACACCAAGCAGGGCCAGCACCTGCCCGCGGGCGTGGCGCCGATGCCGCTGCTGACGGAGGCGGAGCTCGAGGCCTTTCCCGAGCCGGCCGCGGCCGAGGTGGTCCCGCACCATGTGGCGCGCTACCAGGACCTGATGGCGATGGCGCAGAAGGCGCCGGCGCTGGTGATCGGCGAGAGGGGCATCCTGCGCGACAGGCCCGGCTTCGAGGTCGGGTTCGTCACCCGCGGGTCTGCGACGGCGGAGCCCCGTGTGCATGACCGCCCGTCGGTCCTGATGCCGATGCGCGGGCACTGGCGGCTGACCTGGGCCGAAGGCGGCGCGGCGGTCCTCGCGCCCGGCGACACCTGCCTCGTGCCGGCGAACCTGCCGCATGCCGCGGTGCCCTCGATGACCGGCGAGGCCTCGCTGTACCACATCGTCGGCACCGGCGACCCGCCGGGGCCGACCTGGCGGACGATGTAGGTCGGGGGTCGTCCCGGCGCCCTTCTTCCCGGCGAGGTTTCCATGCCCCTTCCTGCCACCCATGTCGGCTCGCTGCCCCGCCCGCAGGCGGTGGCGGACTTTCTGTTCGCCCGCGAACGCGGCGAGGCCTTCGATCCCGCCGCCTTCGACGCCTGCATGGCGGCGGCGGTGATGGAGAACGTGCGCCGCCAGAAGGAGGTCGGGATCGACATCGTCTCGGACGGCGAGGCGTCGAAGATCAGCTACGCGACCTACGTCAAGGACCGCTACGGCGGCTTTTCCGGCGACAGCCCGCGCAACGCGCCGGCCGACCTCAGGCTCTATCCGTCGTTCCTCGAACGGCTGGCCCGCGACGGCGGCACGCCGCGATACGCGCGCCCGATGTGCACCGGCCCGGTGGTGTCCGGGGGGCAGGGCGAGCTGCGGAAGGACATCGCGAACCTTCGGGCGGCGATGGCGGCGCATGGCGTGGCGCGCGGCTTCATGAACGCGGCCTCGCCCGGGGTGATCAGCCTGTTCTTGCAGAACGCCCACTACCCCACGCGCGAGGACTACCTGCACGCGCTGGCCGCGGCGATGCGCGAGGAATACCGCACGATCCTGGCGGCGGGGCTCGACCTGCAGCTCGACTGCCCGGACCTCGCGCTGTCGCGCCACATGCTGTTCACGCATCTGTCCGACGCGGAATTCCTCGCCGTCGCCGCCACCCATGTCGAGGCGCTGCGCGCCGCACTTCAGGGCCTGCCCGAGGGGCGCATCCGGCTGCACATCTGCTGGGGCAACTACGAAGGGCCGCATGTCTGCGACATCGGCATGGCGCAGGTCTTCCCGCTGCTGATGTCGGTGCCCGCCCGCTACATCCTGTTCGAGACCGCCAACCCCCGCCACGGCCACGAATGGGAGGTGTTCCGCGACCGCGCGCGCGAGATCCCCGACGACAAGGTGCTGGTCCCGGGCGCGGTGGACACCACGACGAACTTCGTCGAACACCCCGACCTGGTGCGCCAGCGGCTGGAGCGGTTCACCGCCATCGTCGGGCCCGACCGGGTGATCGCGGGCAGCGACTGCGGCTTTGGCAGCTTCGCGGGCTTCGGCGCGGTCGACCCCGAGATCGCCTGGGCCAAGCTTGCCACGCTGAAGGAAGGGGCGCGGCGTGCGGGGTAGGGGGCAAAGGCCTTCGAAGACCCTTGCAGGTTCCTGCGAAGGACTTCGACGCGCGTGACGCCGCTGCTGCTGATCCCCGGCATGATGTGCGACGCGCGGATGTGGGGCGGCCTGCCCGCGGCGCTGTTCCCGCGGCCCCTGGCCCATGCGCTGCCCGTGCAGGCCGACCGCATGGACCTGATCGCCGCCGCGATCCTGGCCGCGGCGCCGCCGCGCTTTGCGCTCGCCGGCCTGTCGATGGGCGGCATCGTCGCGATGGAGATGCTGCAGCAGGCGCCCGGGCGCGTGGAACGCCTGGCGCTGCTGGACACCAACCCCCGCGCCGAGGCGCCCGAGGCGCAGTCCCGCCGCGCGCCGCAGATCGACCGCGCGCTGGCGGGGGGCCTTGCCGCGGTGATGCGCGACGAGATGAAGCCCGGCTACCTGGCCGCGGGCGGCGACCGGCAGGCGGTGCTCGACCTCTGCATGGAGATGGCGCTGGCGCTCGGCCCCGGGGTCTTCGCCCGCCAGTCGCGCGCGCTGCGCGACCGCGCCGACCGGCAGGCGGCGCTGGCCGCCTTCCGGGGCCCGGCGCTGGTCCTGATGGGGGCCGAGGACCGGCTCTGCCCGCGGGACCGGCACGACCTGATGCACGCGCTGATGCCGCAGTCGCGGCTGGAGATCGTCGACGGCGCCGGGCACCTGCCGCCGCTGGAACGCCCGCTTGAGACCCTCGCGGCGCTGCGCCGCTGGCTGGAGGACTGAATGGACGTCGATCTTGCGGACCTCTTGCGCCGGGTCGACACGCCCACCGTCTGCAACGCCGTCGAGGTGGTGCAGGGCAGGCGCGGATTCGCGGGCTTTACCCGCGGCACGATGGTGGCGACCGATCCCGGGCGGGCGGTCGCGGGCTACGCCGTCACCGCGCAGATCGCCGCGCTCAGCCCCCCGCAGGAGGCGCCCGAGGCGATCCGCGCCCGGCGCATGGCCTACTACCGCGCGATGCACGACGCCCCGCGACCGGCGGTGGCGGTGGTCGAGGACCTCGACTGGCCGAACGCCGTCGGCGCCTTCTGGGGCGAGGTGAACACCACGATCCACAGGGGCTTCGGCCTCGCGGGCGCGCTGACCAACGGCGTCGTGCGCGACCTCGGCGACCTGCCGCCGGGCTTTCCGGTCGTCGCCGGCAGCATCGGGCCCAGCCACGGCTTCGTGCATGTCCGAAGCCTCGGCCAGCCGGTGCGCATCCTCGGCCTCGAGGTGCGTCCCGGCGACCTCGTCCACGCCGACCGCCACGGCGCCGTCGTCGTCCCGCCCGAGGCGATCCCGCAACTGGCCGCCGCGATCCGCAGGCTGCAGGACACCGAGCGCCTCATCCTCGACCCGGCACGCCAGCCCGCCTTCGACTTCGCAACCTTCGAAGCCGCCTGGACCGCCTTCGAAAAGGCAAGAACCTGAGGCGCCG
>CAZCPY010000211.1:0-3793 GCA_964499865.1 uncultured Rhodobacterales bacterium | reverse complement strand
TCGGGCGCGATGGCCAGGCCGAAGGCCACGGTCTTGCCCGATCCGGTCTGGGCCGAGACCAGAAGGTCGCGGCCCTCGAGCCCTTCGGCAAGGACGGCCTCCTGCACCGGCGTCAGGCTGCCGTAGCCCTTCGCCTGCAAGGCGGCCGCAAACGGGCCGGGCAGGCCCGCGGGAATCATCGCTTCGGTCATCTGTCTTCCGGCCTTCGGTCGGGGCCACGCATGTCGCATGCGCCCGGGGGATGGCCGTTTCACCCCCTGTGCGGACCCCTGATGTCCGCCGCCGGGAACCCTTCGGCCCTGAGGGGCGGCGCATAGCGCAGAACCGCGGGACTGTATAGGGCGGCGCTTGACGCGGGGCAGCGGAGGGCCATGCTGCGCCGCACAGCAGGAGAACGCCCATGCCGACCGCCCGCACCGTCGTCATCGAAGGCCCCGGCGGCCCCGATGTCCTGCGCCTGGCCGACCGCGAGGTGCCGCCGCCGGCGCCGGGGCAGGTGACGATCCGCCAGCAGGCGGCCGGGCTGAACTACATCGACATCTACCAGCGGTCGGGCATGTATCCGCTGGCCTACCCGGCGGCGCTGGGGATGGAGGGCGCGGGCGAGGTCACCGCCCTGGGCGAAGGCGTGACGCACCTCGCCGTGGGCATGCGGGTCGCCTATGCCGCCAATCCGCCGGGCGCCTATGCCGAGGCGCGCACGATGCCTGCCGCGCAGGTCTGTCCGCTGCCGGACGGGGTGTCCTTCGAGGAAGGCGCGGCGATGATGCTCAAGGGGCTGACGGTGCAGTACCTGTTCCACCGCACCACGCCCCTGCGGCGGGGCGACACGGTGCTGTTCCACGCCGCTGCCGGCGGCGTGGGGCTGATCGCCTGCCAGTGGGCGGCGTCCGAGGGTATCCGGCTGATCGGCACCGCCGGGACGCAGGCCAAGCGCGACCTGGCGGTCGCGCACGGGGCCGCGGCCTGCGTGGACTATGGCGCGGCCGACTGGGTCGCGCAGGTGCGCGACCTGACCGGGGGCAAGGGCGTGGATGCGGTGATGGATTCGGTGGGGGCCGCGACCTTCGAGGGGTCGCTGAACTGCCTCAGGCCCCTGGGGATGCTGATGTCCTTCGGCAATGCCAGCGGCAAGGTGCCCCCCGTCGACATCGGGATGCTGGGGGCCAAGGGGTCGCTGAAGCTGACGCGGCCCACGCTTTTCACCCACATCGCCGACCACGCGACCTGCCAGGCGATGGCGGCGCAGCTGTTCGGCAAGGTGGCGTCGGGGGCGGTCAGGATCCGCATCGACCAGCGCTTCGCGCTGGACCGGGTGGCCGAGGCGCACCGCGCGCTGGAGGCGCGGGCAACCACGGGCTCGACGGTGCTGACGCTGTAGGGCGGGGTTCACCCCGCTCCGCCCCGCCCCGCCCCGGGCCGGCAGGCCGCCGCCGCACCGGACGCCGGTGGCGCAGGCGCTTTCTGCGCCGAAACCGCACCGCAGACTTCAAGGTTTCCGGACCGAAGTCTTTGCAGCTTTCGTCTGCGCCGGCACCGCCGTCAGGCCAGCAATCGGCCGTCCCGCATGCCGGTGATCCGCGCCGTCACCACCTGCCCCTCGGGCTGATCCGCCGCGAAGGCGACCTCGGTGAAATCCTCGCAGCGCCCGATCCGCGGGCCCTCGGTCAGCACGCGCTGCGTGCTGCCCCGACGCGCAGCCAGATGCGCGGCAAGCGCCGCCTGCCCCGCCGCGCGCAGCCGCGCCGCGCGGTCGCGCACCACGGCGCCCGCAACCTGCGGCATGCGGGCGGCCGGCGTGCCCTTGCGGGGCGAGAAGGGGAAGACGTGCAGGAAGGTCAGGCCGCAGTCGTCCACCAGCCGCAGCGCGTTCCCGAAGGCCGCCTCGGTCTCGGTCGGAAAACCCGCGATCAGGTCGGCGCCGAACACGATGCCCGGGCGCAGGCGGCGGGCCTCCTCGCAGAAGCGGATGGCGTCGTCGCGCAGGTGGCGGCGCTTCATGCGCTTCAGGATCAGGTCGTCGCCATGCTGCAACGACAGGTGCAGGTGCGGCATCAGGCGGGGTTCGGCGGCGATCGCCTCCATCAGACGGGGGTCGGCCTCGATGGAGTCGATCGAACTGATCCGCAGCCGCGCAAGGTCCGGCACCAGCCGCAGAAGCCGCATCACCAGATCGCCCAGCCGCGGCGCGCCGGGCAGGTCGGCGCCCCAGCTTGTCAGGTCCACGCCGGTCAGCACGACCTCCCGGAAGCCCCTGTCCACCAGCCGCTGCACCTGCTCGACCACCACACCCGCGGGGACGGAGCGGGAGTTTCCCCTGCCATAGGGGATGATGCAGAAGGTGCAGCGGTGGTCGCAGCCGTTCTGCACCTGCACGTAGGCGCGGTGGCGGCCGAAGCCGTCGATCAGGTGCCCCGCGGTTTCGCGGACCGAGAAGATGTCGTCGACCTGCACCCGCTCGGTCGCCCCGATCAGGTCGGGGGCGCTCAGCGCGGCCCAGGCCGCGGCCTCCATCTTCTCGCGGTTGCCCAGGACGCGGGTGACCTCGGGCATGGCGGCGAAGGTTTCCGGTTCGGTCTGCGCGGCGCAGCCGGTCACGATCACCGGCGCACCGGGGTTCTCGCGCGCCAGACGGCGGATTTCCTGCTTGGCCTTGCGCACCGCCTCGGCCGTCACCGCGCAGGTGTTGACGACCACGGCGCCCTGCACGCCCGCGGCGGCGGCGAGTTCGCGCATCGCCTCGGTCTCGTAGGCGTTGAGCCTGCAGCCGAGAGTCGCGAAGACCGGGGGACGCCGGGGCGCGTTCATGCCTGTGCGGCCAGGAACGTCGGCGACAGCCAGCCGTCGAAGACGGTGGCGACCGGTCCGGTCAGCCAGACGCCGTCGTCGCGCCAGTCGGCCATGAGCCGGCCGCCGTCCATCTGCAGCGCCACGCGGCGGCCCGACAGGCCGCGGCGGGCGGCGGCCACGGCCACCGCGCAGGCGCCCGAGCCGCAGGCGAGCGTGACGCCCGTGCCGCGTTCCCAGACGCGGACGCGGAAGGCGTCCGGGCCGATGGCGCGGGCGAAGTGGACATTGGTGCGGGCGGGGAACAGGGGGTCGCGTTCCACCGCAGGCCCCTCGGCCGCCGGATCGGCGTCGGCGTCGCGGAAGAACACGGCATGCGGGTTGCCCATGCCCACGGCCACCGGGTCGCCCGGCAGCGGCAGGTGCAGCGTGTCCACGGCGCGCGCCAGCGGCACCGCGTCCCAGTGCAGCAAGGGCGCGCCCATGTTGACCCAGACCTGCCCGCCGCGACGCTCCGCCGCCAGCAGCCCGCGCCCGGTGCGGATCGACAGGCGGTCGCGCCCGGTCTCCTCCATCACGCGCAAGGCCACGCAGCGCGTGGCATTGCCGCAGGCATCCGCCGTGGTGCCGTCGGCGTTCCAGAAGGTCAGGCCCAGATCGGCGCCGTCTGCCGGCGTCATCTCGGCCAGCTGGTCGAAGCCCACGCCGCGGTGCCGGTCGCCCAGGGCGCGCGCCAGCGCCGCCGTCACCGGGGCGCCCCCGGCGCGGCGGTCGATGACGGCAAAGTCGTTGCCCGCCCCGTGCATCTTGACGAAGGCCAGGCCCTGCGGGGCGATCCGGTTCATCGCGGCGTCCTACACCCGCCCGGGGGATTCTTCCACCGCCCCCTTGACCCCGCAGGCCCCGGACCTTAAGCCCCGCCCCGCGTGGGGCCGGTAGCTCAGTTGGTAGAGCAGCTGACTTTTAATCAGCGGGTCACAGGTTCGAATCCTGTCCGGCTCACCAC
>CAZCPY010000210.1:0-3809 GCA_964499865.1 uncultured Rhodobacterales bacterium | reverse complement strand
CAAGGGTGCCGGGTAACGCCCGGCGGGGGCAACCCCAGGGAAAGCGCCACAGAGAAGAGACTTCCACGCCTGCGTGGTAAAGGTGAAACGGTGGGGCAAGAGCCCACCGCGGGACGGGCAACCGGACCGGCATGGCAAGCCCCACCCGGAGCAATGCCAAATAGGGGCCTCGCGCGGGTCCGGTCCCGGAAACGGGATACCGCCGCAGGGACGCTTCAGCCCGAGAGGCCCGGGTTGGCAGCTGGACCCCGTCCGCAAGGGCGGGGCGAGAGGAATGGTCATCCATGGGGGGCAACCCCCGGGACAGAATCCGGCTTACAGGCCGCCCGCGCGCCCCTCTCCACCGGCATGCCGCCGCCAGACCTCGATCATCCAGCCCAGCATCAGCCCGTTCAGCAGGTGCCACAGGAAATGCGTGCCGATGGGCAGGCGGTCGCAGAGGCCCATGTCCAGCGACCGGAAGGCCAGCGAGGCCACCAGCACCGCGGCCCCGATGACCAGCCCCCGCGCCGTCGCCGGGGCGCGGCCGCGCAATGCCACGGCATAGCCCAGGATCAGCACCGGCACCGGCCAGTAGAAGGCCGAGACGGTGAAGAACGGCAGCGCGCCGAAGACCGGCGTCAGGGCGGCGGCATAGGGGATGAAGGCCACCGCCGCGCCGCCCGCGACCAGGGCTGACGCCGCGAGGAAATCCCGCGTGGCGACGAAGACATAGGCCAGGATGAAGACGGCGATGGGGGCGACGTCCAGAAGCCCCGTCAGCCGGTTCGCCCAGGTGTGGAACGCCAGCGACCCAAGCCCGATCGCCGCCAGGACCAGGCACAGCACCCGCCCGGTGGTCCGCGGGCCCACCCGCATCCACATCACCGCCGCCGCCACCAGGAAGGCCGCGTTGGTGACCGCGTTCAGCGGCTCGGCCCAAAGCCCCGGCCCGGTCCTTTCGCAATAGCCGTCCACCGCCGCCAGCCAGTCCATGCCCGCCCCCTCGCCTTGTGCCCGGCCTAGCCCGGGACCGTCCGCAGGGGAATCCCCCGCCGCGCCGCAGGCGGAGTTTTGTGAAAACTCCGCGCCGGAAACTGCGAAGTTTCCGGTCCGGTTTCCTGCCAGGAAACCGGTGGCGCGACGCCGGTCAGGCGGTCCTTGTCCGGCGCGGAAACGCACCGTTGCGGCGCTGCGCCCGGCGCGGCCCCGGCGCCCGAAGAAGGCCGGGATGCCGAACGGCACCGGGCCCCTGTCGGTCTCGGGCCGGTCGCGGGGCACGCCGTCCGGGCCCGCCGGCGCCTGCATCCCGGACGCGCGGTCCGGTTCGGCCGGCACCGCTTGTTGCCCGCCTGCCGACACCGCCCGGCAGGCCGGCCCGCCCTCCCGCCGCCTTGCCCCGCCGGCCGCGCGGCCCATATGCCCACACCGACAGGGGGGCCCCCGATGAAGATCACCTGGCTCGGCCATTCCGGCTTTCGCATCGAGATCGAGCGCGCCGTGCTGCTCGTGGACCCCTGGCTGACCGGCCAGCCGCTGTTCCCGCAAGGCCGCCGCGCCGATGCCGTCGCCGGGGTCACGCATGTGCTGCTGACCCACGGCCACGGCGACCACGCCGGGGATGCCGCGCAGATCGCGCGCGAGGCGGGCGTGCCGCTGGTGGGCATCTACGACCTCGTGAGCTGGTATGCCGCGCGGGACAAGGTCGAGGTGCTGGGCTTCAACAAGGGCGGCACGGTGGACCTGAACGGCGCGCGGGTGACGATGGTCGACGCCTGCCATTCCTCGTCCGTCTCCACCCCGCAGGGGCCGGTCGCCGCGGGGTCCGAGGCGGGGTTCATGATCGCGGGCGAGGGCGAGGTGATCTACGTCTCGGGCGACACCGACCTGATGGCCGACATGGAGTGGATGGCCGACCTGCACCGCCCGACCATCGGCATCCTGTCCTGCGGCGGGCATTTCACCATGGACATGGCGCGCGCCGCCTATGCCTGCCGCCGCTGGTTCGACTTCCGCATCGTGGTGCCCTGCCACTACCGCACCTTCCCCGTGCTGGCGCAGGACGCGGGGTCCCTGATCGCGGGCATGCCGTCCGGCACGCGGGTGCTGGAGCCGCAGGTGATGGTGCCCCTGCCGCTCTGAGCCCTTCCGGCCGGGTCCGGGCACCCATCCCTTCCCCATGCCTTCCCCTTGCCTTCCGCACGGGCAGGGAGGCGAGCCGCCCCTGTCCGGCGCCTGCGGCACGTCGGGGACCGACCGGCCGCGGCCGAGGGATCGGGAGACCGCCGCAAGCCCGCGACGATCCGCGCCGGCGAGGGCCGGGGCCCGGGCCAGCGCCCGGTGCCCCTATCCGTCGCGCCGGGCCGCAAAGAAGCCGCGCAGGAGCGCGGCGCAGGCCTCGGCGGAAAGGCCGTCGTAGACCTCTGGCGCGTGGTGGCACTGGGGGTGGGCAAAGACCCGGGCGCCCCGGGCCACGCCGCCCGACTTGGGGTCCGACGCGCCGTAATACAGCCGCGCGATGCGCGCCGCCGCGATGGCGCCCGCGCACATCGCGCAGGGTTCCAGCGTGACGTAAAGATCGCAGCCCGTCAGCCGCTCCGACCCCAGCGCGGCGCAGGCGGCGCGGATCGCCAGCACCTCGGCATGCGCCGTGGGGTCGGCGGTCTCGCGCGTCCGGTTGCCCGCCTGCGCCAGCACCCGGCCATCCCGCGCCACCACCGCGCCTACCGGCACCTCGCCGCGGTCGCCCGCGGCCCGCGCCTCGGCCAGCGCCTGCGCCATGAAACTCGAGAAGCCCGTCATGGCCGCGACCCTGCCCTGCCGCGCCGCCGCCCGCAACCGCAGCGCGCGAGGGGTTCCGCCGGGCGCGGGGCCGGGCCATAAGGGCGGCATGGCCGACACCCCCGACAACACCCCCGAAACCGCCCCCGACAACACCGGCGACCGCATCGCCAAGTTCCTGTCGCGCGCGGGCATCGCCTCGCGCCGCGAGGCCGAACGCATGATCGCCGAGGGCCGCGTCGCGGTGAACGGCCGCGTACTCGACACCCCCGCCGTTACCGTGACCGGGAAGGACCGCGTGACCGTCGACGGCCGCGCGGTCGCCGAACCGGACCGGGCACGGCTGTGGCTTTATCACAAGCCCGAGGGGCTGGTGACCTCGGCCTCGGACGAAAAGGGCCGCGACACCGTCTTCGACCACCTGCCCGAGGGGCTGCCGCGCGTCATGCCTGTCGGGCGGCTTGACCTGACCTCCGAGGGCCTGCTTCTCTTGACCAACGACGGCGAGTTGAAACGGCGGCTGGAACTGCCCTCGACCGGCTGGCTGCGCAAGTACCGGGTGCGGGTGAACGGCAGGCCGACGGACGCGATGCTGGAGCCCTTGCGGCAGGGCATCACGGTGGATGGCGAAAGGTTCCAGCCGATGACCGTCACGCTCGACCGGTCGCAGGGGGCCAACGCCTGGCTGACGGTATCCTTGCGCGAGGGCAAGAACCGCGAGATCCGGCGGGCGATGGTGGCGGTGGGGCTCTACGTCAACCGGCTGATCCGCACGGGATACGGGCCCTTCCGCCTGGGCGACCTTGCGGCGGGCGCGGTGGAAGAGGTCAAGGCCCGGGTCCTGCGCGACCAGCTCGGCCTCGACGTGACCGGCAACCCCGTCGAGATGCCCCTGCCCCGCGGCGACACCCCGCCCCGGGCCGGTCGCCGCCCGCGCGGCGAGGACGGCGCGGGCGCCGCGCCCGGCCCGGTGCGAGAACCCGTGCCCGGACCCGCGCCAAAACCCCGCCGCGGCGCCGCACCGGGCGACCGCTCCGCCGACGCCGCCC
>CAZCPY010000209.1:0-3912 GCA_964499865.1 uncultured Rhodobacterales bacterium | reverse complement strand
GGCGGTCAAGCGCGGCCACAAGCTGTTCGAATGGGACCCCTACACCCTGCCGATCATCGCCGAAAAGACCGGCGTGGCGCGGTTCAAGGACCTGATCTCGGGCATCTCGGTGCGCGAGGATACCGACGATTCCACCGGCATGACGCAGAAGATCGTCACCGACTGGCGGTCCGCCCCCAAGGGCGGCGACCTCAAGCCCGAGGTCATCGTCATGGACCCGGCGACCGGCGATCCCGTCCGCGCCGACAACGGCAACCCGATTTCCTATGCGATGTCGGTGGACGCCATCCTGTCGATCGAGGACGGCCAGGCGCTGCGACCGGGCGATGTGGTCGCGCGCATCCCGCGCGAGGGCGCCAAGACCAAGGACATCACCGGGGGTCTTCCCCGCGTGGCGGAACTGTTCGAGGCGCGGCGTCCCAAGGACCACGCGATCATCGCCGAGGCCGACGGCTTCGTGCGCTTCGGCAAGGACTACAAGAACAAGCGCCGGATCACCGTCAAGCCGGTGGACGAGACGCTGCCCGAGCAGGAGTACATGATCCCCAAGGGCAAGCACATCCCGGTGCAGGAAGGCGACTTCGTGCAGAAGGGCGACTACATCATGGACGGCAACCCCGCGCCGCATGACATCCTGCGCATCCTCGGTGTCGAGGCGCTGGCGTCCTACATGATCGGCGAGGTGCAGGACGTCTACCGGCTGCAGGGCGTGAAGATCAACGACAAGCACATCGAGGTGATCGTCCGCCAGATGCTGCAGAAGTTCGAGATCCTCGAGTCCGGCGACACCACGCTGCTCAAGGGCGAACACGTCGACAAGGCCGAGCTTGACGAGGAGAACGGCAAGGCCGAGGCCCGCGGCCTGCGGCCCTGCGTGGCCGAGCCGATCCTGCTGGGCATCACCAAGGCCAGCCTGCAGACCCGCAGCTTCATCTCGGCGGCGTCGTTCCAGGAGACCACGCGCGTGCTGACCGAGGCATCGGTGCAGGGCAAGCGCGACAAGCTGGTGGGCCTGAAGGAAAACGTGATCGTCGGCCGGCTGATCCCGGCGGGGACCGGCGGGGCGACCTCGCGGGTCAAGAAGATCGCGCTCGACCGCGACCAGAAGGTGATCGCGCTGCGCAAGGCCGAAGCCGAAGCCGCGGCCCGGCTGGCCGCGCCGATGGATGAGGTCATCGACCTGGACGAGGGCGACAGCGGCCTCGTCGACACGATCGAAAGCCGCGACATGTAGGTGCGGCTTCTGCGCCCCCCCCCAAGGGGAGCGGGTCAGGTCAAGGCCCCCGTCCCGCCAGCCGGGACGGGGGCCTTTCCCGTCTGTGGCGGCAGCATGTCGCGGGGCGTGGTATCCGGCGGCGTCATCCGCGTTCGCCGAAAGGGCGGGCGGCCCGCCAAGGCGCCTCCCCTCCCCCTCGTGGCGAGGGGATGGGGGAGGGGGGGCCCCGTGACCGGCGGGGCGCCCCCCCCACCCTCTCCCTCCCCCACGAGGGGGGAGGGAAGCGCCCTCGCTCCGAGGTTCCGCCCGGTCCGATCCTGCGCTAGGCAGGGCGCGTTCCACCGGTCGAGGTCTGTCCGCCATGCTCCTGTCCCCCAATGCGCGCGGCATCCTGGTGATGAGCGCGGGGATGGCGGCCTTTACGTTCAACGACACCTGCATGAAGGCGGTCACGCAAGGCATGCCGCTGATGCAGGCCATCGCGCTGCGCGGCACGCTCGCCTCGCTGTTCCTGCTGCTGTATGCGGCGCGGAAGGGCGGGTTGTCGCTGCCCGCCGCTGCGCGGGACCGCGGGCTCCTGGGGTTGCGCACGGCGGCAGAGCTTGTCGCCACGCTGACCTTTCTTGCGGCGCTGGTGCACATGCAACTGGCCAACCTCTCGGCGATCCTGCAGGCGCTGCCCTTGGCGGTGACGCTGGGGGCGGCGCTGGTGTTCGGCGAGCGGATCGGGTGGCGGCGGCTGACCGCGATCACGGTGGGGTTTGTCGGCGTCATGCTGATCGTGCGGCCGGGGACCGAGGGCTTTGACCGCTGGTCGGTGCTTGGCCTCGTGTCGGTGGCCTTCGTCGTGGTGCGCGACCTGTCGACGCGGGCGATGTCGGGCGGCCTGCCGACGGCGACGGTGGCACTGGCCTCGGGGCTGGCGGTGGCGGCGATGGGCTGGACCGGGGTGGCCCTTGGCGCGGGCTGGGTGCCGGTCACGGTCGGGCAGGCGGGCCTTCTGCTGATGGCGTCGCTGGCGCTGTTTGCGGGTTACCTCCTGTCGGTCGGCGCGATGCGGGTGGGCGACATCGCGGTAGTGGCGCCGTTCCGCTATACGGCGCTGCTGTGGGCGATCCTGCTGGGCTGGGTCGCCTTCGGCACGCTTCCGGACGGTCTGACCCTGCTGGGCGCGGCGATCGTGGTGGCAAGCGGGCTGTTCACCATCTGGCGCGAGCGGCGGCTGAAGCGCGGCAGCGCCCGGGGGTAGGGCGGCCTGTCCACGGCGGTGTCGCGGCGGGGACACGCGGCGGTCACGCCCTTGTAACCATCGGTGACGCAAGAGAGGTCTTGTGAAACGGTGGCGCATCCGGCCATACCGTGGCAGAGGCCGGCCAGCCGGGGGGACGGGGACGTGGAGTGCTAGAGCTGCGCCGTGCGCTTGACGCGGGCGACCGGAACCGGCTTGCGCGCGCCTGGCTGCTGGCCTGCGTGGTGGCGGCACTGATCTTTTCCGCGATGCCCTGGATCGACTTGCGCGTCTCTGCGCTGTTCTTCGACGGGCGCGGCTTTCCGCTGGAAAAGGCCGCGCCCCTTGCCTGGCTGCGCTATCGCATCTGGGATGCCTCGATCCTGCTGACGGCGGTGGCGCTGGCGGGTCTGGTGGTGGGCAAGGCGACCGGACGGCCCGGCCTGTGGCTGCCGCCGCGGGTCTGGGGCTTCGTGCTGGCGCTGTATGGCATCGGCGTGGGCGTGGTCACAAACCTGCTGCTCAAGGACAACTGGGGCCGCGCGCGCCCGTCGCAGGTGACCGAGTTCGGCGGGACGAAGCTGTTCACCGCGCCGCTGCTGCCCGCCGACCAATGTGCGCAGAACTGTTCCTTCGTGTCGGGCGAGGGTTCGGCCGCGGCGGCGCTGGGGCTGTCGCTGGCGGTGATCGCCTGGCATTTGCGCCACCGCATCGGCCCGCGGCGGCTTTGGCAGGTCTGGGCGCTGGCGCTTGTCCTGGCGCTGGCGGGCAGCCTGCTGCGGATCGTGACGGGGCGCCACTTCCTGTCGGACGTGGTGTTTTCCTGGCTGGTGGTCGCCGGCGTCGGGCTGGCGCTGGCGCCCCTGCTGCGCCCCGCCCGCGATCCGCTTGCCCGCGTGTTGACACCCCCGGCGATTCCCCCTAAGAGCGCGGCCACACGAACGGGGGGTCCGTCGCAGGAACGCCCGAAGGTGGCTCTGGACTGACTGGGCACGATCCGGGCTTGTCGCCCCGATCCTCTGGAATTCCACCGCACCGGCCCTCGGACGAGAGGCCGCCTGCGGTTTTCGCGTTTGTGGACGCACAGGCGCATGAACCGGCCTTCCCGCGGGGGGCCAAACGGGACGGAAGAAGGGCGAACAGATGCCGACGATCCAACAGCTGATCCGGAAGCCCCGGGAAGCGAACGTGCGCAAGTCGAAGTCGCAGCACCTGCAGGAATGCCCGCAGAAGCGCGGCGTCTGCACGCGTGTCTACACCACCACGCCGAAGAAGCCGAACTCGGCCATGCGCAAGGTCGCCAAGGTGCGGCTGACGAACGGCTTCGAGGTCATCTCCTACATTCCCGGCGAAAAGCACAACCTGCAGGAACACTCGGTCGTGCTGATCCGCGGCGGCCGGGTGAAGGACCTTCCGGGCGTGCGCTACCACATCCTGCGCGGCGTGCTCGACACCCAGGGCGTCAAGG
>CAZCPY010000208.1:0-3922 GCA_964499865.1 uncultured Rhodobacterales bacterium | reverse complement strand
TCAAGAACGGCCAGTCGGTCGAGATCATCACGGCCGAGGGCCAGCGCCCGCAGGCGTCCTGGATCGACATCGTGACCACCGGCCGCGCCAAGGCCGCGATCCGCCGGTCCCTGCGCGAGGAAGACCGCGAGCGCTTCGTCAAGCTTGGGCAGGAACTGGCGCGGGCGGCGTTCGAGCATGTCGGCCGCAAGGTCACCGACAAGGCGCTGCGCACCGCAGCGCGCACCATGGGGCTGGCCGACGAGACCGACCTGCTGGCGCGCCTCGGGTCGGCCGAGATCCCGGCGCGGCGGGTGGTCGAGACGCTGTATCCCGAGCTTGCCCAGGCGCAGGCGGACCTCGTGGACCGCGACCGCCCGGTGGTGGGGCTGAAGGCCGGCCAGGACTTCCGCCGCGCGCCCTGCTGCCAGCCGGTCCCGGGCGAACGGATCGTGGGCATCACCTACCGCGGCAAGGGCGTGGTCGCCCATGCCATCGACTGCCCGGCGCTGTCGGAATTCGACGACGACAGCGACCGCTGGATCGACCTGCACTGGCAGCCGGGCCGGCACCCGCCGGTCTACACCGTGACCATGATCCTGACGATTTCCAACGACGCCGGCGTGCTGGGCCGCGTCTGCACGCTGATCGGCGAGCAGAAGGCCAATATCTCGGACCTCGAATTCACCGACCGCAAGCCGGATTTCTACCGGCTTCGCGTGGACGCCGACCTGCGCGACGCCGAACACCTGCACCAGCTGATGACCGCGCTCGAGGCCGATACCGACGTGGCCGAAATCGCCCGCCTCCGCGACCCGGGGCGGCGGCTGTAGGGCATGGCCGGAACGCCGCCGCCCGCAAACCCCGTCCCGGGCCCGACCGGCGGCCCGGCCCGCAATCTTGCGGTGCCCGGGGCAGGGCGAGGCCCCGGCGCAAGGCCGGGGCGGGTTTCCGATGGCATCGGCGGGGCACCGGCGCCTCTTTCGGTTCGGCATCCGGCACCCCGGTGCTGCGGAGACGGGGCAACAACCGGCCGTCGCCCGCCTGTCGTCCGCCTGCGGCAGGGTGACAGCGGGCGGGTTCCGCCCTATCTGACCGGCGACGCCCCCGCCCTCTGACCCCCGAGGCCGCCTCTTGGTCTTCAAGCGCCGCACCCCCAAGTCCTGGCTTCTGACGGCGCGGGAGCTGGTCTATCCGACGGGCGGTTTCGCGCGCGCGATCCGCTATGTCACGCTGCGGATGCGGCGCCTGCCCGACCAGCCGCACCGCATCGCGCGCGGGGTCTTCGCGGGGTCGCTGATCGGCTTTCTGCCCCTGCCGGGGGTGCAGTTCGTCTTCGCCTGGGCCTTCGCCCGCCTGATCCGCGGCAACGTGCTGGCCGCGCTGCTGGCCACCTTCAACTCCAACCCCGTCACCACGCCGTTCTTCGCCGTGGGCGCCATCGCGCTGGGTCACTGGATGCTGGGGGTGGAGACGCCCCTGACCGGCAAGGCGATCCTTGCGGCCTTCGAACAGGCGGGCAGCGACTTGTGGCGCAACTTCGCTGCGATGTTCACGGATGCCCGGACCGACTGGACCGGCCTGGCGGCGTTCTGGGACACCGTCTACCTGCCCTATTTCATCGGTGCCCTGGGTCCGGGGCTCGTGCTGAGCCTGGTGTTCTACTACCTCACGATCCCGATCGTGGCGGCCTACCAGAAGGCCCGCGCCGCCAAGGCGCAGGAGCGCACCGAAAAGCGCGGCCGCCTGCGCGCCGCGCTGGCCGAGGCGGCGGCCCGGCTGAAGCGCGAGGACCGGGACGGCGGCGACGGCCCGGCGCCCGCCGCGAAAGCGCCGCCGCGGGTCGAGGGCAGGGACGACCCCGGCTGACCGCGGCAGGGACTTGACGCGACGGGCGCCGGGGTGCGCTGATCGCGGGATGACCGCAGCACAGCCCCCCGACGACCCCGGCCTCGAGGCGGCCTATGGCGCCACCTCGCCCGAGGACAACCGGCGGCTTTATGCCGCCTGGGCGGCCAGCTACGACGACGGCTTTGCCGCGCGCACCGGCTATCGTCTTCCCGTCCTCGTGGCCGCCCGCTTCGCCGCCCTGGGGGGTGCGGGGCCGGTGCTGGACGCGGGGGCGGGCACGGGGCTGGTCGGCGCGGCGCTGGCGCAGGCCGGCGTCGGGCCGGTGGACGGCATCGACCTGTCGGAGGAGATGCTGGCCGCGGCGGCGGCCAAGGGTGTCTACCGCCATCTGGTGCGGGCCGACCTGACCCGAGCCCTGCCGCCCCTGCCCGCGCCCTACCGCGGGCTGGTCAGTTCCGGCACCTTCACGCATGGCCACCTGGGGCCGGAAGCGCTGGCGCCGCTGGTGGCCCTGATGGCGCCGGGCGGGCTGGCCGTGCTGTCGGTCAACCTGGGGGTCTGGGACAGGGGCTTTGCCGCGGCGCTGGCGGCGCTGCCGGTAACCGATCCGGGGCGCGAGGACCTGCCGATCTACGACCGCCCCGACCGGGGCCACGAGGCCGACCGCGCCGCGCATGTCTGGTTCCGCCGGGCCTGAGGCCCTGCTGCCGTCACGTCGCTGTCACCGCGGTCTGTCAGCCAGCCCTTGCGGCGCCCCCCCGCTTTGGCACAACATGGACGATCACGCCCGAGGACAGGATGCAGGACGATCTTCCCCCGCCCGCGACGCCCGAGGCCCCCGCGCCCGAGGCCTTCACCGACGCCGCGGCGGCGGTGGCGCGGCTGGAGCGGCTCTACGCCCTGTCGCGCGACTTCCTGCTGGACGCCTTCCGCGCCGCGCTGGACGATGGCCCGCCCCGGCACCGGGTGCGCGCGTTCTACCCCGAGGTGCGGATGCTGGTGACCAGCCACGTCCAGGCCGACAGCCGCCTGAGCTTCGGCCACGTCGCCCATCCCGGCGTCTATGCCACCTCGATCACGCGCCCCGACCTGTTCCGCCAGTACCTGCAGCAGCAGCTGGGCCTGCTGATCCAGAACCACGGCGTGCCGGTGGTGGTGGGCATGTCGGACACGCCGATGCCGATCCACTTTGCCGCCGCCATGGCCGCGGGCCTGCCGGTCCCGCAGGAAGGCGCGCTGACCTTTTCGCTGCGCGACGTCTTCGACGTGCCGGACCTGTCGACCACCAACGACGACATCGTCAACGGCCAGCGCCTGCGCAACGCGGACGGCTCGATCCCGCTGGCGCCCTTCACGGCGCAACGGGTGGACTACTCGCTGGCCCGCCTGTCGCACTACACCGCGACCGAGGCGGCGCATTTCCAGAACCATGTGCTGTTCACCAACTACCAGTTCTACGTCGACGAGTTCGAGGCCTACGCCCGCGGCGCGCTGGCCGATCCGGCCTCGGGCTACACCGCCTTTGTCGCGCCCGGGAACCATGTGATCACCACGCCCGAGGCGCCGGTGCCGACCCTTTCGCGGGGTCCGCAGATGCCCGCCTATCACCTGGTGCGGCCTGACGGGCAGGGGATCACGCTGGTCAACATCGGTGTCGGCCCGTCGAACGCCAAGACCGCCACCGACCACATCGCCGTGTTGCGCCCGCATGCCTGGCTGATGGTCGGCCACTGCGCGGGCCTGCGCAATTCGCAGTCACTGGGCGATTTCTGCCTGGCCCATGCCTACCTGCGCGAGGACCATGTGCTGGACGACGACCTGCCCGTCTGGGTGCCGATCCCGGCCCTGGCCGAGGTGCAGGTGGCGCTGCAGGAGGCGGTGGCGGACGTGACGCAGCTGCAGGGCTTCGAACTCAAGCGGATCATGCGCACCGGCACGGTCGCCACCATCGACAACCGCAACTGGGAACTGCGCGACCAGTCCGGCCCGGTGAAGCGCCTGAGCCAGTCGCGCGCCATCGCGCTCGACATGGAATCAGCCACCATCGCCGCCAACGGCTTCCGCTTCCGCGTGCCCTACGGCACGCTGCTGT